>NZ_PSVO01000001.1:0-454938 GCF_002932325.1 Rathayibacter sp. AY1E2
CCCCTCCCACCCCGGAGTCGCCGACGGCGGCCCCGACACGACCCAGAAGGGCTCCTAGTCCGTGCCAACGACACGCCTCAGCACCGAACCCACCGCCGTCCTCGTCCTCGAGGACGGACGACGATTCCGGGGACAGGCCTACGGCGCCCGAGGCCGCACCCTGGGCGAGATCGTCTTCGCCACCGGCATGACCGGGTACCAGGAGACGCTGACCGACCCGAGCTACGCCGGCCAGATCGTCGTGCAGACCGCGCCCCACATCGGCAACACCGGGACCAACGACGAGGACATGGAGTCGCGCCGCATCTGGGTCGCCGGCTACGTCGTCCGCGACCCCTCCCGCGTCGTCTCCAACTTCCGCGCGCAGCGCTCCCTCGGCGACGACCTGGAGACCGACGGCATCGTCGGGATCTCCGGCGTCGACACCCGGGCGATCACCCGCCACATCCGCTCGGCCGGCTCGATGCGCGCCGGCGTGTTCTCCGGCGAGGACCTCGCCCTCCCCGAGGAGGAGCAGCTCGCGCTGGTCCTCGGCGGCCGGCAGATGCAGGGGCTCAACCTGTCCTCCTCGGTCTCGACCGACGAGCAGTACACGGTGCCCGCCCGCGGCGAGCGCGTCGGCTCGGTCGCGGTCATCGACCTGGGGGTGAAGACCTCGACGGTCGACTACCTCGCGGAGCGCGGCTTCGACGTCCACGTGCTGCCCGAGTCGGTGACCGCCGAGCAGGTGCTCGCGCTCGACCCGTCCGCGCTCTTCTTCTCCAACGGCCCCGGCGACCCCGAGGCCTCGGACCGCCACGTCGAGCTGCTGCGCACCACCCTGCGCGCCGACCTGCCGTTCTTCGGCATCTGCTTCGGCAACCAGCTGCTGGGGCGCGCTCTCGGCTTCGGCACCTACAAGCTCCCGTTCGGCCACCGCGGGATCAACCAGCCCGTGCTCGACAAGCTCACCGGTCGCGTGGAGATCACCTCGCAGAACCACGGGTTCGCCGTGGACGCGCCGATCGAGGGCGAGCTGGACTCGCCCGAGGGCTTCGGCCGCGTCGAGGTCAGCCACTACTCCCTCAACGACTCGGTCGTCGAGGGCCTGCGCTGCCTCGACATCCCCGCCTTCTCGGTGCAGTACCACCCGGAGGCGGCGGCCGGCCCGCACGACTCCAACCACCTCTTCGACCGCTTCCGCGAGATGGTCGTGCAGCGCACGGCCGGGCGCGGGGCCTCGGAGCCCACCGACATCCCCACGACCAGCAGCATCGGAGAGCAGAAGTAATGCCGCGCAGGGAAGACATCCAGAGCGTCCTGGTCATCGGCTCCGGCCCGATCGTCATCGGACAGGCCGTCGAGTTCGACTACTCCGGCACCCAGGCCTGCCGCGTGCTGCGCGCCGAGGGGGTGCGCGTGATCCTCGTCAACTCCAACCCGGCGACGATCATGACCGACCCCGACTTCGCCGACGCCACCTACGTGGAGCCGATCACGCCCAAGGCGATCGAGGCGATCATCGCCAAGGAGAAGCCGGACGCGATCCTGCCGACCCTCGGCGGGCAGACGGCCCTGAACGCGGCCATCCAGCTGCACGACCTCGGGATCCTCGAGAAGTACGGCGTCGAGCTCATCGGCGCGAGCTTCGAGGCGATCAACCGCGGCGAGGACCGCCAGATCTTCAAGCAGCTGGTGCTGGACGCGGGCGCCGACGTCGCGAAGTCCTACATCGCGCACACCGTCGACGAGGCGATCGAGTACGCCGAGGACCTGGGCTACCCCCTCGTCATCCGCCCGTCGTTCACCATGGGCGGCCTGGGCTCCGGCTTCGCCTACACCCGCGAGGAGCTGGTGCGGATGGTCGGCGACGGCCTGCACCAGAGCCCCACCACCGAGGTTCTCCTGGAGGAGTCGATCCTCGGCTGGAAGGAGTACGAGCTCGAGCTCATGCGCGACACGGCCGACAACACGGTCGTCGTCTGCTCGATCGAGAACGTCGACCCCGTCGGCGTGCACACGGGCGACTCGATCACCGTCGCACCGGCGCTGACCCTCACCGACCGCGAGTACCAGAAGCTGCGCGACATCGGCATCCGGATCATCCGCGACGTTGGCGTGGACACCGGCGGCTGCAACATCCAGTTCGCGATCGACCCGGCGGACGGCCGGATCATCGTGATCGAGATGAACCCGCGCGTCTCCCGCTCCTCCGCCCTCGCCTCCAAGGCGACCGGCTTCCCGATCGCCAAGATCGCCGCGAAGCTCGCCATCGGCTACCGCCTGGACGAGATCCCGAACGACATCACCAAGGTGACGCCGGCGAGCTTCGAGCCGACGCTGGACTACGTGGTCGTGAAGGTCCCGCGGTTCGCGTTCGAGAAGTTCCCGGCCGCCGACAAGACGCTGACCACGACCATGAAGTCGGTGGGCGAGGCGATGGCGATCGGCCGCAACTACGCGCAGGCGCTGCAGAAGGCGCTCCGCTCGCTCGAGAAGCGCGGCTCGTCGTTCCACTGGGGGGCGCAGGAGCGCTCGGTCGAGGAGCTCCTCGAGATCGCGAGGACCCCGACCGATGGCCGCATCGTCACCGTGCAGCAGGCGCTGCGCCTGGGAGCCACGGTCGAGCAGGCGTTCGAGTCCACGAAGATCGACCCCTGGTTCCTCGACCAGATCGTTCTGATCAACGAGATCGCCGACCTGGTGCACGAGCACGACGGCCTCGACGCCGGACTCCTCCGCCTGGCGAAGGACCACGGCTTCTCGGACGCGCAGATCGCCGAGCTCCGCGGTCTCGACGAGGCGGAGGTCCGCCGCACCCGCTACGCGCTGGACGTGCGCCCGGTCTACAAGACCGTCGACACCTGCGCGGGCGAGTTCCCGGCGCTCACGCCGTACCACTACTCCTCGTACGACGAGGAGACGGAGGTCGTCGCCGCCGACCGCCGCAAGGTCGTCATCCTGGGCTCCGGTCCCAACCGCATCGGCCAGGGGGTCGAGTTCGACTACTCCTGCGTGCACGCCTCGTTCGCGCTCTCGGACGCGGGCTTCGAGACGATCATGATCAACTGCAACCCCGAGACGGTCTCGACCGACTACGACACCTCGGACCGCCTCTACTTCGAGCCGCTGACTCTCGAGGACGTGCTCGAGGTCATCCACGCGGAGTCGCAGTCCGGCGAGCTCGTCGGCGTCGTCGTGCAGCTGGGCGGCCAGACGGCGCTCGGGCTCGCCGCGGGCCTCGAGGCGGCCGGCGTGCCCATCCTCGGCACTACCCCCGCGAACATCGACCTCGCGGAGGAGCGCGGCGCGTTCTCGCGGATCCTCGACGAGGCGGGGCTTCTCGCTCCGCGCAACGGCACCGCGACCGACCTCGACGGCGCCCGCGAGGTCGCGGTGGAGATCGGCTACCCGGTCCTCGTCCGTCCGTCGTTCGTCCTCGGCGGGCGCGGCATGGAGATCGTCTACGGCACGCCCCAGCTCGAGGACTACTTCGAGCGGATGGCCGGCGAGGGGATCATCGACGAGGCGCACCCGCTGCTGGTGGACCGCTTCCTCGACGACGCGATCGAGATCGACGTCGACGCGCTCTTCGACGGCGAGCAGCTCTACATCGGAGGAGTGATGGAGCACATCGAGGAGGCCGGCATCCACTCCGGCGACTCGGCGTGCACGCTCCCGCCGGTGACGCTCGGCCGCCGCCAGATCGGCCAGGTGCGGGAGGCGACCCTCGCGATCGCGCAGGGCGTCGGCGTCCGAGGACTGCTGAACGTCCAGTTCGCGATCGGCCAGGGCGTGCTCTATGTGCTCGAGGCGAACCCCCGGGCCTCGCGCACCGTGCCGTTCGTGTCGAAGGCGCTGGGCATCCCGCTCGCGAAGGCCGCGTCGCGCCTGATGGTGGGCGAGACCATCGCCGCGCTGAAGGCCGAGGGCCTGCTGCCCGAGCGCGACGGCTCCGACGTCCCGATGGACTCTCCCATCGCGGTGAAGGAGGCGGTCCTGCCGTTCAAGCGCTTCCGCACCAAGGAGGGCCAGATCGTCGACTCGCTGCTCGGGCCCGAGATGCGCTCCACCGGCGAGGTCATGGGGATCGACCGCGACTTCCCGCGCGCCTTCGCGAAGAGCCAGGACGCCGCGTACGGAGGCATGCCGGCGAGCGGGACCGTCTTCATCTCGGTCGCCGACCGCGACAAGCGCTCGATCGTCCTGCCCGCGCTGCGCCTGCGCCAGCTCGGCTTCGACATCCTCGCGACCGAAGGCACGGCCGAGGTGCTGAACCGCAACGGGATCCAGGCCCGCGTGGTCCGCAAGTACAGCGAGACCGCCGAGGGCGACGCGCCCTCCATCGTCGAGCTGATCGCCCGCGACGAGGTCGACGTGGTGATCAACACGCCCAGCGGAGGAGCGACCCGCGCCGACGGCTACGAGATCCGCGCGGCCGCGGTCGCCGCGGACAAGCCGCTGTTCACCACGATCGCCCAGCTCGCGGCGGCGGTCGCCTCGCTCGACGCGGCGAACGAGCCCTTCGAGGTGACGAGCCTGCAGGACTACGCCCTGCGCCGCGCGGAGCGCACCGCGTGAGCGGCGGCGCGGCGGGCACCGCCTCCTTCGGCTCGCGCCTCGAGGCGGCGTTCGCCGCGCACGGCCGGCTCTGCGTCGGAATCGACCCGCACGCGTACCTGCTCGACGCGTGGGGCCTCGCCGACGACGCGGCCGGGCTCGAGAGCTTCGGCCGAACGGTCGTCGAGGCGGCGGCCGGCCGTGTGGGCGTGGTGAAGCCGCAGATCGCGTTCTTCGAGCGGCACGGCTCGGCGGGCTACGCCGCGCTCGAGCGCGTGCTCGCCGACGCGCGCGAGGCCGGACTGCTGGTGATCGCCGACGTCAAGCGCGGCGACATCGGCACGAGCGTCACCGCCTACGCCGAGGCGTGGCTCCGGCCCGGCTCGTCGCTCGAGGCGGACGCCATGACCGCGGCGGCCTACCAGGGGCTCGGCTCCCTCGAGGGGATGCTGACCCTCGCCGAGGAGGCGGGCAAGGGCGTGTTCGTCCTCGCAGCCACCTCCAACCCCGAGGCCCGCCCCGTGCAGCGCGCCCTCGTGCAGGACGGCGGCCGGGCGGGATCCACCGTGGCACGCGCGGTCGTGGCGGACGTGGCATCCTGGAACGACGCTCACGCTCGCGCGTCGATCGGCTCGGTCGGCGTGGTGCTCGGCGCCACTGTCGCCCTGGGCGACTTCGGCATCGGCATCGACGAGCCGCTGCACCCCGCACTCCCGGTGCTCGCGCCCGGCTTCGGCCACCAGGGCGCAGCCGTCGCGGACGCGCAGCGGCTGTTCGGCGCGCTGAGCGCCGCCACCATCGTCAGTGAGTCGCGCAGCGTGCTCGGCGCCGGCCCCTCGGGGATCGCGGCCGAGATCACCCGCCGCGCGACCGACATCCAGGAGACCCTTGTCCGCTGAAACCGTCAGCCCCGATCCCGGCGCCTCCTCGCGCCCGGAGGCCGTGCGCCGTCCCTCGCCGCCCGAGGTCGACCGGCGCGCCGCCTCCGAGGCCGCGATCGCGGCGCGCCGTGCCCGCGCCGCCGTCAAGAAGGCCGTCGCCGCCGGACGCCGCCCCGCGACCGCCGTGCTCGCGGCGGCCCAGGCCGAGCCTCTCGGAGTCGAGGGGCGGATGCGCGTCAGCGAGTTGCTCCGCGCGGTGCCCGCACTCGGCGTGGTGAAGACGCCCCGGGTGATGGACCAGCTGCGGATCGCCGAGTCGAAGCGCCTCGGCGGCCTCGGCCGGCGCCAGGTCGAGGGCCTGGCGTCGTTCCTCGAGGAGCGGGAGTCGCGGCAGCGCCGCCCCGGCCGCAACCGCCTGCTCGTCCTCGCCGGTCCGACTGCGGTTGGCAAGGGCACCGTGTCGACCTACATCCGCGAGAACTACCCGGACGTCCTGCTCTCGGTCTCGGCCACCACCCGGGCCCCGCGTCCGGGCGAGGTGGACGGCGTCAGCTACTACTTCGTCGACGACGCCGAGTTCGACCGGATGGTCGCGGCGGGGGAGTTCCTCGAGTACGCCGTCGTCCACAACGCGCACCGCTACGGGACGCCCCGCGGCCCCATCGACGCCGCACTGGAGCAGGGCCGCCAGGTGATGCTCGAGATCGACATCCAGGGTGCCCGCCAGGTGCGCGAGCGGATGCCGGACGCGCGGCTGGTCTTCCTCCTGCCGCCGAGCTGGGACGAGCTGGTCCGCCGCCTGGTCGGCCGCGGCACCGAGAGCGCGGAGGAGCAGGAGCGCCGCCTGGCCACCGCGAAGGTGGAGCTGGCCGCGCAGGACGAGTTCGATTTCGCCGTCGTCAACAGCACCGTGCCCGAAGCGGCCCGCGAGGTCGTAGAATTGATGTCGCCTCGTGCCGACGGCGCGCCCGCTGACCCGGGCCGCTGACACCGGGCCACCGACCACCTCCGGGCCGACGCCCCGGGTCCCACCGGGCACACGCCCCTCGGAGCCCGCGCGCCGTGTTGCTCCGGAGCCGCAGATCGGCGCTGATGCGCCTGCAAGGAGACACCCATGGCCAACAACCTCGGCATCATCGACCCGCCCATCGACGAGCTCCTCTCGAAGGTCGACTCCAAGTACGCGCTGGTGATCTTCGCCTCCAAGCGCGCCCGCCAGATCAACGACTACTACGCCGACCTCCACGAGGGCAGCCTGTTCGACAACGTCGGCCCGCTGGTCGACTCCACCATCGACGACAAGCCCCTCTCGGTCGCACTGCACGAGATCAACGAGGACAAGCTCGTCGCCAAGCCCCTCGCCGAGTAGTCCCCTCCGGGTGGGCTCCTCTCTCGAGGCCGGCCGACGGCTCAACGTCGTCGTCGGCATCACCGGCGGCATCGCCGCGTACAAGGCCGTCGGAGTCGTCCGCGCGCTGGTCCTCGCGGAGCACGACGTGCACGTCGTCGCGACCGAGGCCGCGCTGCGCTTCGTCGGCAAGCCCACCCTCGAGGCCATCTCGCGGAACCCGGTGCACACCGAGCTCTACGAGGGCGTCGCCGAGGTCCGGCACGTGGCCATCGGCCAGGCCGCCGACCTCATCGTGATCGCGCCCGCGACGGCGCACACGCTCGCCAAGCTCGCCGCCGGCCTCGCCGACGACCTGCTCGGCAACACGGTGCTCGCGAGCACCGCCCCGCTCGTGGTCGCCCCCGCGATGCACACCGAGATGTGGGCGAACGCCGCCACCGTCGCGAACATGGCGGTGCTCCGCTCCCGCGGCGTGCACGTCGTCGGCCCCGCGGTCGGCCGCCTCACCGGCGCCGACTCGGGCCCCGGCCGCATGGAGGAGCCCGAGACGATCGTGGCGGAGGCCCTCGCCGTCCACGCCCGCTCCGCCTCCGCCCGCCGCGACCTCGCGGGCGTGCGCGTCCTCGTGACCGCCGGCGGCACCCGCGAGCCCCTCGACCCGGTGCGCTTCGTCGGCAACCGCTCCAGCGGCAGGCAGGGCGTCGCGCTCGCGCTGGCCGCTGCGGCCCGGGGCGCGGAGGTCACCCTCCTTGCCGCGAACCTCGACGTGCCGGCGCCGGAGGGCGTCACGGTCCTCCCGGTGGGCACCGCGCTCGAGCTGCGCGAGGCCGCCCTCGCCGCGGCCACCGGCGCGGACGTCGTGATCATGGCCGCGGCCGTCGCCGACTACCGGCCCGCCGCGGTCGCCGACGCGAAGATCAAGAAGGAGCAGCAGGGCGACCGTCTCGTCCTCGAGCTCGTCAAGAACCCGGACGTCCTCGCCGAGATCTCCGCCTCCCGGCGGGAGGGGCAGATCGTCGTCGGCTTCGCCGCGGAGACCGAGCCGGACCGGGACGCGATGCTCGCGCTCGGCCGCGCCAAGATCGCCCGCAAGGGCTGCGACCTGCTCGTCCTCAACAGGGTGGGCTGGGCCGAGGGTTTCCAGAGCGACAGCAACGCCGTCGTGGTCCTCGATCGGGCCGGCGATATAGTTGGCGAGGCCTCGGGCAGCAAGGCGGAGGTGGCCGATCGCGTCCTCGACGCGGTCGTGCGCTAGCCCCGCCGGTCCGCCCGCCCAGGCGCCGATCGCCTGCCGCCCGGCATCGCGCCCGCCAGGCCACTCCCGGTACGAACGACCCCGGTCCGCACGAGCCGGGACGAGAAGAGAAGCATGACCTCCGGTCCCCTCCGCCTGTTCACCTCCGAGTCCGTCACCGAGGGCCACCCGGACAAGATCTGCGACCAGATCTCGGACCGCATCCTCGACGCCCTGCTCCGCGAGGACCCGCGCAGCCGGGTCGCCGTCGAGACGCTGGTCACGACGGGGCTCGTGCACGTCGCGGGCGAGGTCTCCACGAGCGGCTACGTCGAGATCCCCAAGATCGTGCGCGACACGATCGTCGAGATCGGCTACGACTCCTCGGAGAAGGGCTTCGACGGCCGCTCCTGCGGCGTCTCGGTCTCGATCGGCCAGCAGTCGCCCGAGATCGCGGCCGGCGTCGACACGGCGCTCGAGGTCCGCTCCTCCGAGGCGGGCGAGGACGCCTTCGACCGCCAGGGCGCGGGCGACCAGGGCCTGATGTTCGGCTTCGCGACCGACGAGACCCCCGAGTACATGCCGCTCCCGAGCTGGCTCTCGCACCGCCTCGCCGAGCGCCTGGCCGCCGTCCGCAAGTCGGGCGAGCTCGACTACCTCCGACCCGACGGCAAGACCCAGGTCACCATCGGCTACGACGGCACGACGCCGTCCACCATCGACACCGTCGTCCTGTCCACCCAGCACGCCGAGCACGTCAGCACCGAGACGATCCACGCGGACATCGCGGCGCACGTCATCCGCCCCGTCCTCGAGACGGTCGACCTCGACTCCTCCGCCGTGCGCCTGCTGATCAACCCGACCGGCCGCTTCGAGATCGGCGGCCCTCAGGGCGACGCCGGGCTCACCGGCCGCAAGATCATCGTCGACACCTACGGCGGAGCGTCCCGCCACGGCGGCGGCGCGTTCTCGGGCAAGGACCCGTCGAAGGTGGACCGCTCGGCCGCCTACGCCATGCGGTGGGTCGCCAAGAACGCGGTCGCCGCGGGGCTCGCCTCGCGGCTGGAGGTGCAGGTCGCCTACGCCATCGGCAAGGCGGCCCCGGTCGGCCTCTACGTCGAGACCTTCGGCACCGGCACCGTCTCCGACGAGACGATCACCGAGGCGATCCGCTCGGTCTTCGACCTGCGCCCGGCCGCGATCATCCACGCACTCGACCTGCTCCGCCCGATCTACGCGCAGACCGCGGCCTACGGCCACTTCGGCCGGGAGCTCCCCGACTTCACCTGGGAGCGCCTCGACCGGGTCGACGACCTGCGCTCCGCCGCGGGCCTCTCGTAGCGGGCGCGGCGGCGATGGCGACGAGCGGAGCCGTCGCGCGCGTGCTCCTGGACTCGCCCCTCCCGCAGCTCGACCGGCTCCTGGACTACGCGGTGCCGGAGGCGCTGCGCGGCGAGGTGGTCCCCGGCGTGCGCGTGCGGGTGCCGTTGCGGACCGGAGGCCGGATCGCCGACGCGTTCGTCGTCGAGACGGGGGAGGGGACCGAGCACGCCGGAGCGCTCAGCGGCATCGAGGAGCTGGTCTCGCCGCTCGTCGTGCTGACCCCGGAGGTCTGGGCCCTCGCCCGCCGGGTGGCCGACCGCGCCTCCGGAGGCGCGAGCGACGTGCTGCGCCTGGCCGTGCCGCGCCGCCACGTCCGCGTCGAGAAGGCGCGACTCGCCGCGGGTCCCGCTCCTGCGGCGCCCGCGGTCGAGGCGGGCGGCGTGACGGGCTACCCCGACGCCTCCTTCGCGGGACTCGCCGAAGGGGCCCGGCTGGCGGTCGGCGCCGTGCCGGCTCCGGTGAGGCTCGACTCGGGCGCGTGGGTCGGCGGCTGGGCCGTCACGCTCGCCGAGCTCGCCCGGGACACGCTCGCCGCGGGCCGCGACGCGATCCTGGCCGTCCCCGACTACCGCGACCAGGAGCAGCTGGAGCTCGCTCTCGCCGCCCTCGTCCCCGCGGAGGCGGTGGTGCGCCTCGATGCGCGGCAGAAGGGCGCCGAGCGCTACTCCGCCTTCGTCCGCTGCCTCGATCCCGGGCCGCGGGTCGTCGTCGGCAACCGCTCCGTCCTCTACGCGCCCTCCTCCGCCCTCGGCCTGATCGCGCTCTGGGACGACGGCGATCCGCTCTTCGCCGAGCCGCTCGCGCCCTACGCGCACGCCCGCGACGTCGCCCTGGTGCGGCAGGAGCAGAGCGGCGCCGGCCTCGTCCTGCTCGGCAACACGCGCACGGTCGAGGTCGAGCGGCTCGTCGAGATCGGCTTCGCGACCGAGGTGGAGCCGCGGCCGAGCCGCCGCCCGCACGTCGTGCCGACCGCCCAGCAGTGGGCGGCCGACGAGCACGACGCGGCAGCGCGCATCCCCTCCTCCGCCTGGCGGGAGGCGCGGAAGGCCCTCGACTCCGGTCCCGTGCTCGTCCAGGTCGCGCGCCCCGGCTACGCGCCGGTGGTCGCCTGCGCCCGCTGCCGGACCGTCGCACGCTGCAACCGCTGCCAGGGTCCGCTCGGCGTGCACTCCGAGGGCGGGCGGCCGAGCTGCGGCTGGTGCGGCCTGATCGCGGCCGACTGGACCTGCTCCATCTGCGAGGCGACGGCTCTGCGCCTCGTCTCCCTCGGCGCGGGCCGCACCGCGGAGGAGCTCGGACGCGCCTTCCCGGGTGCCAAGGTGATCGTCGCCGACGGGCAGCGCCCCGTGCTCACCCTTCCCGACGAGCCCGCGCTCGTCGTGGCCACGCGCGGGGCGGAGCCGCGGGCCGACGGCGGCTACCACGCCGTCCTGCTGCTGGACGGCGAGCGGATGCTGGCCCGCGAGAGTCTGCGGGTCGCCGACGACGCGCTCCGCACCTGGTCGAACGCCGCGGCGCTGGCCCGCCCGGGCGCGCCGGTCCTCCTGGTCGGGGTCGGCGGCCGGCTCGCGACCGCCCTGGCGACCTGGCGGCAGGCCGAGTACCTCCGGGCCGAGCTCCAGGAGCGGCGCGCTCTGCGCTTCCCGCCCGCGGTGCGCCTGGCCACGGTGAGCGGCGACGCGCACGCGGTGGAGGAGGCGCTCGACGCGCTCGACGAGGACGACCGGCACGAGGTCCTCGGTCCTGTCGGGCTCGAGGACGGCTCCGTCCGGGCGATCGTCCGGTTCGACTACGCTCGCGGTGCGGATGTGGCCGCGCGCCTCCGCTCCGCCGTGATCCGCAACGCCACGCGCCGTCGTCGCCCGCCGACCACGCCCGGCCGCTTCCGGCCGGCCCCCCGGCTCCGGGTCCGTCTCGACGACCCCGACATCCTCTGACTCCCCAGGAGACCCCCGTGCGCCTCGTCTTCGCCGGCACGCCCGCCGCCGCCGTTCCGACCCTCCGCGACCTCGCCGCCTCCGCGCACGAGGTCGTCGCCGTGGTCACCCGGGAGGACGCCCCGGTGGGCCGCAAGCGCGTGCTCACCCCCTCGCCGGTCGCCGTCGCGGCCGAGGAGCTGGGGATCCCGGTGATCCGGGCGAACCGCCTCGACGAGGACGTGACCGACCGGATCGCGGAGCTCGCCCCCGACCTCGGCGTGATCGTGGCCTACGGCGGCCTCGTCCGGCAGCGCCTGCTGGCGGTGCCGCGCCTGGGCTGGATCAACCTGCACTTCTCCCTGCTGCCGCGCTGGCGCGGGGCGGCTCCCGTCCAGCGGGCGCTGATGGCGGGCGACACGCGGATCGGCGCGAGCGTCTTCCAGCTGGTCGCCGAGCTCGACGCCGGTGACGTGTACGCCGAGCTCGCCGTCGACGCGGGGGAGCGCACCGCGGGCGAGCTGCTGACGGAGCTGGCCGGGAGCGGCGCCGGCCTCACCCTCGGCGTGGTCGACGCGCTGGAGGAGGGCACGGCCGTCGCGACTCCGCAGACCGGAGAGGCGACCCCCGCTCCCAAGCTCGACGCCGCCGACGGCCGGATCGACTGGAGCCTCCCGACCGCGCGGGTCCTCGCGCTCGTGCGCGGAACGACTCCCGAGCCCGGAGCCTCGACCGCGGTGGGGGACGCGCGCCTCAAGGTGCTCGCGGTCCGCGCGGCCGAGGGGGACCTCGCTCCCGGCGTCGTCCGCCTCGACTCGGGGCGCGCCCTCGTCGGCACCGCGGACGGAGCGGTGGAGCTGGTCACCGTCCAGCCCGCCGGCAGGACCCCGATGGCCGGCGCCGCCTGGGCCCGCGGCCTGCGCGAGAGCACGGTGCTCGCGTGAGCGCCCGGCGCGAGGCCGCTCCCGCCCGCCGGGTCGCCTACGACGTCCTGCTCGCGGTGAGCGGGTCGGACGCCTACGCCAACCTGGTCCTGCCCGCGCGGATCAGCGCCGCCGGCCTCTCGCCCGCCGACGCGGGACTGGCCACCGAGCTCTGCTACGGCACCCTGCGGATGTCCGGCTACTACGACCGCGTGATCGCCCTCGCGGCCGGCCGGTCCGTCGAGAGCATCGATGCGCCCGTGCTCGACGCGCTGCGCCTGGGCGTGCACCAGCTGCTCGCGACCCGCGTGGCCCCGCACGCCGCGGTGAACGAGAGCGTCGCGCTCGTCGCGGCCGGCTCCTCGCGGGGAGCGGTGGCCTTCGCCAACGCCGTGCTGCGCGCGGTCTCGCGCTCGAGCGCCGGCGAGTGGCGCGAGCGGGTCTCCGCGGCCGCGGTCTCCGGGGACGACCGGATCGCTGCGCTGAGCTCCCACCCCGTGTGGATCGTGCGCGCCCTGCGACGGGCGTTGGCGGCGGAGGGGGCGGCCGACGAACTCGACGCGCTGCTCGCCGCCGACAACGCGGCTCCGCGGGTGAACCTGGTGGCTCTGCCGGGCCTGGCGTCTCCCGGCGAGATCGCCGACGCCGAACCCGACCGGTTCTCGCCGGTCGGCATGACCAGCACCGGCGGCGACCCGGAGGCGTTCCCCGCGGTGCACGAGGGCCGCGTGCGCGTGCAGGACGAGGGCTCCCAGCTCGCCGCTCTGGCGCTCTCCCGGGCACGGCCGGTCCGCCCGGGCGAGCGCTGGCTCGACCTGTGCGCGGGACCCGGCGGCAAGGCGGCGCTGCTCGCGGCGGAGGCGCGCGCAGGAGGGGCGGCGCTGCTCGCCAACGAGGTGGTCCCGGGCCGCGCGGGCCTGGTGCGGCAGGCGCTGGCCGCCGTCGACCCGTCGGTCGAGGTGCGCACCGGCGACGGGCGCGACCTGGGCGACGAGCAGCCGGGATCGTTCGACCGCATCCTCCTCGACGCGCCGTGCACCGGTCTCGGTGCGCTGCGGCGTCGGCCCGAGGCGCGCTGGCGCAAGTCCGCGGCCGACGTGGAGCCGCTGGCCGCACTCCAGGGCGAGCTGCTCGACTCCGCGGTGAGGGCTCTCGCTCCCGACGGCCTGCTGGCCTACGTGACCTGCTCGCCGCACCTCGGCGAGACCCGGCGCGTGCTCGCCCTCGCGCAGGAGCGGCACGAGCTCGAGCTCGTCGACACGCCGGCCGTGCTGCGCGCGGTGACGGCGGACCCGCTCCCGCTGCCGGACGGCCCCCTCCACGTGCAGCTCTGGCCGCACCGGCACGGCACCGACGCCATGTTCGTCCAGCTCCTCCGCCGCCGCCGGCCCCTCGAGGCGGCGTCCGGAGACGCCTGACCCCTCCGGAGCGGGAGCGTGCTCGGCCGGGCGGACGCGGAGGACGCTCCGATCTAGGCTGAAGGCATGCCCGCACGGATCAACCCCAGCATCCTCTCCGCCGACTTCGTGAACTTCGAGGCCGAGCTGCAGCGCATCGCCGGAGCCGACCTGGTGCACGTCGACGTGATGGACAACCACTTCGTGCCGAACCTCACGTTCGGGCTGACCATGGTCCAGCGCCTCCAGGACGTCTCGCCCCGGCCGCTCGACCTGCACCTGATGATCGACGACCCCGACCGGTGGGCCCCCGACTACGCCGAGACCGGCGCCTACTCCGTGACCTTCCACGCCGAGGCCGCGCGCGACGCCGTGGCACTCGCGCGGCGCCTGCGCGAGATCGGCTCGCGGGCGGGGATCGCGCTCAAGCCGGGCACGATGGTGGACGACTACCTCGACCTCCTGCCCGAGTTCGACCAGGTCCTCGTGATGACGGTCGAGCCCGGCTTCGGGGGCCAGTCCTTCATGGAGGAGACGATGCCCAAGCTGCGCACCCTCCGGAACGTGGTGGACCGCACCGGGCTCGACGTCTGGCTCCAGGTCGACGGCGGGATCGCTCCCGGCACGATCGAGATCGCAGCGGAGGCGGGAGCCGACACCTTCGTCGCGGGCTCCGCGGTCTTCGGCGCGGACGACCCGGAGGCCGCGATCGCGTCGCTGCGCGAGACGGCGACCGCTCACCTGCACCGGCACTGAGGCGGCCCGCGCCCGGCCGCCGTATAGACTTCCCCGGTGAAAACTTTCGACGACCTCTTCGCTGAGCTGGGCGAGAAGGCCGCCGCCCGTCCCGAGGGTTCGGGTACCGTCCGCGAGCTCGACGCCGGCGTGCACTTCATCGGCAAGAAGATCGTCGAGGAGGCCGCCGAGGTGTGGATGGCCGCCGAGTACGAGGGCGACGAGCGCACCGCCGAGGAGATCTCGCAGCTGCTCTACCACCTGCAGGTGCTCATGCTCGCCAAGGGACTGACGACGGCCGACGTCTACCGGCATCTGTGAGCCCCGCCCCGCTCGCCGGGGTGCGCCTCCGCTCCGCGCCGTCGCGCCCGCACGCTCCCCGAGGAGCCGTGCCGCCCCCTGAACAGCCGTCGAGTCATGAAGGACGTCCCGTGACCACCACCCCCGCCCCGGCGCTCCTGCGCGTCGCCGTCCCCAACAAGGGCTCCCTCTCGGAGACCGCCGGTCAGATGCTCGCGGAGGCCGGCTACACCGGCCGTCGCGACCCGAAGGAGCTGCACGTCGTCGACGAGCGCAACGGGGTGGAGTTCTTCTACCTGCGCCCGCGCGACATCGCCACCTACGTCGGCTCCGGCGCTCTCGACGTCGGGGTCACCGGCCGCGACCTCCTGATCGACTCCGGCTCCGAGGCGCGCGAGATCGCGAGCCTCGGCTTCGCGAACTCCACCTTCCGCTTCGCCGGGCCCGCCGGCCGCTACGACGAGCTCGCGCAGATCGACGGCCTCCGCGTGGCGACCAGCTACCCGGGCCTCGTGGGCCGCTTCCTCCGGGAGCACGGCGTCGAGGTGACGCTGATCCGCCTCGACGGCGCGGTCGAGTCCGCGATCCAGCTCGGCGTCGCCGACGTCATCGCCGATGTCGTCGAGACCGGCACCACGCTCCGCAAGGCCGGCCTCGAGATCTTCGGCCCGGTCATCCTGGACTCGACCGCCGTCCTGGTCTCCGCCGCGGGGGAGCCCGAGGGCATCCCGGTGCTGCTGCGCCGCCTGCAGGGCGTGCTGGTCGCCCGCGAGTACGTGCTGCTCGACTACGACTGCCCCGTCGCGCTCCTGGAGAGCGCCACGGCGATCGCCCCGGGCTTCGAGTCCCCGACGGTCTCGCCGCTGCACGACGCCGAGTGGGTGGCCGTCCGCGTGATGGTGCCGCGCTCGGACATGAACCAGGTGATGGACCGCCTGTACGACCTGGGCGCCCGCGCGATCCTGGTCACCTCGATCCACGCCGCGCGCCTGTAGAGGGGGAGCCGATGAGTCTCGCCGTCCGCGTCATCCCCTGCCTCGACGTCGCCGCCGGCCGCGTCGTGAAGGGCGTCAACTTCCAGAACCTGCGCGATGCGGGCGACCCCGTCGAGCTCGCCCGCCTCTACTTCGAGCAGGGCGCCGACGAGCTGACCTTCCTCGACGTCACCGCCACGGTCGACGACCGCTCGACCACCTACGACGTGGTGCGGGCGACCGCCGAGCAGGTCTTCATCCCGCTCACGGTCGGCGGAGGCGTGCGCAGCGCCGAGGACGTCTCGCGACTGCTCGCGCACGGCGCCGACAAGGTGGGCGTCAATTCCGCCGCGATCGCCCGGCCCGAGCTCCTCGGCGAGATCGCCGACGTCTTCGGCGCGCAGGTGCTCGTGCTCTCGCTCGACGTCAAGCGGAGCGACGCCACGGCGTCCGGCTTCGTCGTCACCACTCACGGCGGACGCCGCGAGACCGAGCTCGACGCCCTGGCCTGGGCGGCCGAGGCCGTCGAGCGCGGCGCCGGGGAGCTGCTGGTCAACTCCATCGACGCCGACGGCACCAAGCAGGGCTTCGACCTCGAGCTGATCGCCGCGATGCGCGAGCTGAGCTCCGTGCCGGTCATCGCCTCCGGAGGCGCCGGCGCCGTCGAGCACTTCGCTCCGGCCGTCGACGCGGGAGCCGACGCCGTGCTCGCCGCCTCCGTCTTCCACAACCGCGAGCTGACGATCGGCGACGTCAAGCGCTCGCTCGCCGCCTCCGGGATCGAGATCCGATGACCCCCGCCGAGCTCGACGCCGTCCTGGACCGCGCCGCCTTCGATCCGACCGGGCTCCTGCCCGCGATCATCCAGCAGCACGACACCCGCGAGGTGCTCATGATGGGCTGGATGGACCGCGAGGCTCTCCGGCGGACCCTCACCGAGGGCCGCGTCACCTTCTGGTCGCGCTCGCGTCAGGAGTACTGGCGCAAAGGCGACACGTCCGGTCACGCGCAGTACGTGCGGGGTGCCGCCCTCGACTGCGACGCCGACACCCTGCTGGTCCAGGTCGAGCAGATCGGCGCAGCCTGCCACACGGGCGAGCACGCCTGCTTCGACGTCGACCCCCTCGTGCCGTTCACCGGCCTCGGCCCGGCGGAGTGAGCATGAGCGGACGGCGGCTGAAGTACACGGCGATCCTCGGGGTCGTGCTGCTCGCCGCGCTCGAGCTGACCTCCTCCACCCAGACCTGGTCCACGCTGACCCTGGCCGCGATCGAGGGGGAGGGTCAGCGGATCGACGTGGCCGGGACCGTCGCCGCGCCCGCGCTCTCCGCCCTGGCGCTCGCGGGCCTCGCCCTCGCTGCGGCCCTCGCCATCGCCGGCCCCGTCTTCCGGATCGTGCTCGGTGTGCTCCAGGCCGTCCTCGGCGCCTCGGTGGTGCTCGCGGCCGCGACGGCACTGGGCGACCCCGTGCGCGCCGGCGCTTCGCTCGTCACCGAGGCGACCGCCATCGCGGGGGAGCAGTCCGTCGCGGCGCTCGTGGCCTCGTCCTCCGCGACGGCCTGGCCCGTCGTCGCCCTGGTCTGCGGCGTGCTCACAGCGCTGCTCGGGATCGGCGTCCTCGTGACCTCGGGCCGCTGGCCGGGAGCGGCGCGGAAGCGCGCCTCCCGCTTCGAGCCCGCCGACGGCTACGGCCACGGCGCGTCGACCGTGCAGACGGACGACGGCGACATCGACCCGGTCGTCTCGTGGGACGAGCTCTCGCGCGGCGACGACCCCACCTCGGGCCGCTGACACCGGCCGCGGTCGTGTCCGGCGGTCCGGCATCCCCGCCTCCTGCAGGCGGCTGCGCAGGCGAGTCCGGGGCCGGGCGCTCAGGCGCCTCACGCTAGACTGCTCTGGTCCCGATGCACCCCCAGGAGGAGACCCATGAGCACCGAGCACGACGACGACAACCACGGCCACTCGCCCGCAGCGTGGACGGCCGTCGTCATCATGCTGGTCGGATTCACGATCGGCACGATCGCGTTCTGGTTCGACGTGCCCCTGGTGGTCTGGCTCTCGGCCGGCCTGGTCGTGGTGGGTCTGCTCGTCGGCATGGGCATGGCCAAGGCGGGCTACGGCGTCAACGGCGCGAAGGCTAACCCGAAGGCGCGCGCCTAGGTGCTCGCCGACCTCACCGCCGGCGCCCTGGCCGACGCGGCCCGGCGCCGCGAGAGCGCCCCGCTCGAAGCCGTCGAGCGCCGCGCGCTCGCCCAGGCGCCCGCCCTCGACGCCCTGGCCGCACTGGCCCCCGCCGAGCGCGTCAGGATCATCGCCGAGGTGAAGCGCGCCAGTCCGTCGCGCGGAGCCCTCGCCGACATCCCCGTCCCCGCCGATCTGGCCGGACAGTACGAGCTCGGGGGAGCGAGCGCGATCAGCGTCCTCACCGAGGAGCGCCGCTTCAAGGGGTCCCTCGCGGACCTCGAGGCGGTCCGCGAGCGCGTGTCGATCCCCGTCCTGCGCAAGGACTTCGTCGCCGAGCCGTACCAGGTCCTCGAGGCCCGCGCGGCCGGAGCCGATCTGGTCCTCCTCATCGTCGCCGCGCTCGAGCAGCCCCTGCTCGCCGAGCTGCACGCCCTCGTGCTCGAGCTGGGGATGACCCCGCTCGTCGAGACGCACTCGGCCGACGAGCTCGAGCGGGCCGCCGACCTCGGCGCGCGGCTCATCGGCGTGAACGCCCGCGACCTCTCCACCTTCCAGCTCGACCGCGACCTCTTCGGCCGCCTCTCCGAGCGCTTCCCCGACGACGCGGTGAAGGTGGCCGAGTCGGCCGTCCTCACCGCCGACGACGTCGCGCACTACCGCGGCTCCGGAGCCGACGTCGTCCTCGTGGGCGAGGCTCTCGTCACCGGCGGCGACCCCGTCTCCACCCTCGCCGGCTTCCTGGCGCACTGACCACACCGATAGGCGGTACCCCCATGGCACTCCGGGATGAACTCGGCCCCTACTTCGGCGAGTTCGGCGGACGCTACGTCCCCGAGTCCCTCGTCGAGGCCCTCGACGAGCTGAGCGCCGAGTACGAGCGCACGAAGGTCGACCCCGCGTTCGCGGCCGAGCTGATGGAGCTGCACCGCAGCTACACCGGTCGTCCGTCGATCATCACCGAGGTGCCGCGGTTCGCCGAGCACGCCGGCGGAGCACGGATCATCCTCAAGCGCGAGGACCTCAACCACACCGGCTCGCACAAGATCAACAACGTGCTGGGCCAGGCGCTGCTCACCAAGCGGATCGGCAAGACCCGCGTCATCGCCGAGACGGGAGCGGGCCAGCACGGCGTCGCGACCGCCACGGCCGCCGCCCTGTTCGGCCTCGACTGCGTGGTCTACATGGGCGAGGTCGACACCGAGCGCCAGGCCCTCAACGTCGCCCGCATGCGCCTGCTCGGCGCCGAGGTGATCCCCGTGACGACCGGCTCGCGCACCCTCAAGGACGCGATCAACGACGCGATGCGCGACTGGGTGACGAACGTGGGCACCACGAACTACATCTTCGGCACCGTCGCGGGCCCGCACCCGTTCCCGGCCCTCGTCCGCGACTTCCAGAAGATCATCGGCGAGGAGGCGCGCGAGCAGGTCCTCGAGCTGACCGGCTCGCTGCCCACCGCGGTCACCGCCTGCGTCGGCGGCGGCTCCAACGCGATGGGGATCTTCCACGCCTTCCTCGACGACCCCGACGTCCGCCTCGTCGGCTTCGAGGCCGGCGGCGACGGGATCGAGACCCCCCGCCACGCGGCGACCATCAGCAAGGGCCGCCCCGGCGTCCTGCACGGCGCCCGCAGCTTCCTCCTCCAGGACGAGGACGGCCAGACCGTCGAGTCGCACTCGATCTCGGCCGGCCTCGACTACCCGGGCATCGGCCCGGAGCACGCGTGGCTCTCGAGCATCGGCCGCGCCGACTACCGCGCGGTCACCGACTCGGCCGCGATGGACGCGCTCATGCTGCTCAGCCGCACCGAGGGGATCATCCCGGCGATCGAGTCCGCGCACGCGCTGGCCGGCACGCTGGAGCTCGGGCGCGAGCTCGGCCCCGAGGCCACCATCCTGGTCAACCTCTCGGGCCGCGGCGACAAGGACATGACGACCGCTGCGCACTACTTCGGCCTCATGGACCAGGGCGCGGTGCAGTCGTGAGCGGCCGCGGACCGAGCGTCGCCGAGACCGTCCGGCGCCGGAACGAGGAGGCGGCGGGCGCCCTGATCGGCTACCTCCCCGTCGGCTTCCCCGACCTGCCGACCAGCATCGACGCCGCCGTGGCCATGGCCGAGAACGGCGTCGACGCGATCGAGCTCGGTCTGCCCTACTCCGATCCGGTGATGGACGGACCCGTCATCCAGGAGGCGACCCAGGCCGCCATCGCGGGCGGCTTCCGCCTCCGCCACGGCTTCGAGGCCGTCCGCGAGATCCGGGCGCGCGTCGACGTGCCGGTCCTGGTGATGACCTACTACAACCCCGTCCTGCAGTACGGGGTCGAGCGCTTCGCCACCGATCTGGCCGAGGCCGGCGGGTCCGGCCTCATCACGCCCGACCTGATCCCGGACGAGGGCGCCGAGTGGCTCGCCGTCTCCGAGCGGCTCGGACTCGACCGCGTGTTCCTCGCGGCGCCGTCCTCGACGGACACGCGCCTGCGCCAGGCCGTCGACTCGAGCCGTGGATTCGTCTACGCGGTCTCGACGATGGGCATCACCGGCGCGCGCACCGACGTCGACTCCGCGGCCCGCACCCTGGTCGACCGCCTCCGCGCCGCCGGCTCCGAGAGCGCGTGCGTCGGCCTGGGCATCTCGACCGGCGAGCAGGTCGCCGAGATCCTCGCCTACGCGGACGGCGCCATCGTCGGATCCGCCCTGGTGCGGGCGCTGGCGTCCGGCGGGGTCGACGCGGTCGCCGAGACCTCCCGCGGCCTCGCCGAGGGCACCCGCCTGCGCTCCGCGCGCTGACACCCTCCCGCTACAATCGGGATGCCCACCGGGGCGCGGCCGAGCCGTGCCCGGGGGACCCCCTCCTTCGAAAGGTCGAGTACCGGTGTCCGTACCGCTGAGCATTCCGAGCCCCCCCGACGCGTGGAGTCAGTACGACCTCACGATCGGCACCTTCACGCTCGCGATCCACACCTACGCGCTCTGCATCCTCGCGGGGATCATCGTGGCGACGATCATGACGAACCAGCGGCTCAAGCGCCGCGGCGCGGAGCCGTGGGTCGTGCTCGACATCATCATCTGGGCGGTGCCGCTCGGCATCGTCGGCGCCCGCGCCTACCACGTGCTCACCCACCCCGGCGACTACTTCTACGACGGCGCCGACCCGTGGGAGGTCGTCCGCATCTGGAACGGCGGCAACGCCATCTTCGGCGGGCTGATCGGAGGCGCGGTCGGCGCGTTCATCGGCTGCCGCTGGACAGGAGTGCGGTTCTGGACCTTCGCCGACGCCCTCGCCCCCGGCATGCTCGCCGCGCAGGCGCTCGGGCGTCTGGGCAACTGGTTCAACCACGAGCTCTTCGGCCTGCCCACGACCCTGCCCTGGGGCCTCGAGATCGAGACCACCAACCCGGCCTTCCCCGTCGGCCTCTCGGCGGGCACGCTCTTCCACCCGACCTTCCTCTACGAGATCCTCTGGAACGTCGTCGGCATCGCGGTCATCCTCCTGCTCGAGCGCCGTCTCAAGCTGCAGTGGGGCACCGTCTTCGCCGCCTACCTGATCTGGTACGGGATCGGCCGCGTCTGGTTCGAGTCCATCCGGATCGACCCGAGCGAGTTCTTCTGGGGCATCCGCACCAACGTCTGGGCCGCGCTCATCGCCGTGGTCATCGGCCTGGTCCTCGTGGTCATCCAGAAGCGCGAGCACCCGGGCGCCGAGCCCTCGGCCTACCGGCCGGGTCGCGAGTGGACGCCCGCCCCGGCTGCGGTAGAATTCGAGGACGTCGAGTCCGACTCCGACGACACCACCACCCCTGCTTCCGGCACCGACGCCGAGAAGCCGACGGTCTCCCGCACCTGACGGAGGTCGCGGAGCCTCCGCGACCGCCTCCCGGGTGCCCGACACCTCCACGACCGCCCCATCGCGGCGCAGCCACGAGCGCTGCCGCGGGCGGGTCGTCGTGCAGGCACCGCCGACGGCGCGCGACGCTCGCGCCACGGCAGAACCCTGCGGCCCTCCCGATCGGGGAGCCGCTCCTCCTCCACCACCGCGGGCCAGTGACGTCCCGATCAGCCATCACCCCCGTGAGGACGGTTCCCATGGCCTCCGCCCAGCCCTCGACCCCGGCCCGCGCCGTGCCCTTCCTGGGCATGCCGCCGGCGCAGGGGATGTACGACCCGGCCGCCGAGAAGGACGCGTGCGGTCTCGCGATGGTCGCCACCATGCGCGGCACCGCCGGCCACGACATCATCGACGCCGCGCTGAACGCGCTGCGCAACCTCGAGCACCGCGGCGCCGTCGGCTCCGACGCGGGAACGGGCGACGGCGCGGGGATCATCACGCAGATCCCGGACGAGTTCCTCCGCGCGGTCGCTCCCTTCGAGCTCCCGCCGCTGGGCCAGTACGCGGTGGGCAACGCCTTCCTCCCGGTGGACGTGTTCGAGCGCGAGCGGGTCAAGTCGACGATCGCCGACATCGCCCGCGAGGAGAACCTCGCCGTGGTCGGCTGGCGCTCCGTGCCCGTGCAGCCCGACGAGATCGGCACGCTCGCCCGGGCCGCCATGCCGGCGATCGAGCAGCTGTTCATCCGGAGCGAGCTGACCGACGAGAGCGGCACGCCCCTCTCCTCCGTGCGCCTCGACCGCCTGACCTTCCGCCTGCGCAAGCGCGTCGAGCGCGAGCTCGAGGTCTACTTCATGTCGCTCTCGAGCCGCACGCTCGTCTACAAGGGCATGGTGACGACGCTCCAGCTGGAGCCGTTCTACCCGGACCTGTCCGACGAGCGCTTCGCGTCGAAGCTCGCGCTGGTGCACTCCCGGTACTCCACCAACACCTTCCCCTCGTGGCCGCTCGCTCAGCCGTTCCGGATGATCGCGCACAACGGCGAGATCAACACGGTGCAGGGCAACCGCAACTGGATGCGCGCACGCCAGTCGCAGCTGAAGAGCCGCGAGCTGGGCGACCTGGCCCCGCTGTTCCCGATCGTCTCGCCCGGCCGCAGCGACTCCGCCTCGTTCGACGAGACCGTCGAGCTGCTCAACCTGGCCGGCCGGTCGCTCCCGCACGCGGTCATGATGATGGTGCCGGAGGCCTGGGAGAACCAGGACGGCGCGCTCGACCCGAAGCGCCGCGCGTTCTACGAGTACCACTCGATGCTCATGGAGCCGTGGGACGGCCCGGCCGCGATCGTCTTCACCGACGGCGAGCTCGTCGGCGCCACCCTCGACCGCAACGGGCTCCGCCCCGGCCGCTACGTCGTCACCGACGACGGGCTCGTGGTGCTCGCCAGCGAGATCGGCGTGCTCGACATCGATCCCGCGAAGGTGGTCCGCAAGGGACGCCTGCAGCCCGGCCGCATGTTCCTGGTCGACACCGAGCAGGGCCGCATCGTCGAGGACGAGGAGATCAAGGGGCAGCTCGCCGCCTCCGGTCCGTTCGAGGAGTGGCTCGAGAAGGGCCGCATCAACCTCAAGGACCTCCCCGAGCGCGAGCACATCGTGCACACGCCCGCCTCGGTCAACCGCCGCCAGCGCACCTTCGGCTACACCGAGGAGGAGGTCCGCCTCCTCCTGCTGCCGATGGCGCGCGCCGGTGCGGAGCCGCTCGGAGCGATGGGCTCGGACACCCCCGTGGCCGTCCTGTCCAAGCGCCCCCGCCTGCTCTTCGACTACTTCACGCAGGCCTTCGCGCAGGTGACGAACCCGCCGCTGGACTCGATCCGCGAGGAGGTCGTGACCTCGCTCCGCCTGGGCCTCGGCCCCGAGCGCAACCTGCTGACCGCCGGTGCCGAGCACGCGCGCCAGGTCGTCCTCGACTTCCCGGTCATCGACAACGACGAGCTCGCGAAGATCCAGCACATCGCGCCGCGCCCGCTGAGCCACATCACCACGACGATCCGCGGCCTGTACCGCGTCGACGCGGGACCCCGCGCGATGCAGGACCGCATCGACGAGATGTGCGACGAGGCCGACGAGGCCATCGCCGCGGGAGCGCAGTTCCTGGTGCTCTCGGACCGCGACTCCACCAAGGACCTCGCCCCGATCCCCTCGCTGCTGATGCTCGCCGCCGTGCACCACCACCTCATCCGCACCGAGAACCGGATGCGAGTGGGGCTCGTGGTCGAGGCGGGCGACGTCCGCGAGGTGCACCACGTGGCGACGCTCATCGGCTACGGCGCCTCCGCGGTCAACCCGTACCTGGCGATGGAGACCTGCGAGGACCTCGTCCGCAGCGGCATGCTGTCGGACGTCTCGCCGGAGAAGGCCGTGAAGAACGTGATCAAGGCGCTCGGCAAGGGCGTGCTGAAGATCATGTCCAAGATGGGCATCTCCACCGTGTCGAGCTACGCCGGGGCGCAGACCTTCGAGGCCGTCGGCCTCAGCCAGGCGTTCGTCGACCAGTACTTCACCGGCACCGTCTCGAAGCTCGGCGGCATCGGCATCGACGTCGTCGCCGAGGAGAACGCCGCGCGTCACCGCGCCGCCTATCCCGAGGACGGCGCGATCGTCGCGCATGAGCGCCTGGCGGTCGGCGGCGAGTACCAGTGGCGCCGCGACGGCGCCCCGCACCTGTTCAACCCGGACACGGTGTTCCGCCTGCAGCATTCGACGCGCAACCGCCGCTACGACGTCTTCCGCGAGTACACGAAGATGGTCGACGACCAGGCGAGCTCGCTGATGACCCTCCGCGGCATGTTCAAGCTCGACACGGCGGGGCGCACGCCGATCCCGATCGACGAGGTCGAGCCGGTCGAGGCGATCGTGAAGCGCTTCTCGACGGGCGCGATGAGCTACGGCTCCATCTCGCCGGAGGCGCACGAGACGCTCGCCATCGCGATGAACCGCCTCGGCGCCAAGTCGAACACGGGCGAGGGCGGCGAGGACACCGAGCGGCTGCTCGACCCGGAGCGCCGCTCCGCGATCAAGCAGGTCGCCTCGGGCCGCTTCGGCGTCACGAGCATGTACCTCACCCACGCCGACGACATCCAGATCAAGCTCGCCCAGGGCGCCAAGCCCGGCGAGGGCGGTCAGCTGCCGCCGACGAAGGTGTACCCGTGGATCGCGCGCACCCGGCACGCGACCGCCGGCGTCGGCCTGATCTCGCCGCCGCCGCACCACGACATCTACTCGATCGAGGACCTCAAGCAGCTGATCTTCGACCTCAAGCGGGCGAACCCGTCGGCGCGCATCCACGCGAAGCTGGTCAGCCAGTCGGGCATCGGAGCGGTCGCCGCCGGCACCGCGAAGGCCCTCGCCGACGTGATCCTCGTCTCGGGTCACGACGGCGGCACCGGCGCGAGCCCGGTGAACTCGCTCAAGCACGCGGGCACGCCCTGGGAGCTCGGCCTGGCCGAGACCCAGCAGACGCTGATGCTCAACGGCATGCGCGACCGCGTGGTCGTGCAGGTCGACGGCCAGATGAAGACCGGTCGCGACGTCGTCATCGGCGCGCTGCTCGGAGCCGAGGAGTTCGGCTTCGCGACGGCTCCGCTGATCGTCGAGGGCTGCATCATGATGCGCGTCTGCCACCTCGACACCTGCCCGGTGGGCGTCGCGACGCAGAACCCGGAGCTGCGCCAGCGGTTCTCCGGCAAGCCCGAGTTCGTCGTCAACTTCTTCGAGTTCATCGCCCAGGAGGTGCGCGAGTACCTCGCGCAGCTCGGCTTCCGGAGCGTCGACGAGATCGTCGGCCACCGCGAGCTGCTCGACGTCGACCAGGCGATCGAGCACTGGAAGGCGAGCGGGCTCGACCTGACGCCGATCCTCGTCGGACCGGTCTTCACGGCGGAGGAGCCGCGCCGCCACGGCCGCGCGCAGGAGCACGAGCTCGAGCACCACTTCGACAACGAGCTGATCCGCCTCGCGGCGAACGTGCTCGACCACCGCGGCACCGTTCGGATCGAGCGCGAGATCAAGAACACCGAGCGCGCCGTCGGCACCATGCTGGGCCACGAGGTCACCGTCCGATTCGGCGAGAACGGCCTGCCGGCCGACTCCATCGTCGTGTCGCTCCGCGGCTCGGCCGGGCAGTCGCTCGGAGCGTTCCTCCCCGCCGGCATCACGCTGCGGCTCGAGGGCGACTCCAACGACTACGTCGGCAAGGGCCTCTCGGGCGGCCAGATCGTGGTGCGGCCGGACCGCCGCAGCACCTTCGACGCCTCGACGAACGTGATCGCGGGCAATGTGATCGGCTACGGGGCGACCCAGGGCACGATGTTCATCCGCGGGATGGTCGGCGAGCGCTTCCTGGTCCGCAACTCCGGCGCCACCGCGGTGGTCGAGGGAGTGGGCGACCACGCGCTCGAGTACATGACCGGCGGCCTGGCGGTGATCCTCGGCGAGACCGGTCGGAACCTCGGCGCCGGCATGTCGGGCGGCACGGCCTACATCCACGGCCTGCGCCGCGAGCTCGTGAACCGCGACGCGATCGCCTCCGGCGAGCTGACCCTCTCCGAGCTCGGCAGCGCCGACGTGGAGATCCTGCGCGATCTGCTCGAGCGGCACGTCGCGGAGACCGAGTCGACCCTGGCCCAGGGGATGCTCGACGATTTCGACGGAACGGTCTCGCGTTTCGTCAAGGTACTGCCCCGCGACTTCGCCGCGGTGCTCGCGACGCGCGCATCCGCTGTGGAGGAGGGGCTCGACCCCGACGGCGACGTCGTCTGGGGACGGATTCTGGAGGTGACCGGTGGCTGATCCCAAGGGGTTCCTGAAGGTGCAGGACCGGGAGCTGCCCAAGCGGCGTCCCGTGTCCGTCCGCCTGATGGACTGGAAAGAGGTCTACGAGCAGGGCGACTCCGCCGTGCTGCGCCGGCAGGCGGGCCGCTGCATGGACTGCGGCATCCCGTTCTGCCACAAGGGCTGCCCGCTGGGGAACCTGATCCCCGAGTGGAACGACCTGATGTGGCGCGGCGAGGGCCGCCAGGCGATCGAGCGCCTGCACGCGACGAACAACTTCCCGGAGTTCACGGGCCGGCTCTGCCCGGCGCCGTGCGAGTCGTCCTGCGTGCTCGGCATCAATCAGCCCGCCGTCACGATCAAGCAGATCGAGGTCTCGATCATCGATCAGGCCTTCGGCAACGACTGGGTGCAGCCGCACCCGCCGGAGCGCCTGACCGGCAAGACCGTCGCGGTCGTCGGATCCGGCCCGGCGGGGCTCGCCGCCGCTCAGCAGCTCACCCGCGCCGGGCACACCGTCGCGGTCTACGAGCGCGACGACCGCATCGGCGGCCTCCTGCGCTACGGGATCCCGGACTTCAAGATGGAGAAGAAGCACCTCGAGCTCCGCCTGAACCAGATGAAGGCCGAGGGCACCCGGTTCCGCGCGGGCGTCGACATCGGCTCCGACATCACCTGGGACGACCTGCGGGCGCGCTACGACGCGGTCGTGGTCGCCACCGGTGCTCTCGTGCCGCGCGACCTGCCGATCCCGGGTCGCGACCTCGACGGCGTGCACTTCGCCATGGAGTACCTCGTGCAGTCGAACCGCGCGATCGCGGGCGACCGCGTCTTCGAGCAGATCTCGGCCGAGGGCAAGCACGTCGTCGTCCTGGGCGGAGGCGACACCGGAGCGGACTGCATCGGCACCGCCCACCGCCAGAAGGCCGCGTCGGTCACGAACCTGGCGATCGGGCAGCAGCCGCCGTCGCAGCGCCCGGACAGCCAGCCCTGGCCGATGGACCCGACCGTGTTCGAGGTCTCGAGCGCCCACGAGGAGGGCGGGGAGCGGATGTTCCTCGCGTCGACCGTGGAGTTCCTCGCGAACGAGGGCGGCGAGGTCCGCGCGGTGCGCGTGGCCGAGACCGAGTACCTCGACGGGCGCCGCGTCCCCAAGGCGGGCACCGAGCGCGAGATCCCGGCCGACCTGGTCCTGCTCGCCCTCGGCTTCACCGGCCCGGAGGCGGACCACCTCGGCCGCCAGCTCGACGTCCCCTTCACCGAGCGCGGCAACGTCGCGCGCGGCGACGCCTTCGAGACGACCGTCCCCGGCGTCTTCGTGGCCGGCGACGCCGGGCGCGGCCAGTCCCTGATCGTCTGGGCGATCGCCGAGGGCCGCTCCGTCGCGGCCGAGGTCGACCGCTACCTCGAGGGCACGACCCAGCTGCCGGCGCCGGTCGGCCCCAACGACCGGGGCTTCACGCTCTAGTCCCCGGGACGCGATAGTCTCGGCCCGCCAGCAATCAGCTCACCCTCCCCGCTAACGACGCGCCTCCGGGCGCAGAACAACGGAGCACCCCCTCAATGAGACGAGCGAAAATCGTCGCCACCCTCGGCCCGGCAACGTCGTCGTACGAGACCATTCGTGCGATCATCGACGCCGGCGTGGACGTGGCCCGCATGAACCTCAGTCACGGAAGCTACGACGTCCACGAAGGCATCTACCGCATCGTGCGGAAGGCCGCGGACGACGCCGGGCGCGCGGTCGCGATCCTCGTCGACCTGCAGGGTCCGAAGATCCGCCTCGGCAAGTTCGAGGGCGGCCCGTACGCCCTCGCCGAGGGCGACGTCTTCACCATCACCACCGAGGACGTCCTCGGCACGCGCGAGCTCTCGGGCACCACGTTCAAGGGCCTCCCGGACGACGTGAACCCGGGCGACATGCTCCTCATCGACGACGGCAAGGTCGCTGTCCGCGTCACCGCCGTCGAGGGCCCCCGGGTCGTCACCGAGGTCGTCGTCCCCGGCAACGTCTCGAACAACAAGGGCATCAACCTGCCCGGTGTCGCGGTCAACGTCCCCGCCCTCTCCCAGAAAGACGAGGACGACCTCCGCTGGGCGATCCGCCTCGGCGCCGACATCATCGCACTCTCCTTCGTGCGCAACGCCAGCGACATCGAGCGCGTGCACGAGATCATGGCGGAGGAGGGCCGCAAGGCTCCCGTCATCGCCAAGATCGAGAAGCCGCAGGCGGTCGACAACCTGCAGGAGATCATCGACGTCTTCGACGGCATCATGGTCGCCCGCGGCGACCTCGGCGTCGAGCTGCCCCTCGAGGCGGTGCCGATCGTGCAGAAGCACGCCGTCGAGCTCGCCCGCCGCTGGGCGAAGCCGGTCATCGTCGCGACCCAGATGCTCGAGTCGATGATCGAGAGCCCCCGCCCCACGCGGGCCGAGGCCTCGGACGTCGCGAACGCCATCCTCGACGGCGCGGACGCGGTCATGCTCTCGGGCGAGACCAGCGTCGGAGCCTGGCCCGTCGTCACCGTGCAGACCATGGCCCGCATCGTCGAGTCCACCGAGGAGCACGGCCTGGAGCGCATCCCCCCGCTGGGCAGCAAGCCCCGCACCCAGGGCGGATCGGTCACGCTGGCCGCCGCCGAGGTCGCGGAGTTCGTCGAGGCGAAGTTCCTCTGCGTGTTCACGGAGTCGGGCGACTCGGTCCGCCGCATGACGCGCCTGCGCCACGGCATCCCGATCATCGGCTTCACTCCCGAGCCGGCCGTCCGCCGCCGCATGGCGCTGAACTGGGGCGTCCAGTCCTTCGTCACGCCGCGCGTCAACCACACCGACGCGATGTTCGCGCAGGTGGACGCGGTGCTGCTCCGCGAGGGCCTCGCCCAGGCGGGCGAGACCGTGGTCGTCGTCTCCGGATCGCCCCCCGGGCGCGCCGGCACGACGAACGACATGCGGGTGCACATCGTCGGCTCGTCCAGCTCGGCCGACAGGGCCGAGAACTGGGACCACTGAGTCCAGCACCCCCGGAGGGCCCGGTCGCGCGAGCGGCCGGGCCCTCCGGCGTTCCCCGGCGGTCCGCGTGGCGGGACGCGCCTCCGCGGGCGGATACCGTGGACCCATGCGACTCGGCGTGCTCGACATCGGCTCCAACACGGTCCACCTGCTCCTCGTCGACGCGCACCCCGGCGCCCGCCCGGTGCCCTACCGCTCGCACAAGCGGAGCCTCGCTCTCGTGGCGCACCTCGACGAGGCGGGGGAGATCACCGAGCGGGGCCAGCGCGAGCTGATCGCGTTCGTGACCGAGGCCGCGGAGGTCGCCCGCGAGCACCGCGCGGAGGACCTGCTGGCGTTCGCGACCTCGGCGATCCGCGAGGCCGGCAACGGCGCGGCGGTCCTCGACCGGGTCCGCGCCGAGACGGGAGTGCACCTCCAGGAGCTCGGCGGCGAGGCGGAGGCGTCGGCCACCTTCCTCGCCGTGCGCCGCTGGTTCGGCTGGGGCGCGGGCTCGATCCTGGACCTCGACATCGGCGGTGGCTCGTTCGAGCTCTCGATGGGCGTGGACGAGGTGCCCGAGCTCGCCGTGTCGGTCCCGCTCGGAGCGGGGCGGGTGACGCGGGACCTGCTGGTCGGCGATCCCGCCTCGGCCACGAGCGTGAAGGCCGCCCGGCGTCACGCCCGCGAGGTGCTCGCGGAGCCCGTCCGCGGCTTCCTCGCCCTGGGGCGCCCCGACCTGGTCGCGGGCACGTCGAAGACGTTCCGCTCCCTGGCGCGGATCACCGGCGCCGCTCCGAGCGCCGCCGGTCCGCTGGTGCGCCGCGAGCTGCACCTGGTCGACCTCCGGCTGTGGTCCGCCCGCCTCGCCGCGATCAGCGCGGCCGACCGCTCAGCGCTGCCCGGCGTCTCCGCTCTGCGGGCTCCGCAGCTGCTCGCGGGCGCTCTCGTCGCGGAGGCGGCGATGGACGCCCTCGGCATCGAGACGCTGGTGATCTGCCCCTGGGCCACCCGCGAGGGGCTGATCATCCGCCGCTTCGAGCTGCTCGACGCGCAGATCCAGCGCGAGGACGTTCAGCTCAGCGCGATGCTGTAGGACAGCGACCGTCGGCCGCCCGGCTCGAGGACGATCTGGCGCGGCTTGTCGACGATGTCGCCGTCCCAGCCCTCGGGGGTCGGGACGCTCCGCCACGGCTCGAGGCAGACGAACGGGGCCCCGACGGGCTTCCACACGCCGACCACGTCGAAGTCCCCGGTGTCGACGACGATCGCGCGGGCGGCGCCGTCGGCCTCGAGCCGGAGGGTCCGCCGGCACGGCTCGTCGAAGATCATCACGCCCTCCTCGAAGTGCGCGTCGCCCACTGTCAGGACCCCGTCCTCGAGCGGCGCCGGGTGACGGGCCTCGAGCAGCAGGTTCTCCGGAGCGCGGCGGTACCCCTCCGGCTCGGGCTGCGCGAAGCGGATGCGGTGCTCGCCGCGGCCCTCGGGCAGGGGCAGCGCGAAGGCCGGGTGGTTGCCGAGCGAGAAGCCCAGCGGAGAGGGACCCCTGTTCTCGACGGTCTGGGTGATCCGGAGCGAGGCGCCGGTCACGGCGTAGGCGATGAGGAGCGTCCAGTCGAAGGGGAACACCGCGCGCGTGGCGTCGTCGCTCCGGAGCCGGAACACCGCCTCGTCCGCCGAGACGCCCGCGAGCTCGAAGACGCGGTCCCGCGCGAAGCCGTGCTGCCCCATCCGGTGGTCCGCGCCGTCGTGGTGCAGCGTGTCGCCGGGGAGGCGCCCGATGATCGGGAACAGGACGGGAGCGTGCCGGCGCCACTCCGGGCCGGCCTGCCACAGGTACTCGCGGCCCTCGTCGTCGCGGAGGGACGTCATCTCGGCCCCGGCGGTCGTCAGGGCGAGGCGCAGGCTCTCGCTGCCGAGGGTGAGGACGGTGGGCGCGGGGGAGTCGCTGCTGGTCATCCTCCGATTCTGCCCGTCACGCGGTGCGGGCGGGGGTGGCGGCGGCGCGTGGCAGCATGGGGCGGTGCCTCCCGAGTCGACCCCCTCCTCCTGGCGCGCCCGCGTCGGCGAGCTCAGCGGACCCCCCGAGGCCGAGTCGCCGACCGTCCTCACTCCGATCGGGCTGCAGTTCGAGTTGCGCCGGCTGGTGCGCCGGGCCGACGATCCGTGGCGGGCGCCGGCGAGCGAGCGCGTCACGGCGAAGACCTACGACGCCGACGAGCGCCGCGACCACCGTCTGGCCACCCGCCCCGTCGTCCGCGGGCGCGGGGCCGCCTGGAACCGCACCACCCTGACCTGGAAGTCGCTGAACTTCCAGACCCACCGGCTCTCGCTCGACCCCGCTCACCAGCGCTGGTTCGCCGAGTTCGCGGCCCTGCACCGCGCGACGCGCACCGTCCACCTCGGGCAGGACCCCGACTGGATCCACCTCGACGACTACGAGAGCCCGCTGCTCTGGCGGCTGCTCGAGCAGGCGCAGGCCGTCGGGATCCCGCTGCTCGCCCCGGAGAAGGGCGCGGTCCGTCTCGCCGGTCCCGCGCATGTGGCGGTGACGGTCTCGGCGGAGGAGGGAGCGCTCCGGCTGCGGCCCGTCCTGCGGATCGACGGCGCGGAGCACGCGCCCGAGTCGGCGCGTCCGGTCGCCCGGCACGGCGTCTACGCGGTCGAGGGCGGCGATCCGTCCTCGCTCCTGCTCGCGCCCGCGTCCCTGCCCTTCGACGACGAGGAGCTGCGGCTCCTCGACCACCCCGAGGAGACGGAGGTCCCGGCGGAGGACGTGCCCGAGTTCGTCGGCGAGCACCTCCCCGCCCTCCGCGGCCGCGTCGCGGTCCGCGAGGAGGGCGTCGACCTCGTCCTGGACGATCCGGAGCCCCCGCGTCTGGTCTGCACGGTCTCGTTCGAGCCGCGGCGCGCCGTCAGGGTGGGCTGGCACTGGCGCCGCTCGCCCGATCGCGCGGGCGAGCTCGACGGCACGGCCGACGCGGCTCTCGAGCGCGCGGTGCTCCGCCGGGTGCGCTCGGTGCTCGGCGAGGCCGGGTCCGCTCTCGTGCCGGAGCCGGGGACGAGCGCGGTCCTGCGCGGGGCCGAGGCGGCGGTGTTCGTGGTGGAGCAGCTCCCGCAGCTGGAGGGGATCGGCGGTGTCCGGATCGAGCGCGAGGGCGCGGCCCCGGACTACCGCCTGCTGACCGGACCGCTCACGCTCACCATCACCGCGGTCGACACCGAGAGCGCCGACTGGTTCGACCTCGGCGTCGTCGTGACCATCGGCGACGCGACCGTGCCGTTCCTGCCCCTCTTCCGCGCTCTGGCCGCGGGCGGCGACCGCATCCGCCTGGTCGACCACTCCTACCTCTCGCTCGCGCACCCCGGCCTCGACCGGCTCCGGGAGCTGCTGACCCGGGCGGACGAGCTCGAGGAGTGGGAGACGGGACCGCGGCTCGGCCGGCACCAGACCGGGCTGTGGAACGAGCTGGAGGAGCTCGCCGACGAGAGCGTCCCCTCCGACGCGTGGCGCGCCGTGCTCGACTCCGCGCTGGCCGCCGGGTCGCCGGAGGACGTGGAGCCACCGGAGGGCCTGACCGCCCGGCTGCGTCCGTACCAGCGGGCGGGCTACGCCTGGCTCGTGCACCGCCTCCGTCACGGGCTCGGCGGGATCCTGGCCGACGACATGGGTCTCGGCAAGACCCTGCAGGCGCTGGCCATGATGCTCGACGCGGTCGAGGAGGCGGGCCGCGCCGGAATCCGCCGTGCGCCGTTCCTCGTGGTCGCCCCCACCTCGGTCGTGCCGGGCTGGCGCTCGGAGGCCGAGCGCTTCGCGCCCGCCCTGCGCGTCCACGTCGTCGCGAGCTCGCGGGAGGGCGCGCTCGACGCGATCCCGGCCGACGCGGACGTGGTCCTCACCAGCTACGCGGTCCTGCGCCTCGGCGGCGAGCGCTGGGCGTCGAGGACGTGGTCGGCGCTGATCCTCGACGAGGCCCAGTTCGTCAAGAACCCCGCCTCGCAGACGCACCGGGCCGCCCGCGGGGTCGGCGCGCCCGTCACGCTCGCGCTCACCGGCACACCGCTGGAGAACTCGCTCGACGAGCTCTGGGCGGTCCTCGCCCTGGTGGCGCCCGGGCTCCTGCCGCCGCTGCGCCGCTTCCGCGAGGAGTACACCCGGCCGATCCTGCACGCGGAGGCGCCCGTCGGCATCGCCTCGCCCGATCTGTCCGAGGGACGGACCGTCAGCCACACCGAGGGTGCGCGCCGCCGCCTCGAGAGACTGCGCCGACGACTGCGTCCGTTCCTGCTCCGCCGCACCAAGGAGGCGGTGGCGCCGGAGCTCCCCGAGAAGCAGGAGCAGACGATCGAGGTCGCGCTGACCCCCGCCCACCGGGTGCTCTACGACGGCTACCTCCAGCGCGAGCGGCGGAAGCTCCTGGGTCTGGTCGACGACCTCGACCGGCAGCGCTTCACGGTGTTCCGATCGCTCACCCTCCTGCGCCTGCTCGCGCTCGACGCGTCCCTGGTCGACCCGGCCTACCGGCACGTCCCGTCCGCGAAGCTCGACGTGCTCGTCGAGCAGCTCGACGACGTGATCGCGGAAGGCCGTCGGGCCCTCGTCTTCAGCACCTTCACCTCGTACCTGGATCGGGCGGGGGAGCGGCTGCGTCGGCGCGGCATCCCGTTCGTGCAGCTCGACGGCTCCACGCGGGACCGCGCGGGAGTGATCGAGGAGTTCCGCTCCGGAGCCGCGCCCGTCTTCCTGATCAGCCTGAAGGCGGGCGGCACAGGGCTCACCCTCACCGAGGCCGACCACGTCTTCATCCTCGACCCGTGGTGGAACCCGGCGGCCGAGGCGCAGGCCGTCGACCGCGCGCACCGCATCGGCCAGGAGCGGCGGGTGAACGTGTACCGGCTGGTGGCGACGGACACGATCGAGGAGAAGATCGTGCGCCTCCAGGAGCGCAAGGGCCGCCTCAGCACGGCGGTGCTCGACGAGGGCGAGCTCTTCGCCCGGGCGCTGTCGGCCGACGACGTCCGCGAACTGCTGGCCGAGTGACCACGGCCCCACGAAGGGTGACAGAACGGCCAGGCGCGGCCCAGGATCCGAGCGCACACTGAGCGGATGAGACGCCGCCGCCCCCGCCCCCGCGCCGACTGGATCGTGGCCCTCGAGAAGGGCGACGATGCCGGGCTCTTCGGACCGGGCAGCGCGGTCTGGGCGGTCAACGGCGGCCTGCCCACGATGATCGCCGGAGTGCGGGCTCTGCTCATGCAGACCCTCCACGCCGGAGCGATGGCCGGTGTCCACGACCACTCCCGCTACCGCGAGGACCCGATGGGCCGGCTCGACAACACGGTCCGCTGGGTCCTGACCACCAGCTTCGGCGACACCGCCGCGGCGAGCGGAGCGGCGCGCTGGGTGACCGGCGTGCACGAGCGGATCGTCGGCTCCTACGAGGACGCCGGCGGGCGTGAGCGCTCCTACTCGGCGCAGGACCCCCGCCTGCTGCTCTGGGTGCACGATGCCTTCACCGACGCGTTCCTCGGCGCCCACGAGATCTGGGGCGGACGGATCCCCGGCGGCCCCGACGCCTACGTGCGCGAGTGGGCCGCCTCCGGCCGGCTGCTCGGAGTGCAGGATCCGCCCGAGAGCGTCGCGGAGCTCCGCGCGCAGCTCGCCGGATTCGCGGGCGAGCTCAAGCCCGACGCACGCGTGCACGAGGCGGTCGGCTTCCTCCGCGACATCCGGCTGCCGGGCGAGGCGGGCGTGGTCTACCCGCTGCTGTTCGCCGGCGCGGTCGCCTCGCTCAGCCCCGAGGTGCGGAGGCTCCTGGGCCTCCGGCGCCCGTGGTGGCCCGCGATCACGGCGAACCGCCTGCTGTTCGTGTTCCTGGGCCGGTATCTCGGCCGGGTCTCGCCGAGCGAGCAGGCCGCGATCGACCGCATCGCCGGCCTCGACCAGGTGCGCACCGGCGCCTGACGCTCTTCCCGTACACCTGTCCGGGAAGTGGTAGACTGACGTCGATGACTCCCGCCCGCCTCGCCTCCGTGCCCGCGGCGGAGTCCCCCTCGGCGCTCGGCTCCGCCGATCCGCGAGCCCGGCGCACCCGCCGCCGCGTGTTCGACGCGGTCGAGCGGCTCGTCATGCAGAGCGACGGCGAGAGGGCCGAGGGCATCGCGGTGAGTGACATCGTGCGCGAGGCCGGGATCAGCCGCAGCTCGTTCTACGCCCACTTCGACGACGCGGCGGGAGTCGCCTCCGCGCTGCTCCGCCAGGACCTCGTGGTCGCCGACGTCGCCGAGGGCGATCCCGCCGACCGCTCCGGAGCCGACGCCCTGCAGCGCGGCTACTCGCGGCTCGTCGAGCGGCTGGTCGACCGCCACGCCTTCCATGCCCGGCTCCGCGCGCGGGCCTCCGCCCGGGTCGCCTCCGACGACGCCGTGCTCGACACGGCGCTCGCCCTGCACCGCGAGGTGCTCGCCCGGGTCGACGTCCCCGCAGCGGTCGACCCCGAGCTCACCGCGGTCTTCGCGGCCGGCGGCGTCCTCTCCGTGGTCGGCGCCTGGCTCGCCGGCTCCCTCGACGGCACCGACGAGGAGCTGGTCGAGCACCTCGTCGCGCTGCTCCCGGCCTGGCTCGCCGCGGCGCCGCTGCGCCCCCTGGACTCCACACTCCCACCACGCCCCACGACGAAAGGCACGACATGATGACATTCGAGGTCGGCGAGACCCTGGTCTACCCGCACCACGGAGCGGTGACGATCACCGGGCTCGAGAAGCGCTCGGTCAAGGGCGTCGAGAAGACGTTCATGACGATGAACGTGCACACCAGCGAGCTCACCATCACCCTCCCCGTCGAGAACGCCGAGCTCGTCGGCGTCCGCGAGATCATCGACGACGCCGGAGTCCAGGCGGTCTACGACGTCCTGCGCAGCGACGTCGCGGAGGAGGCCAGCAACTGGTCCCGCCGCTTCAAGGCCAACCAGGAGAAGATGGCCAGCGGCAGCGTGTACCGCGTCAGCGAGGTCGTCCGCGACCTGTGGCGCCGCGAGCAGGCGGGCGGCGTCTCGGCCGGCGAGAAGCGGATGCTCCTCAAGGCGCGTCAGATCCTCGTGTCGGAGCTCTCGCTCGCCCTGAAGGGCACCGACGAGGAGGCCTCGGCCAAGCTCGACGAGGTCCTCGCCTCGGCGATCTGACCCCGCGTCGCGGCGGGTCGGCTCACTCGGGCCGGCACGCCGCGATGATCCTCGCGGCGACCTCGTCCTGCGAGGCGGAGCCGTCGATCCGCACCAGGAGCTCGCGCTCGTCGTAGACCTCCGCCAGAGGAGCCGTCTCGCGCTCGTAGACCTCGATCCGGTTCCGCACCACCTCGGGGTCGTCGTCGGCGCGGTCCTGCTCCTGCGCCCGCACGTGCAGCCGTTCGAGGACCACGTCCGCGTCGGCTGTCAGCAGCACGACGCACGAGAGCGGCGTGCCCCGCTCCTCGAGGAGCTCCGCCAGCGCGTCCACCTGGGCGAGCGTGCGCGGGTAGCCGTCGAGGATGAACCCGTCCCGGGCGTCCTCCTCGGCGATGCGCTCGGCGACCAGGGCGTTCGTCAGCTCGTCCGGCACGTACTCGCCGGCCTCCACGAGCGCCCGCAGACGCCGTCCGAGGTCGGTGCCGTCGGCGACGTGCGCGCGGAACAGATCGCCGGTGGAGATCGCCGGCACCCCCAGCTCGCGCGACAGCACGGCCGCCTGGGTGCCCTTGCCCACGCCGGGCGGGCCCATCATGATGACGCGCATCGCTCGTCCTCCTCGGTGTCGTCAGGCGATGCTAGCGGTGCGGAGCGGGGTGGCCGGTGCACACCGCGCCCGTAGGCTGGCGGGACGAGCCGAGGAGGAGCGATGCCCGCAGCACCCGGGGCCGAGCAGGCCGCCGCCGATCTGGCCGCGCTCCTGCGCGAGGTCTCCGCCGAGCTCGACGCCCGCGGCATCGCCGACCAGGCCGTCGCCGAGCTGCGGACGCCGCGCGCGATCCTCGGCTTCCGCCGCAAGCCGGTGATGGCGCCGGTGACCCGCGCGTGGCGCCTCGGCGTGGTGCTCCTCGGACGCGAGGGCGAGCTCCTCGCGACGGGATCGGTCACGCGTGCCGTCGCTCCGCTGCACGCCAACAACCAGTCCGAGTCGCAGGAGGCGCGCCGCGAGATCCGGCGCGCCGCCTTCGACGGTCCGTTCCAGGAGGGCGAGATCGTCAACTACGGCTGGCGGCGCCTCGCACTGGACGCCGCAGCGCTCGAGTCGGGCCAGGAGCCGCTGGCACTGCGCGGCTCCGAGGTGCTCGTGCGCTGGGCGCCCGGTCTGGGAGAGCAGGGACTGATGCCGCTGCGCCGGTACCTGGCCGACCGCCTCGACCTCCTCGAGGCCGACTAGCGCCGGGTCACTCCTCCTCGGCCACCGGGTGGAACCACGGCGGGTAGACGGCGACGCGGGGAGAGGCGTCGATGCCCTCGAAGAGAGCCTTGACGCGGTTGCGGGCGGCGACCGACGCCACGCCGACCGTCGCGACGCCCTCGAGCGGGAAGCGCTCGGGCACGAGCGCCTCGGCGCTGCGCAGGGCCGGCTCGTCGACCAGGAGGCGCGCGAAGGTGCGCACGAGCGCGTCGCCCTCGGTGAAGCGCGTGAGGACGTGGGAGGCGTCGCCGTCGCTCAGGACCGGGGCGGAGGCGAGCGAGCCCACCAGGACGACGTACTGCGAAGCGGTGGTCTCGTGAGCGCTCGGCGACCAGTGCGGAGCGACCCGCTCGCCGCGCAGGTCGGCCCAGAGCGCGGCGTCGGGGGAGAGGAAGAAGGGCACGAAGCCGGCGACGCTCACGCCGTCCTTCACCTGCACGGCACGGCGGTGCTCGCGGGTGGTCTCGGCGCTGACGTCGATCGCGGGGCGCTCCTGGAGCTGCTGGTCCGCCAGGATCGCGCCGGCGGCGACGATCGCCTCGAGGTTGTCGAGGTGGGTGACGTGGTAGATCCGCTGCGCGGCGATGTCGACCTTCGGCAGGGGCTTCTCGCGCGCCGTGCCGCGGGCGGCGGCGCGGGCGGTGGCCGCACGGGAGGTCCCGGGCACGCGCGCGGGGGCGCGGGTGGCACGGCCGACCTGCTCGGGGAGCTTCTTCGGGGTGCAGACGTCGCAGAGCGCGATGTCGAGGCCGTGGATGCATTCGGTGGGCACTCTGGATTCCTTCTGCGCGCGGGCTCGGGGTTCCGCCGCAGGGACGACGTTACGCGACCGGGGCCCCCGCGCGTCCCGGCGGCGGGGATCTGCGGAGCCGCGGCGTCCGCCCGGGCATCCTCTGGGAGGCGCCGGAGCACCGCTCCCCGCCGCGTAGCGTGAGCGGGATGAAGCGCGTGCCGCCCGCCGAGGGCCAGGAATCCGTCTGGGACTACCCGCGACCCCCGAGGGTCGAGACCACCGCCGAGCACGTGGTCGTGCGGCTGGGCGGCGTCGTCGTCGCCGAGACTCGCGACGCTCTCCGCGTCCTCGAGACGAGCCACCCTCCCGTCTACTACCTCCCCGTGTCCTCGTTCGCGCCCGGGGCGCTCGAGCCCGCGCCCGGCCGCAGCATCTGCGAGTTCAAGGGCGCGGCCTCCTACCTGACCGTGCGCGGGGGAGGAGGAGCGGTCGCGAAGGCGGCGGGCTGGACGTACCCCGAGCCGATGGCCGGCTTCGAGGCCCTCGTCGACACCGTCGCCCTCTACCCCGGCCGGATGGACTCCTGCACCGTCGACGGCGAGACGGTCCAGCCGCAGCCGGGCGACTTCTACGGCGGCTGGATCACCTCGCGCGTGGTCGGTCCGTTCAAGGGCTCGCCGGGCACGATGTTCTGGTGAATCAGACGGGGGAGGGCGGACCGAGCGGATCCTGGACGAGGACCGCTCGTGCGGCGTCGACCCCCGAGGCCTCCAGCGTCCATTCCGGCCGCACCAGGGTCTCCGGTGTGACGCGGAACCGCAGCTCCTCGACCGGCGCACCGTCCGGACCGACGATCCGGTGCGTCCCGTTCGGCCGGTAGCCGAGGGCCTCCGAGACCCGGATCGAGCGGGTGTTCCAGGCGAGAGCGGCGCTCTCGGCGACCTCGGCTCCGAGGTGGTCGAAGGCGAGGAGGAGCACGGCGGCGCGCATCTCCTGCCCGAGGCCGCGGCCCTGCGCCGAGCGGGTGAGCCACGAGCCCGAGGTCAGGGTGCGGGTGGCGGCGAAGGACTCGGCGACCACGTCCTGGCAGCCGACGACCCGGCCGTCCTCGACCACGGCGAACGCGACGCGCCACGACTCCCGCGTCGTCTGCGCGCGCTGCGACCAGTGGAAGCGGGCGAGCTCGCCGGGCAGGCGCTCCGCCGGCGCCTCGGCCCAGGGGGAGGGGAACGGCGAGCGGCCGCTCTCGTGCACGCCCGCGAGGGCTGCCTCGGCGAGAGGGCCGAGGTCGGCGTCGCGGACCGGATGCAACTCGAGCCGCGGCGTGCGCAGCTCCAGCGAGAACAGGGGCCAGGGGTCGGTGCTCATCCGACGACGCTAGCGAGCGGAGGCGCGCACCGCGCGACCAGGCGGGTACCGGTGGTGGGACTCGAACCCACAAGCCCTCTCGGACAGAGCATTTTGAGTGCCCCGCGTCTGCCATTCCGCCACACCGGCTCATCACCAGCCCGTCGAGAATACCGTAGGCTCATCGGCGTGACTGACCAGGAACCCTCGTCGACCGCACCCCGTCGGGTCGTCGTCGCCGAAGACGAATCCCTCATCCGCCTCGACATCGTGGAGATCCTCCGCGACAACGGCTTCGAGGTCGTCGGCGAGGCCGGCGACGGAGAGACCGCTGTGGCCCTCGCCACCGAGCTGCGCCCCGATCTCGTCATCATGGACGTCAAGATGCCCCAGCTCGACGGCATCTCGGCGGCCGAGCGCCTCTCGAAGGCGCACATCGCGCCCGTCGTCCTGCTCACCGCCTTCAGCCAGAAGGAGCTCGTCGAGCGCGCCAGCGAGGCCGGAGCGCTCGCCTACGTCGTGAAGCCCTTCACGCCCAACGACCTGCTGCCCGCCATCGAGATCGCCCTCTCGCGGTACGCCCAGATCCTCACCCTCGAGGCCGAGGTCGCCGACATGGTCGAGCGCTTCGAGACCCGCAAGCTCGTCGACCGCGCCAAGGGCCTGCTCAACGAGAAGATGGGGCTCACCGAGCCCGAGGCGTTCCGCTGGATCCAGAAGGCCTCCATGGACCGCCGGCTCACCATGCACGACGTCGCGCAGGCGATCATCGAGCAGCTGAGCACGAAGAAGGCCTAGCGCGAGGCCGGGCCCGAGGGTCCACGGCCTCAGGGCCAGAGGCGGGTGCGCTCCCACGGGGAGCCGCCCGCCTCCGTCGTTCCCGGGCGGTACTCGAGACGGGTGTGATCCTGCTCCGGCGCGGTCGAGCCCTGCCAGAACTCGATGCGCTCGGGCACGACGCGGTAGACGGCCCACTCCCGGTCGAGCGTCGCGGGCGAGCAGCCCACGGCGACGCTGGTCTGGAGCGTGACGAGGCCGAAGTCCTGCGCGCTGCGCATCGGCTCGCTCTGGCGTCCGATGAGCAGGGCGGTGCGAGCGGCCTCGGAGCGGCGGCGGAAGTCGTCGGCCGACTCCTGCGCGGAGGCGCGCTCCACCCGGCCCTCGACCCGGACCTGACGGCCCTGGACCGGCCAGAAGAAGGTCAGCGCGGCGTGCGGGTTCTCCTCCATGGCGCGTCCCTTGGGGCTGGTGGCATGGGTGGAGAACGCCCAGCCCGCCTCGTCGATCTCGCGCAGCACGAGCACGCGCGCCGAGACGGTGCCGTCGTCGGAGGCGGTGGAGAGCGTGGCGCCGTGGGGGAGGAGCTGGCCCGCGTCCTTCGCCTCCTCGAGCCACTGCGCGAACAGCTCGAGAGGATCGGCCGGAGCCGCCTCCGCATCGAACGAGGGCAGCTCGGAGGGCATGGACGGGAGGCTCTTGAGGAGATGGCGAAGGCTCATCCGCTCAGTGTCGCCCTTCGGGCGCCACCGGGCACAGTCGCGCGCCGTCGCTTGACAGTGCCGCTCGCCGCGGTGCCGGGTCCCCGAGCGGCGCGGCCGACCGGTCGATCCCCCGTCGCTCGCAGGCACGGGCGGTCCCGACGGCGGTCGCGGTCCTGGGCCTGGTCGTCGCCCTACGCTCCCGCGAGGGGGACCCGTCCGCTCCCGTCAGCGGGCGTCTCGGATGATGTTGGTGATCCGCACGGTGGAGAGGCGGCGCCCCTCCTGGTCGCGCACGACGATCTCGTGGGTGGTGAGGGTGGAGCCCAGGTGGATCGCGTCGCAGGTGGCGATCACGAAGCCCGAGTGGACCGACCGGCTGTGGCTCGCGTTCAGCTCGATGCCCATCGCCAGGCGGCCCGCGCCGGCGTGCACGTTCGCCGCGATCGAGCCCATCGACTCGGCGAGCACGACGTGCGCGCCGCCGTGCAGGATGCCGACCGGCTGCCGGTTGCCCTCGACGGGCATCGAGGCCACCGAGTGCTGCGGGGTGAGCTCGTGCCAGAGGATCCCCATCCGCTCGGCGAGCTCGCCCATGCCGCGGCCGATCCCGGCGACCAGGTCGAGCGCGGGCGGGCGGATCCAGGCGGTCGTGGTGGGGGTCGGCTCGGTCACGTCGCTCCTCGCGCTGGAGCCTCGGAGCGGCCCTGACCGGCGGGCGCGAGCGGGCCGATCCGGTGTCGGAGGCGCTGTGTAGTCTGGCCCTGTGTCAGATCCGGAACAGCCTACCCTCCTGCTCGTCGACGGCCATTCCCTGGCGTTCCGGGCGTTCTACGCGCTCCCGGTCGACAGCTTCCAGACCCGCGAGGGCCAGCACACGAACGCCATCCACGGCTTCCTCTCGATGCTGATCCTGCTGCTGAAGAACGAGAAGCCGACCCACCTCGGCGTCGCGTTCGACATCTCCCGCTACTCGTTCCGCACGCGCGAGTACCCGGAGTACAAGGGCACCCGCGGCGAGACGCCGCCCGAGTTCAAGGGCCAGGTCCCCCTCCTCGAGGAGGCGCTGCACGCCATGAACATCCGGACCGTCTCGAAGGAGGACTTCGAGGCCGACGACATCCTCGCGACGCTCGCCCGCCAGGGGGCCGAGGCCGGCTTCCGCGTGCTGGTCGTCTCGGGCGATCGCGACACCATCCAGCTGGTGACTCCGGACGTCACCCTGCTCTACCCCTCCACCCAGGGCGTCTCGCAGCTCACCCGCTACGACCGCGACAAGGTCTTCGAGAAGTACGGCGTCGAGCCGCACCAGTACCCCGAGATCGCCGCGCTCGTCGGCGAGACCAGCGACAACCTGCCCGGCGTCGACAAGGTCGGCCCCAAGACGGCCGCGAAGTGGGTCAACCAGTACGGCACGGTCGCCGACATCATCGCCCACGCCGACGAGATCAAGGGCGTGGTCGGCGAGAAGCTGCGCGAGCAGAAGGAGAACGCGCTCCGCAACCGCCGCCTCAACCGGCTGGTGACGGACGTCGAGCTCCCCCTCGGGCCGCACGATCTGACGCGCCGTCCGATCGATCCCGACGCGGTCCGCGAGATCTTCAGCCGCCTCGAGTTCAAGACCCTGCAGGAGCGGGTCCTCACGATCGCCGCGGAGGAGGGCGTCGACGGTGCCGCCGCGGCCCTGGCGGGCGACGTGGTCACGACCTCAGCGCCCGCCGTCCGCACCCTGGTCGACGAGGAGCTCGCGCACTGGCTCGACCGCGTGTCGGCGAAGGGCACCGCGCCCGTCGCCGTGCAGGTCCTGCTCGGAGCCGGCGGGCTCGAGGGCGTCGGCCTCGCGGTCGAGAAGGAGACGGCGTTCGTCCCGTGGGCCGCCGAGCGGCCCGACTACACCGCGCTCGAGCAGTGGCTGGCCGGGCCCGCCCCCAAGTACCTCGCCGACGCGAAGCCCCAGATCAAGGCGCTGCGGAGGGCCGGACTCCCCGTCGCGGGGCTCGCGTTCGACACCCGCGTCGCCTCCTGGCTGGTGCAGCCCACCGGGCATCCGGCCACGCTCGCGGCGCAGGTCGCGCAGCACCTCGACGAGACCATGGCGCAGGGCGACCCGAACCAGCTGGTCCCCACCGTCGAGCCGATGGGGCCCGCCACCGAGGCCTGGTACGCGTACCGGCTCGTCGCTCCGCTGCGCGAGCGGCTGGGCGAGGGGATGCTCTCGGTGCTCGTCGACATCGAGCTGCCGATCGTCCAGGTCCTCGCGACGATGGAGCTCACCGGCGTCGCGATCGACGCCGACGTGCTGGCGCGCCTCCGCGCCGAGCTGACCGTCTCGGCCGCCGACCTCGCGAGCCGCGCGTTCGCCGAGATCGGCCACGAGATGAACCTCGGCTCGCCCAAGCAGCTGCAGCAGGTCCTCTTCGAGGAGCTCGACATGCCGCGCACCCGGGCCACGAAGACGGGCTACACCACCGACGCCTCCGCCCTCGCCGACCTGCAGGAGTCCCACCCGCACCCGTTCCTCGGGCTGCTCCTCGAGCACCGCGACGCGACCAAGCTCAAGCAGATCATCGAGACGCTCGAGAAGTCGGTCACCGCCGACGGCCGGATCCACACCAGCTACGACCAGACCGGCACGGCCACCGGCCGGATCTCCTCCAACGACCCGAACCTGCAGAACATCCCCGTCCGCAGCGAGGTGGGCCGCCGCATCCGCACCGCCTTCGTCCACGGAGCGGAGGCGAGCACCCTCCTCACCGCCGACTACTCGCAGATCGAGATGCGGATCATGGCGCACCTCTCCGGGGACGCCGGGCTGATCGAGGCCTTCCACTCCGGCGAGGACCTGCACCGCTTCGTCGGATCGCGGATCTTCGGCGTCGATCCGGGCGACGTCACCTCGGCCATGCGCAACAAGGTCAAGGCGATGTCGTACGGCCTCGCCTACGGCCTGAGCGCCTTCGGCCTGTCGAAGCAGCTGCGCATCTCGAGCGCCGAGGCCAAGCAGCTGATGACCGACTACTTCGTCCGCTTCGGCGCGGTGCGCGACTACCTCCGCAGCGTCGTCGAGCAGGCCCGCGAGACCGGCTACACCGAGACGATCTTCGGACGCCGGCGTCCGTTCCCCGACCTGCAGAGCGCGAACCGCGTCCTCCGCGACAACGCCGAGAGGGCGGCACTCAACTCGCCGATCCAGGGCTCGGCCGCCGACATCATGAAGCGCGCGATGATCGGCGTGCAGGCCGACCTCGACGAGCAGGGGCTCGGCTCGCGGATGCTCCTCCAGGTGCACGACGAGCTGATCTTCGACGTCGCCCCCGGCGAGGAGGAGCCGCTCGAGGCGGTCGTCCGCGGCCGGATGGCGGGTGCCGCCGACCTGAGCGTCCCGCTCGAGGTGCAGGTGGGCCACGGGTCCGACTGGGACGTCGCCGCGCACTGAGCCGGCCGCAGGGCCTGGCTAGGCTCGGAGGCATGAGCACCGACACCCCCCGCGAGCCCACCGCCGTCGACGCCGTCGCCGAGCGCTGGGTCGACACGCTCGTCGACCTCGACCCCACCCTCGGCACCGCGATCGGACGCAGCGGCGCGAACGGCCGTCTGGGCGACTACTCGCCGGCCGGTCTCGAGCAGGCCCGGGCGGCGACCGCCTCGGCCCTCGCCGAGCTCGAGGCCGCCGACCCCGTGGACGACGTCGACCGCGTCACGGCCGCCGACCTCGGCGCCGAGCTCCGGCTCTCCCTGGAGGGGCACGACGCCGGTCTGCCGCTGCGGGACCTCAACGTGATCGCGTCCCCGGCGCAGGAGCTGCGCGACGTCTTCGACCTGATGCCGACGGACGAGGTCGCCGATTGGGAGGCGGTCGCCGAGCGGCTGCTGGCCGTGCCGGCCGCCCTCGAGGGCTACGCGGAGACCCTGCGCGAGGGGATCCGCACCGGCGTGGTCCCCGCCCGCCGCCAGGTCGAGCTCGTCGCCGAGCAGGCGCGGAAGATCGCCGCTCCCCGCGGGTTCTTCGCCGAGCTGGCCGCGGAGGCCGCTCCCGCCGCCGGATCCCTGCCCGCGTCGCTCGCCCAGCGACTGGAGGACGGCGCCCGCCGTGCCTCGGCCGCCTACGGGTCGCTCGCGCAGTTCCTCCGGGGCGAGCTCGCCCCCGCCGCGACCGAGCAGGACGCCGTCGGCCGGGAGCTGTACGCGCTGCACTCCCGCCGCTTCCTCGGCGCTGTCGTCGACCTCGACGAGACCTACGAGTGGGGGATCGAGGAGCTGGCCCGCATGACGTCCGAGCAGGAGGCGATCGCGCGCGAGATCCTGCCCGGCGCCTCCGTCGCCGAGGCGATCGCCCACCTCGAGGCGGACCCGGCCCGCACTCTGCACGGCGTCGACGCTCTGCAGGCCTGGATGCAGGAGACCAGCGACCGCTCCGTCCGCGAGCTCGCCGGCACCGCCTTCGACATCCCGGAGGAGGTGCGCCGCCTCGAGTGCAGGATCGCGCCGACCCAGGAGGGCGGCATCTACTACACCGGTCCGAGCGACGACTTCTCGCGCCCGGGGCGGATGTGGTGGTCGGTCCCGGCCGGAGTCACCGAGTTCGCCACCTGGCGGGAGCTGACCACGGTCTACCACGAGGGCGTCCCGGGCCACCACCTGCAGATCGGCCAGGCCGTCCACAACCGCGCCCGCCTCAACACCTGGCGCCGTCAGCTCGCCGGGACCTCCGGCCACGCCGAGGGCTGGGCGCTCTACGCGGAGCGGCTGATGGAGCGCTTCGGCTACCTCGACGACCCGGCCGACCGCCTGGGCATGCTCGACGGCCAGCGGATGCGCGCGGCGCGCGTCGTGCTGGACATCGGCGTGCACCTCCAGAAGCCGATGCCGGGCTCCGGCACCGTCTGGACCGCCGACTCGGCCCTCGACTTCATGCGGGCCAACGTGAACATGGACGACGCGTTCGTGCGCTTCGAGGTGAACCGGTACCTCGGCTGGCCGGGGCAGGCTCCGTCCTACAAGATCGGGCAGCGGATCTGGGAGCAGCTGCGCGACGAGGCGGAGGTGCGCGAGGGCGCCGCGTTCTCGCTCGCGGCCTTCCACCGGAGGGCGCTCGACCTCGGCGGCGTCGGTCTCGACACCCTCCGCTCCTCCCTCGCCGGCTGACTCCGGAACCCGCGCCTGGACGGGCGCGGCGAGATTGCCGTGCGCCTCCCGGGGCGTCTAAGCTGGGGTGTCACATCTGTGGCGCCGCCGTGCCCGCGGCGCGCGAGGAAGGCCGGTCCTCCGGCCGGCCGAGCGCGGCTCCCGGGCCGGAGGCACATCCCTCACCACCGCAGTGGTCACCACTCCGCCGAGCCGCGAGGCCCGCAGGCGGCCGCCGCCCGAGACCCATCCATCCTGGAGCATCCCTTAATGACAACCGCAACGACCGACAAGGCAACCAAGCAGGTCGCGATCAACGACATCGGGTCTGCTGAAGACTTTCTTGCCGCGGTCGAAAAGACTCTGAAGTTCTTCAACGACGGAGACCTCATCGAAGGCACCGTCGTGAAGATCGACCGCGACGAGGTCCTCCTCGACGTCGGCTACAAGACCGAGGGCGTCATCCCCTCGCGCGAGCTCTCCATCAAGCACGACGTCGACCCCTCCGAGGTCGTCAACGTGGGCGACAGCGTCGAGGCCCTCGTCCTCCAGAAGGAGGACAAGGAGGGTCGCCTGATCCTGTCCAAGAAGCGTGCGCAGTACGAGCGCGCGTGGGGCGACGTCGAGAAGATCAAGGAGTCGGACGGCGTCGTCACCGGCTCGGTCATCGAGGTCGTCAAGGGCGGTCTCATCGTCGACATCGGCCTCCGCGGCTTCCTCCCGGCCTCGCTCATCGAGCTGCGCCGCGTCCGCGACCTCACGCCGTACCTCGGCCAGGAGATCGAGGCGAAGATCCTCGAGCTCGACAAGAACCGCAACAACGTGGTCCTGTCGCGTCGCGCGCTCCTCGAGCAGACCCAGTCCGAGAGCCGCACCACGTTCCTGAACAACCTGCACAAGGGTCAGGTCCGCAAGGGCGTCGTGTCGTCGATCGTCAACTTCGGTGCGTTCGTCGACCTCGGCGGCGTCGACGGTCTCGTCCACGTCTCCGAGCTCTCCTGGAAGCACATCGAGCACGCCTCCGAGGTCGTCGAGGTGGGCCAGGAGGTCACCGTCGAGATCCTCGAGGTCGACCTCGACCGCGAGCGCGTGTCGCTCTCGCTCAAGGCGACCCAGGAGGACCCGTGGCAGGTCTTCGCCCGCACCCACGCGATCGGACAGGTCGCGCCGGGCAAGGTCACGAAGCTGGTCCCGTTCGGTGCCTTCGTCCGCGTCGCGGACGGCATCGAGGGCCTCGTCCACATCTCCGAGCTGTCGGGCAAGCACGTCGAGCTCGCCGAGCAGGTCGTGTCGGTCGGCGAAGAGGTGTTCGTCAAGGTCATCGACATCGACCTCGACCGTCGCCGCATCTCCCTCTCGCTCAAGCAGGCGAACGAGAACGTCGACCCCGAGGGCACCGAGTTCGACCCGGCGCTCTACGGCATGGCCACGGAGTACGACGACCAGGGGAACTACAAGTACCCCGAGGGCTTCGACCCCGAGACCAACGAGTGGCGCGAGGGCTTCGAGTCGCAGCGCGAGGCCTGGGAGCAGGAGTACGCCGCTGCTCAGGCGCGCTGGGAGGCCCACAAGGCCCAGGTGGCCAAGTCGCAGGAGGAGGCGGCCACCGTCTCCGAGGGCGTCTCGGTCGGCGCCGGCTTCACCAGCGAGTCGACCACCGGCGGCACCCTCGCCGACGACGAGTCGCTCGCCGCGCTCCGCGAGAAGCTGTCCTCGAACAACTGATCGCGAGCACATCGCATCGAACGGCCGGTCCCCTCGGGGGCCGGCCGTTCGGCGTTCCGGGCGACGGCGCTGGGTAGGGTGGCCGGGTGCATCTCGTCGCCCTCACCGGAGGCATCGCCTCGGGCAAGTCCACCGTCGCCCGCCGTCTCGCCGAGCACGGAGCGGTGGTGGTCGACGCCGACGTCCTCGCGCGCGAGGTCGTCGAGCCGGGGGAGCCGGCGCTGGCTGCGATCGCCGGGCGCTTCGGCCCGTCCGTGATTCGCGCGGACGGCGCGCTGGACCGCCCGGCGCTCGGCGCGATCGTCTTCTCGGACGCGGCGGCCCGCGCCGACCTCAATGCGATCACCCATCCGGCGGTGACCCTCCGTTCGCAGCGGCTGTTCGCGGAGGCCGCCGAGGCGGACCCGGCCGCGGTGGTCGTCTACGACGTCCCCCTCCTCGCCGAGGGCCGTGGAGCGGGGGAGTTCGACGAGGTGGTCGTCGTGCACGCGCCGCAGCACCTCCGCATCGAGCGTCTCGTCGCCCTCCGGGGACTGACCGAGGAGGAGGCTCGTGCGCGGGTCTCGTCTCAGGCGAGCGACGAGGAGCGCCTCGCCCTCGCCGACGTCGTGATCGACTCCTCCGGCACGCTGGAGGAGACGCTCGCTCGGACCGACGCGCTGTGGGAGCGTCTCGCCCGCTGACGGTCCGTCCCGGACACCCGCCCTCGTGGCCGAGCGGCCCGGCCGGGGAGCGCACCCCCGTTCGCCGCCAGCGCACGCGCCGTCCGGTGTCGGTGGTCGCGGCTACGCTTCGAACCATGGAGCCAACCCGTGCCGTGCACCCGTTCGAGGTCATCAGCGAGTACAAGCCGAGCGGTGACCAGCCCGGCGCGATCGCCGATCTGAGCGCCCGCATCAACGCCGGCGAGACCGATGTCGTCCTGCTGGGCGCCACCGGAACCGGCAAGTCCGCGACCACGGCCTGGCTCGTCGAGGCCGTGCAGCGCCCCACGCTCGTGCTCGCGCACAACAAGACCCTCGCCGCGCAGCTCGCCAACGAGTTCCGCGAGCTGTTCCCCAACAACGCCGTCGAGTACTTCGTCTCGTACTACGACTACTACCAGCCCGAGGCCTACGTCCCGCAGACCGACACCTTCATCGAGAAGGACAGCTCGGTCAACGCCGAGGTCGAGCGGCTGCGCCACTCCACCACGAACTCGCTCCTGAGCCGCCGCGACGTGATCGTGGTGTCGACCGTCTCGTGCATCTACGGCCTCGGCCAGCCCGAGCAGTACCTCGAGGCGATGGTGGCGCTCCAGGTCGGCCAGCGGGTCGACCGGGACCGCCTCATCCGCAAGTTCGTGTCCATGCAGTACGCGCGCAACGACGTCGACTTCGCCCGCGGCACCTTCCGGGTGCGGGGCGACACGATCGAGATCATCCCGATGTACGAGGAGCTCGCGATCCGGATCGAGATGTTCGGCGACGAGATCGAGGCGCTCTACACGCTCCACCCGCTCACCGGCGACATCGTCCGGAAGCTCGACTCCGTGTCGGTCTTCCCCGGCTCGCACTACGTCGCCAGCCAGGACGTCATGCACCGTGCGATCGACACCATCCAGCAGGAGCTCGAGGTGCGCCTGGCCGACCTCGAGAAGCAGAACAAGCTCCTCGAAGCGCAGCGCCTGCGGATGCGCACGACCTTCGATCTCGAGATGATGCAGCAGATCGGATTCTGCTCCGGCATCGAGAACTACTCCCGCCACATCGACGGCCGCGAGTCGGGCGAGGCCCCGCACTGCCTGCTCGACTACTTCCCGGACGACTTCCTCGTCGTGATCGACGAGTCGCACGTGACGGTGCCGCAGATCGGTGCGATGTACGAGGGCGACGCGTCCCGCAAGCGCACGCTGGTCGAGCACGGCTTCCGCCTGCCCTCGGCGATGGACAACCGGCCCCTGAAGTGGGAGGAGTTCAAGTCGCGCGTCGGTCAGACCGTCTACCTCTCGGCGACCCCGGGCCGCTACGAGATGGGCATCGCCGACGGCATCGTCGAGCAGATCATCCGCCCGACCGGCCTGATCGACCCCGAGATCGTCGTCAAGCCGACGAAGGGCCAGATCGACGACCTGCTCGAGGAGATCAAGCGCCGCACCGAGCGCGACGAGCGCGTGCTCGTCACGACGCTGACGAAGCGCATGGCCGAGGAGCTCACCGACTTCCTCACGGAGGCGGGCGTCCGCGTCCGCTACCTGCACTCCGATGTCGACACCCTGCGCCGCGTCGAGCTCCTCTCGGAGCTGCGGGCGGGCGTATACGACGTCCTGGTCGGCATCAACCTGCTGCGCGAGGGGCTCGACCTGCCCGAGGTCTCGCTCGTGGCGATCCTCGACGCCGACAAGGAGGGCTTCCTCCGCTCGTCCACGTCGCTCATCCAGACGATCGGCCGTGCGGCGCGCAACGTCTCGGGCGAGGTCCACATGTACGCCGACAAGGTGACGGACTCGATGCGGCTCGCGATCGACGAGACCGACCGCCGACGCGAGAAGCAGGTCGCCTACAACCTCGACCACGGCATCGACCCGACGCCGCTTCGGAAGAAGATCGCCGATATCACCGACGCCCTCGCCCGCGAGGGGGCCGACACCGCCAAGCTGCTCGCCGGGCGCGACGCCAAGAAGAAGAGCCCGACGCCGAACCTGCGCCGTCAGGGTCTCGCCGCGAACGGCGGCAACGACCTCGAGGCGATCATCTCCGACCTCAACGGGCAGATGCTCCAGGCGGCGGGCGAGCTCAAGTTCGAGCTCGCGGCCCGGCTGCGGGACGAGGTCCAGGATCTCAAGCGCGAGCTCCGCCAGATGGAGAAGGCCGGGCACCTGTCCTGATCGGGGGCGCTGATCCGCAAGGGGAGGGGCCCGCGGATCAGCGCCCAGCGAACGCCACGGGCGATGTCGGTGGCTCCGCATACACTTTCGGAGTGTCGATCCTGAACGCCGTTACGGACCCCTCCTCCACCCCCTCTCCCTCCTTCCACCGCTTCGTCTCCTCGCTCGACGAGTCGTCCTCGAAGCTGGTGGTGAGCGGCGCGCGGGTGCACAACCTGCAGAACGTCGACCTCGAGATCCCGCGCGACTCGATGGTGGTGTTCACCGGTCTCTCGGGCTCGGGCAAGTCCTCTCTGGCCTTCGACACGATCTTCGCGGAGGGCCAGCGGCGCTACGTCGAGTCCCTCTCCGCGTACGCCCGCCAGTTCCTCGGGCAGGTGGACCGGCCGGACGTCGACTTCATCGAGGGCCTCAGCCCCGCGGTCTCGATCGACCAGAAGTCGACGAACCGCAACCCGCGCTCCACCGTCGGCACGATCACCGAGATCTTCGACTACATGCGCCTGCTGTGGGCGCGCATCGGCGTCCCGCACTGCCCCATCTGCAGCGAGCGGATCTCCGCGCAGACCGTGCAGCAGATCGCCGACCAGCTGATGGAGCTCGAGACCGGTACCCGCTACCAGATCCTCAGCCCCGTCGTCTCGCAGAAGAAGGGCGAGTTCGTCGACCTGTTCAAGGAGCTGACCGCGGGCGGCTACTCCCGCGCCATGGTGGACGGGAAGCTCGTCCAGCTGAGCGAGCCGCCGGTGCTCAAGAAGCAGTACAAGCACGACATCTCCGTCGTGGTCGACCGGCTCGTCGCCGGCCCCGACATCCTCGGACGCCTCACCGACTCCCTCGAGACGGCCCTGCGGCTCACCGACGGCATCGTGCAGATCAACTACGTCGACGGCGAGGGCGACGGCGCCTGGACCACCTACTCCGAGAAGCTGTCCTGCCCCAACAACCACCCGATCTCGCTGACCGAGATCGAGCCGCGGACCTTCTCCTTCAACGCGCCCTTCGGCGCCTGCCCGGAGTGCTCGGGCCTCGGCACGCGCATGTCGGTCGACGACGAGCTGCTGCTCGGCGACCCCGACCTGAGCATCGCCGAGGGCGTCATCATCCCCTGGACCACCCAGGGCAAGGGCCTGTTCCAGTACTACGAGAAGCTGCTCGACGGCCTCTCCCGCGACCTCGGCTTCACGCTCACCACCCCGTGGAAGCGCCTCAGCACCGAGGTGCAGCAGGCCGTCCTCCACGGCGACAACTTCGAGGTCAAGGTCAAGTGGAAGAACCGCTACGGCCGCGAGATGAGCTACACCTCGGGCTTCGAGGGCGTCGTGCCCTACATCGAGCGCCAGTTCGTCCAGGCCGAGACCGACGTCCAGCGCACCCGCTGGTCCGAGTTCCTCCGCGAGGTGCCCTGCCCCGTGTGCAAGGGCTCCCGCCTGAAGCCCGAGGTGCTCGCCGTGCTCGTGCACGGGGCGAGCATCGCGGACGTGGCCGACCTCAGCCTCGGCGACGCCCAGGACTTCATGAGCCGGCTCGAGCTGACCGACCGCGAGGCGCACATCGCCGCGCAGGTGCTGCGCGAGATCCGCGCGCGCATCGACTTCCTCATCGAGGTCGGGCTCAACTACCTCAACCTCTCGCGCGCCGCTGCGTCCCTGTCGGGCGGCGAGGCGCAGCGCATCCGCCTGGCGACCCAGATCGGCTCCGGGCTGACCGGCGTGCTCTACGTGCTCGACGAGCCGAGCATCGGCCTGCACCAGCGCGACAACCGCCGCCTGATCGACACCCTCATCAAGCTGCGCGACCTGGGCAACACGCTGATCGTGGTCGAGCACGACGAGGACACCATCCGCACCGCCGACTGGATCGTCGACATCGGCCCGGGCGCCGGGGTCAACGGCGGCAAGGTCGTGCACTCCGGCTCCTACGAGTCGCTGCTCGAGAACACCCACTCGCTGACCGGCGACTACGTCTCGGGCCGCAAGGCGATCGAGGTCCCGAAGAAGCGGCGGAAGATCGACCGCAAGCGGATGATCAAGGTCGTCGGGGCGAACGCCAACAACCTCCGCAAGGTCGACGCGGAGTTCCCGCTCGGCACGTTCGTCGCGGTCACAGGGGTCTCCGGCTCCGGCAAGAGCACCCTCGTGAACGACATCCTCTACCGCGTGCTCGCCAACCAGCTCAACGGCGCCCGCAAGGTGCCGGGCAAGCACACGCGCGTCACCGGGCTCGAGAACCTCGACAAGGTCGTGCACGTCGACCAGAACCCGATCGGCCGCACGCCGCGCTCGAACCCCGCCACCTACACGGGCGTGTTCGACCGCATCCGCAACCTCTTCGCCGAGACCACCGAGGCGAAGGCGCGGGGGTACCTGCCCGGCCGCTTCAGCTTCAACGTCAAGGGCGGCCGCTGCGAGGCCTGCTCGGGCGACGGCACCATCAAGATCGAGATGAACTTCCTGCCCGACGTCTACGTGGCGTGCGAGGTCTGCGGGGGAGCGCGCTACAACCGCGACACCCTGACCGTGCACTACAAGGGCAAGAACATCGCCGAGGTGCTCGACATGCCGATCGCCGAGGCGGCCGACTTCTTCGAGCCGATCACGGCGATCCACCGCTTCCTCCGCACGCTGGTGGAGGTGGGGCTCGGCTACGTCCGCCTCGGGCAGAGCGCGACCACGCTCTCCGGCGGCGAGGCGCAGCGCGTCAAGCTGGCCACCGAGCTCCAGCGCCGCTCCAACGGCCGCAGCGTCTACGTGCTCGACGAGCCGACGACGGGCCTGCACTTCGAGGACGTCCGCAAGCTCCTCCTCGTCCTCAACGGCCTGGTCGACAAGGGCAACACGGTGATCACCATCGAGCACAACCTCGACGTCATCAAGTCCGCCGACTGGCTGATCGACATGGGTCCCGAGGGCGGCGCCGGCGGCGGACAGGTGGTCGCGGTGGGCACCCCCGAGCACGTGGCGAAGGTCGAGGGCAGCCACACCGGCATGTTCCTCGCCGAGATCCTCGGCTGACGCGAGCGAGAGGCATGGCGCAGACAGTCGACTTCCGGCCGAAGCCGGGTGAGATCCCGACCCTACCGGGCGTGTACCGCTTCACGGACGCCCGGGGGCGGGTGCTCTACGTGGGCAAGGCCAAGAACCTCCGCGCGCGGCTGAGCAACTACTTCGCCCCGCTGCCGAGCCTGCACGAGCGCACCCGGCGGATGGTCACCTCGGCCTCCGGCGTCGAGTGGACCGTCGTCGGCACCGACGTCGAGGCCCTGCAGCTCGAGTTCACCTGGATCAACGAGTTCGATCCACCCTTCAACGTCAAGTTCCGCGACGACAAGTCCTACCCCTACATGGCGGTGACGCTCGGCGACGAGGCCCCGCGGGTGATGGTCACGCGGAACGCCAAGATCAGGAAGGCCCGCTACTTCGGGCCCTACCCCAAGATCTGGGCGATCCACGAGACGATCGACCTGATGATCAAGGCGTTCCCGATCAGGACCTGCAACGACTCCAACTACAAGCGCGCCATGCAGAGCGGCAAGCCCTGCTTCGCGTCGCAGATCGGCCGCTGCGGCGGGCCCTGCTCCCACCGCGTCACCTTCGCCGAGCACCGCGAGATGGTCGACCGCTTCGTCGCCTTCATGGGCAGCCACGACCGCCGGATGATCGGCGAGCTCGAGAAGGAGATGCGCGAGGCCGCGGCGGCGATGGAGTACGAGCGCGCGGGGAAGCTGCGCGATCAGGCCGCCGCACTCGACGCGGTCCTCGCCAAGAGCGCGGTCGTGCTCAAGGACAACGTGGACGTCGACCTCTACGCGATCGTCCACGACGAGCTCGCCGCCTCCGTGCAGCAGTTCCGGGTCCGCGGCGGGCGCATCCGCGGCGAGCGGGGCTGGGTCGTCGACAAGGAGCTCGACATGAGCACGGCGGAGCTCGTCGACACGGCACTCCAGGCCGCCTACGAGACCGGCGACGTCCCGCCCCGGGAGGTCGTCGTGCCGGAGCTGCCCGAGGACACCGAGGCGCTCGAGGAGTGGCTGAGCGGACTGCGCGGCACGAACGTGCGCCTCCGAGCGGCCCAGCGCGGAGACAAGGCCGCCCTCCTCGAGACGGCGACGCAGAACGCGAAGCACTCGCTGATGCTCTACAAGACCCGCCGCTCCGCCGACTTCACCGCTCGGACGCAGGCCCTGGAGGACATCCGCGACGCCCTCGGCATGAGCGAGGCGCCGCTCCGGATGGAGTGCTACGACGTCTCCCACCTCAGCGGCACCAACATCGTCGCCTCGATGGTGGTCTTCGAGGACGGGCTCGCGCGGAAGGACCAGTACCGGCGGTTCTCCATCGCGGAGTCGACGGACGACACCGAGTCGCTGCACCAGGTGCTCACCCGCCGCCTCGCCTACCTCCGCGAGCCGGTCGAGCCCGCGGCGGTCGACCCCGAGACCGGCGAGGCCAAGCGGCGCAAGTTCTCGTACCCCCCGCAGCTGCTGATCGTCGACGGCGGCCAGCCGCAGGTCGCAGCCGCGCAGCGCGCGCTCGACGAGTCCGGGGTGACCGGCATCACCCTCTGCGGGATCGCCAAGCGCCTCGAGGAGATCTGGCTGCCGGACTCCGACTTCCCCGTCATCCTGCCGCGCAACAGCGATGCGCTCTTCCTCTTCCAGCGCATCCGCGACGAGGCGCACCGCTTCGCGATCACCCACCAGAGGACGCGTCGCAAGCGCGACATCTCGTCGCAGCTGGCCGAGGTGCCCGGGCTCGGAGGCACGCGCGTCCGCGACCTGCTGAAGCACTTCGGATCCGTCGCCCGGCTCCGCGAGGCGGGCGAGGCCGAGATCGCCGAGGTCAAGGGCATCGGCCCGACGCTGGCGGGCGCGATCCACGCGCACCTGCATCCGGACGGGTCCGCCGTCGGGGGCACGCCCTAGGCTGGAGGCCCGCGCTCCGGGGGAGAGCGGCCGGTGCCCGGCACCGAGGACACGAGCAGACACGAGCACGGAGAGCGCATGAGCACGGAGAGCGAGCAGCAGGACGTGCTGATCGTCACGGGGATGTCCGGAGCGGGCCGGTCCACGGCCGCGAACGCGCTGGAGGACCTCGGCTGGTACGTCGTCGACAACCTGCCGCCGCAGATGCTGCGCCCGCTGGTCGACCTGGCGCAGCGTGCAGGGGACACGCTGCCGAAGATCGCGGCGGTCGTCGACGTCCGCGGACGCGACTTCTTCGAGGACCTCGGCGACATCGTCCGCGAGCTGCGCGCCGGGGTCGACCTCCGAGTGGTGTTCCTCGAGGCCACCGACGCCGCGCTCGTCCGCCGCTTCGAGCAGGTGCGCCGTCCGCACCCGCTGCAGGGCCGGGGGACCCTCCTCGACGGCATCTCCGCCGAGCGGACGCGCCTCGCTCAGCTGCGGGAGTCGGCCGACATCGTCATCGACACCTCGGACCTCAACATCCACCAGCTGGCCACCAGCATCACCGAGCGCTTCGCCGAGGCCGGCCGCGCGGGCCTCCAGGTCACGGTGATGAGCTTCGGCTTCAAGTACGGGCTGCCGACCGACGCCGACATGGTGGCCGACGCGCGGTTCCTGCCGAACCCGTACTGGATCCCGGAGCTGCGTCCGCACACGGGTCTCGACGAAGAGGTGAGAGACTACGTGCTGGCCCAGCAGGGCGCCGAGGAGTTCATCGACTCCTACTCCCGGGCCCTGCGCCCCGTGCTCGACGGCTACCAGCGCGAGAACAAGCGCCACGCGACCATCGCGATCGGCTGCACGGGAGGCAAGCACCGCTCCGTCGCGGTCGCGGGCCGTGTCGCGGCCCGTCTGGCCGAGCTGCCGGGCGTCGCCGTCAACGTGGCGCACCGCGACCTCGGCCGAGAATGATCCCCGCGCGCTCAGCCGCGCACCCGACGTAAGGAAGACTCCGTGGCCCTCACCGCAGACGTCAAGGGCGAACTGGTCGCGATCGTCTCGCGCAAGAACACCGTCCGTGCCGCCGAACTGGCGACCATCCTCCGCTTCTCCGGAGGACTGCACATCATCTCCAACCGCCTCGCGGTCGAGGTCGAGCTCGACTCCGCCCCGCTCGCGACCCGCGTGCGCCGCGACCTCGCCGAGCTGTACGGCGTCCGCAGCGAGGGCAGCATCGTCTCGGCCGGCGGATCCCGGAGGACCACGAGCTGGCTGGTGCGCGTCGTCGAGGGCGGGGACACCCTCGCCCGGCAGACCGGCCTCCTCGACCAGCGGGGCCGGCCCGTCCGCGGCCTGCCCAACCGCCTCACGACCGGCTCCCGCGAGGAGCTCGCCGCCCTGTGGCGCGGCGCCTTCCTCGCCCAGGGCTCGCTGACCGACCCGGGCCGCTCCGCGGCGCTCGAGATCATCTGCCCCGGCAACGAGGCGGCCATGGCGATCGTCGGAGCCGCCGGACGCCTGGGAGTCCAGGCCAAGTCCCGCGAGGTGCGCGGCGTCCACCGGGTCGTCATCCGCGACGGCGAGAGCATCAGCGCGATGCTCACCCTGATGGGCGCGACCGCGACCGTCGCGAGCTGGGAGGAGCTGCGCCAGCGCCGCGAGGTGCGGGCGACCGCGAACCGCCTCGTCAACTTCGACGACGCGAACCTCCGCCGCTCCGCCCAGGCCGCCGTCGCGGCGTGCGCCCGCGTCGAGCGCGCGATGGAGATCCTGGGCGACGACATCCCCGAGCACCTCCGCTACGCCGGGCGCCTGCGCCTCGCGCACCGCGACGCGAGCCTCGACGAGCTCGGCCACCACGCCGATCCGCCGATGACGAAGGACGCCGTCGCCGGCCGCATCCGCCGCCTCCTCGCGATGGCCGACAAGCGCGCGTCCGACCTCGACATCCCGGGCACCGACGCGAACCTCCCGGCAGAGCTGCAGGACCTGTAGGCCCGGCCGCACGGCGCGCCCCGCCCGGCGAACGCTGAGTGTCTCCTGGTCGAACAACGCAAGCCCTCCGAACGCGGAGGGGCCCCCTCGCTAGACTGATGGGGTCGCTCAGGATACTCCCGGCCCTCCTCCTCCGCCTCGCGGAGGACGCCGAGACGCCGGCGGGTCGCACGGGAGCGACGACCACGAACAGGAGATCGCACATGGCTGACTACACGCTCGCCGAACTGCCCTACGACTACTCGGCCCTCGAGCCGAACATCAGTGGGCGGATCATGGAGCTCCACCACGACAAGCACCACGCGACGTACGTGGCCGGGGCGAACACCGCCCTCGCCTCGCTGCAGGAGGCTCGCGACAGCGAGAACCTCGCGAACGTGAACAAGCTCCAGAAGGACCTCGCCTTCAACCTCGCCGGTCACGTGAACCACACCGTGTTCTGGAACAACCTCTCGCCGGACGGCGGCGACAAGCCCGTCGGCGAGCTCGCCGCGGCCATCGACGACAACTTCGGGTCGTTCGACAAGTTCCGCGCCCACTTCACCGCCTCGGCCCTCGGCATCCAGGGCTCCGGCTGGTCGATCCTCGCCTGGGACTCGCTCGGCGAGAAGCTCATCATCGAGCAGCTCTACGACCACCAGGGCAACCTCGCCGCGGCGACCGTCCCGGTCCTCCTCCTCGACATGTGGGAGCACGCCTTCTACCTCGACTACGTCAACGTGAAGGCCGACTACGTCAAGGCGTTCTGGAACATCGTGAACTGGGCCGACGTCTCCGCGCGCTTCGAGAAGGCCCGCGAGAAGACTTCGGGCCTGCTGCTACTGTCGTAGCGATCTCGGCGTCCCGGGCCCCGCGTCCGGGACGCCCTGTCGTCGGCTTCCACCCCTCCACTGCACCGTCGAGGTGCCTTTCCTCACCAGGAGATATCTGTGTCCGTCAAGATCGGCATCAACGGCTTCGGCCGTATCGGCCGTAACTTCTTCCGTGCAGCCCTCGCAAAGGGCAGCGACCTCGAGATCGTCGCGGTCAACGACCTCACCGACAACAAGGCCCTCGCGCACCTCCTGAAGTACGACTCCATCACGGGCCGCCTCGACGCGACCGTCGAGCTCGACGGCGACCGCATCGTCGTCAACGGCAAGCCGATCATCGTCCTCGAGGAGCGCGACCCCGCGAACCTCCCCTGGGGCGAGCTGGGAGTCGACGTCGTCATCGAGTCGACCGGCCGCTTCACCAAGTCGGAGGACGCGCGCAAGCACATCACCGCGGGTGCCAAGAAGGTCATCGTCTCCGCTCCCGCCACCGGCAGCGACGTCGCGACCCTGGTCCTCGGCGTGAACGAGAACACCTACGACCCCGCGACGCACGACATCATCTCGAACGCGTCCTGCACCACGAACTGCCTCGCGCCGCTCGCCAAGGTGCTGCTCGACAACTTCGGCATCGAGCGCGGCCTGATGACCACGGTCCACGCGTACACCGCCGACCAGAACCTCCAGGACGGCCCGCACAGCGACCTGCGTCGCGCCCGCGCCGCCGCCGTCAACATCATCCCGACCTCGACCGGTGCCGCCAAGGCGCTCGGCCTGGTCATCCCGGAGCTCGTCGGCAAGCTCGACGGCTACGCCCTCCGCGTCCCGGTCCCGACCGGCTCGATCACCGACCTCACCGTCGAGCTGACCAAGCCCGCCACCGTCGAGGAGATCAACGCGGCGTACAAGGCGGCCTCCGAGGGAGACCTCAAGGGCATCCTCAAGTACACCGAGGACCCGATCGTCTCGAGCGACATCGTGACCGACCCGCACTCGTCGATCTTCGACGCGGGCCTCACGAAGGTCATCGGCAGCCAGGTCAAGGTCGCCTCCTGGTACGACAACGAGTGGGGCTACTCCAACCGCCTCGTCGACGTCACCGAGTTCGTCGCCGGCAAGCTCTAAGGGCTGCGCGCAGTGACGCTCCGCACTCTGGACTCACTGGGCTCCCTCGCAGGCAAGCGCGTCGTCGTCCGCTGCGATCTGAACGTCCCCCTGAAGGACGGAACGATCACGGACGACGGCCGCGTGCGCGCGTCGGTGCCCACGCTCCAGCGTCTGGTCTCCGAGGGCGCCCGAGTCGTGGTCGTGAGCCACCTCGGGCGCCCCGAGGGGAAGCCCGAGGCGAAGTACAGCCTCGCTCCCGTCGCCGCCCGCCTCGGCGAGCTGCTCGACGCTCCGGTGGCCTTCGCCGAGGACACCGTCGGGGAGGCGGCCTCGGCCGCCGTCGACGCCCTCGAGGACGGCCAGGTCGTCGTCCTCGAGAACCTCCGGTTCAACGCTGGCGAGACGAGCAAGGACGAGGCCGAGCGCCGCACCTTCGCCGAGAAGCTGGCCGCCTACGGTGACGCCTTCGTCTCCGACGGGTTCGGCGTCGTGCACCGCAAGCAGGCGAGCGTCTACGAGCTCGCCGAGCTTCTCCCCAGCGCCGCCGGCACGCTGATCGCGGCCGAGCTCGAGGTGCTGGAGCGGCTCACCGAGAAGCCCGAGCGCCCCTACGCGGTCGTCCTCGGCGGCTCGAAGGTCTCGGACAAGCTCGGCGTGATCGAGCACCTGCTGCCGAAGGTCGACTCGATCCTCATCGGCGGCGGAATGCTGTTCACCTTCCTCAAGGCCCAGGGCCACGAGGTCGGCGCCAGCCTGCTGGAGGCGGACCAGGTCGACATCGTTCTCGGCTACCTCGCGAAGGCGAAGGAGCTGGGCGTGGAGATCGTCCTGCCGACGGACGTCGTCGTGGCGTCGGAGTTCGGCCCCGACGCCGAGCACCAGGTCGCCTCGGCCGACGCGATCGAGGGCACGCCCTTCGGTGAGAAGGGCCTCGGCCTGGACATCGGACCGGACACCGCCGCGCACTTCGCCGAGATCATCGCGGCGTCCGAGACGGTGTTCTGGAACGGCCCCATGGGCGTCTTCGAGCTCGAGCCGTTCGCGGCGGGCACCAAGACCGTCGCGCAGGCGCTCACCGAGGTCGACGGTCTCAGCGTCGTCGGCGGAGGCGACTCCGCCGCGGCCGTCCGCGCCCTCGGGTTCCGCGACGACCAGTTCGGCCACATCTCGACGGGAGGCGGAGCGAGCCTCGAATTCCTCGAGGGCAAGCGCCTCCCCGGACTGGAAGTCCTCGGATGGTAGACACCGCCGCCCGCACCCCGCTCATCGCCGGCAACTGGAAGATGAACCTGGACCACCTCCAGGCCATCGCCTTCGTGCAGAAGCTGGCGTGGAGCCTCAAGGACGCCGATCACGACTTCGACGGCGTCGAGGTCGCGGTGTTCCCGCCCTTCACGGACCTCCGGCCCGTGCAGATCCTCGTCGACTCGGACAAGCTGCCGCTCAAGTACGGCGCGCAGGACGTCTCGAAGTTCGACAGCGGCGCCTACACCGGTGAGATCTCGGGTCAGTTCCTGAAGCAGCTCGACTGCGACTACGTGATCGTCGGCCACTCGGAGCGTCGCACGCTCCACGGCGAGACGGACGCGGACATCGCCGCCAAGTCGGCTGCGGCCGTCAATCACGGCGTCGCTCCGATCATCTGCGTCGGCGAGACCGCGGAGGACCTCGAGAAGCACGGCCCGTCGGCCGTGCCGGTCGCCCAGTTGAAGGAGGCCCTCACCGGCCTGCCCGCGGACGCCGACCTCGTCGTCGCCTACGAGCCGGTCTGGGCCATCGGCTCCGGACAGGCCGCGACGCCCGAGCAGGCCCAGCAGGTCTGCAAGGCGCTCCGCGGAGTCGTCGCCGACGTCCTCGGCGCCGACACCGCCGCGAAGACCCGCATCCTCTACGGCGGCTCCGTGAAGTCCGGCAACATCGCCGGCTTCATGCGCGAGCCCGACGTCGACGGAGCACTCGTCGGAGGCGCCAGCCTCCAGGTCGACGAGTTCGCGGCGATCGCACGATTCCGGAACCACGTCGGGGTCTGAGCTGCTGCGACGAGAGGGCGGGCCCATCGGGCCCGCCCTTTCGTCGTCCACGCCGCTCCCTGCACGGCGTGGCGCGGTCGGCTTCGCGACGGGGCGCGGTTCCGAGAGCGGGATGCGTTCGGCTACGTCGATCCGCTGGGACGCGGATCACCGGTTCGCCTCGCTGTCGTCCACGCCGCTCCCTGCGCGGTGTGGCGCGGTCGGCTCCGTCGATCCGCTGGGACGCGGATCGCCGGTTCGCCTCGGAGATCCCACACCGGCTTCACGCGTTGGCCGGTCCGGTGCTGTCGGCTCGTCGCGGGGTGCCCTCCGAGAGCGTGTCGCGTTCGGCTCGATCGGTCCGCTGGTACGTGGATCACAGGCTCGCGGTCCGGCGACTGGAGAGGTTGTCGAGGGCACCGCGACGAGGCCACCCGCTCCGCCCCCTCGACGGACACTCGTATACATCGCCCCGAACACGGGACGACGCATTCCTCGCGGATTCGCAGGCGCCGTTATACTCGTCGGGGCGCGCAACGCGCCAGAACTTCGAAAGGTACCGCGTGGACATCCTCCAGGTCGTGCTCCAGGTCATCCTGGGCATCACGAGCCTCCTGCTCACCATGCTGATCCTGCTCCACAAGGGGCGCGGCGGCGGTCTGTCCGACATGTTCGGGGGCGGAGTCACCTCCAACCTCGGCGCGTCGGGCGTCGCCGAGCGCAACCTGAACCGCATCACCGTGATCCTGGGCGTCGTCTGGCTGGCCTGCATCGTGGTGCTCGGACTCATCACCAAGTTCACTACCGGAGCATAGGGGTACTCGCAATGGCATCAGGCGGCAGTGCAATCCGCGGTTCGCGCGTCGGCGCAGGACCCATGGGCGAGCAGGACCGGGGCTTCCACGCGGAGCGCGTCGCGGTCTCCTACTGGGACGCTCTCGGCAATGAGACGGTGCGCCACTTCTCGGCGGCCCTCCCCGAGGACGAGATCCCCGAGGTGATCGACTCCCCGCAGTCCGGTCTCCCCGCGGGCCGCGACCGGGCGAACCCGCCCCAGGTCGCGAAGACCGAGCCCTACAAGACGCACCTCGCCTACGTGAAGGAGCGCCGCACCGAGGCCGAGGCGGCTCAGCTCCTCGAGGAGGCGCTGCAGCAGCTGCGCGCCCGACGAGGCACCGCGACCCCGTCCTGATCGTCACCGCACGACGAACGACGGAAGGCCCGCCCCCTCAGGGGACGGGCCTTCCGTCGTTTCCGGACCGGGCTCAGTAGCTCGGAGCGATGAGCGACTCGGGGACCTCGGCGGCAGCCTCCTGGTCGACGAAGAACACCGTGCGCTTGCGACCGAACGCGCCCGACGCGGGCACCTCGTTCGTGCTGGCACCCGCGAGCGCGAGGCCCAGGGCCGAGGCCTTGTCCGCGCCGGCGAGCACCATCCAGATGCGGTCCGATTGGTTGATCAGCGGCAGCGTGAGGGTGAGGCGCTCCGGCGGCGGCTTCGGCGAGTTGCGGACGGCGAGGACGCCGGGCGTCGTGGAGCGGATCGCGGAGCGCTCGGGGAACAGCGACGCGATGTGCCCGTCCGGCCCGACGCCGAGGAAGGTGATGTCGAAGCGCGGGTAGTCGCGCCCCTCGGAGGCGTGCTCGCGCAGCTCCGCGTCGTAGGCAGAGGCGGCGCCGTCGAGGTCCAGGCCCTCGTCCGAGGCCGGGTAGGAGTGCACGTTCGCCGCCGGCACATCGAGGACGCTGAAGAGGTCCTCGGCCTGGACGTCGTTGCGGTCCTCGTGGCCGCGGGGTACCCAGCGCTCGTCGCCCCACCAGAAGTGCACGCGCGACCAGTCCACGTTGCCGGCGGCGGAGGAGGAGCCGATCTCCTTGAGCGTGGCGGCTCCCATCGTCCCTCCGGTGAGCACGACGTTCGCCGAACCCAGGTCGTCGAGGACGTCGATCGTCTTGGTGAGGAACCGGGCGGCGACCGAGCCGGCGAGGGTCTGCTTGTCGCGGTGGACCAGCACGCGGCGTTCGGTGGTCATCTCAGGGGACTCCTTCGGGTTCGGGTGCCGATCGGCGGGGTTCGGCTCCGTGTCGGGAAGCTCTGAGGTGCGGGCGCCCTGGACGGGCGCCCACACCTCAGGAGGCGCTGCGGGCCTCGGCCTTCTCAGTGAGCATGTCGACCCCGCGCGAGATCACTTCACCGTACAGGTCATCCGGGTCGAGCCGGCGCAGCTCCTCCGCCAGGCAGTCCCGGAGGCTGCGGCGGGGGAGCGAGATGTCGTGGACCGGCTGATCGGGCTGCGTGAGCGTCGCGACGTTGGGCACCGAGCGCTCGAGCTCGATCACTCCGGAGTCTCGGATGAGCCGGACGCCGTGGATCCCGCTGGACCCGGTCGCGCTGATCGTGAGCTCGTGGTCGACGGGGATGTCGAGCTCGAGCTGCAGCCAGGCGGCGAGCAGGATCGTGGAGGGGGAGTCGGGCGCGCCCGAGACCTCGACGGCCGTGATCGGCTCGTAGGGCGGCTGGTCGAGCACGGCGGCGAGCTGCGCGCGCCAGAGGGTGAGGCGGGTCCAGGCGAAGTCGGTGTCGCCGGGGGCGTAGGTGGACGCGAGGTGGTGCAGCGCCTCCGCCGGGTTCGACTGGGCCGACGCGTCGGTGATCCGCCGGGTGGCGATCCGGCCGATCGGGGACGCCGAGGCGTTGTCCGGAGCGCTGTTCGGCCACCAGGCCACGACGGGGGCGTCGGGGAGGAGCAGGCCCGTGACCAGGCTCTCCTCGTCCTCGGCCGCGTCCCCGTAGGGACGGAGCACGACGACCTCGCTCGCGCCGGCGTCGCCTCCGACCCGGATCTGCGCGTCGACGCGCGCCGTCGCGTCGACCGGGACCGTGGTGGTGCCGTCGTCCTTCGAGACCACGATGACGCGCATCGGGTGCTCGCGGGACGCGTCGTTCGCGGCCTCGATGGCCTCCTCCTCGTGACCCCGCGAGGTCGCGATGATGAGGGTGAGGACGCGGCCGAGGGCGACGGCGCCGCCCTCCTCGCGGATCTTGACGAGGGTCTTCGAGACCTCGCTCGTCGTGGTGTCGGGCAGATCGACGATCATGGACGCCTCCAGGTGCGGCCGTCGCGGGCGAGGAGCTCGTCGGCGGAATCGGGGCCCCAGGTTCCGGGGCGGTACTGCTCGGGCTGGCCCTGCGTGGCCCAGAACTCCTCGATCGGGTCGAGGATCTTCCAGGACAGCTCGACCTCCTCGTGCCGTGGGAAGAGCGGCGGCTCGCCCAGGAGGACGTCGAGGATGAGGCGCTCGTAGGCCTCGGGGCTCGCCTCGGTGAACGCGTGACCGTAGCCGAAGTCCATCGTCACGTCGCGCACCTGCATGCCGGCGCCGGGCACCTTCGAGCCGAATCGCATGGTGACGCCCTCGTCGGGCTGGACGCGGATGACGAGCGCGTTCTGGCCCAGCGACGTGGTCTGGCTCTCGGCGAAGAGCTGCTTCGGTGCCCGCTTGAACACGACCGCGATCTCGGTGACGCGGCGGCCGAGGCGCTTGCCGGCCCGCAGGTAGAACGGCACGCCGGCCCAGCGTCGGGTGCCGATGTCCAGGCGCATGGCGGCGTAGGTCTCGGTGGTCGAGGTGGGGCTCATGCCGTCCTCCTCGAGGAAGCCGAGCACCTTCTCGCCGCCCTGCCAGCCGCCGGCGTACTGTCCGCGGGCGGTAGAAGTGGAGAGGTCGGCGGGGAGGCGGACGGCCGCGAGGACCTTCTCCTTCTCCGCACGGAGGTCGGCCGCGTCGAACGAGATCGGCTCCTCCATGGCAGTCAGGGCGAGCAGCTGCAGCAGGTGGTTCTGGATGACGTCGCGCGCCGCTCCGATGCCGTCGTAGTAGCCCGCGCGCCCGCCCACGCCGATGTCCTCGGCCATGGTGATCTGCACGTGGTCGACGTAGTTCGAGTTCCAGAGCGGCTCGTACATCATGTTGGCGAAGCGGAGGGCCAGGATGTTCTGGACCGTCTCCTTGCCGAGGTAGTGGTCGATCCGGAAGACGGAGTCGGGCGGGAAGACCGACTCGACGACGTCGTTCAGCTCGCGGGCCGTCTTCAGGTCGCTGCCGAACGGCTTCTCGATGACGACGCGGCGCCACTGGCCGTCCTTCTGCTCGGCGAGGCCGGAGCTGCGCAGCTGCTCGGTGACCTGCGGGAAGGACTTCGGGGGGATCGAGAGGTAGAAGGCGAAGTTGCCGTTCGTGCCGCGCTCGCGGTCGAGGTCGTCGACGGTCGTCTTCAGGCGGGCGAACGCCTCGGGGTCGTCGAACTCGCCCTGCACGAACCGGATGCCCTGCGCGAGCTGCGCCCAGACCTCCTCGTGGAACTCGGTGCGGGCGTGCTTCTTCACGGAGTCGTGGACGACCTGCTCGAAGTCCTGGTCGTCCCAGTCGCGCCGGGCGAATCCGACGAGGGCGAAGCCGGGAGGCAGGAGGCCGCGGTTGGCGAGATCGTAGACCGCGGGCATGAGCTTCTTGCGGGAGAGGTCGCCGGTCACGCCGAAGATGACGAGGCCGCTGGGCCCGGCGATCCGGTTCAACCGGCGGTCGAAGCTCAACCTCAGCGGGTTGAACTCGGGGGTGATGTCCACAGACATGTGCAGTGTCCTTCTGTGTGCCGGTGGGACCGGCGCACTGCTATCGGTGAGGGAGGGGGAGGAGCGGGCGGACCCGGCTGCTGCCCCGGGAAGTGGTCGCGGGACGACCGCGGGCACGCCGCCGCGCGCTCGAGAGCGCAGCGGCGGCGTGCCCGTCGGATCAGGTGTTGAGGGCCTCGAAGAGCGCCTCGAGGTCGGCCTCGGGGTCGGTCAGCGTGAGGGTCAGCACCGGCCGGCCGTGCTCGGCGAGCACGCTCGCGTCGCCGGCGGCCTGGGCCAGGATGAGCTGGCCGAAGGTGAACGGGCTGTCCGGGATCTCGAGGTCCACGTCGGAGCGCTCGGTGATCTGGAGGAACACGCCGGTCGGCGCCCCGCCCTTGTGGTACTGCCCGGTCGAGTGCAGGAAGCGCGGGCCCCACCCGAAGGTGACGGGGCGCTGGGCCTGCGCGGCGAGGAGGTCGCGCACGCCCTCGAGCTGCGGGAGCGCGAGGCGGTCGACGTACGCCTGGATCGAGACGTAGCCGCCGTCGCCCAGCTGCGCGAGGAGGCGGTCGACAGCGGCGGCGACGGTCGAGACGCCCTCGGTGACGCTGCTGCTGCCGGTGACCTCGATGCCCGCGTCGGTGAACGCGGGCGCCTCGGGCTCGGGGCGCTTCTCGAGCAGGGCCCGGGTCGCGACCTTCGCCGACTCGACGTCGGGCTGGTCGAACGGGTTGATGCCCAGGAGGCGACCCGCGACGGCGACGGCGTACTCCCACGTCAGCATCTGAGCGCCGAGCGAGCCGGAGAGGAGGATCTCGCCCTCGTGGCGGTCGCGCGGGAACAGGTGCAGCGCCGTGGCGTCCTCGACCAGGCGGACGACCTGCACGTCGGGCAGGTCCTCCGAGAGCTCGGGGGCCAGCGTGCCGAGGACGACGGGGAGGATGCCCGTGCCGTCCTTGCCGGTGGACTCGGCGATGAGCTGCTCCGCCCAGTCGGCGAAGCCGACGATGTCGGTCCCGTCGGCGACGATCGCGAGCTTGTCGCGGCGCGGGCTGGTCGCGGCGATCGCCGCTCCGAGGATCAGGCCCGGGTTCTCGGGGGAGTCCACGGCGAGCCCGAGGGAGGCCTCGGCCGCCTCGTCGAGGAGGGCCTCGATGTCGGCGCCGGCGAGCCCGGACGGCACGAGGCCGAACGCGGAGAGCGCCGAGAAGCGCCCGCCGATGTTCGGGTCGGCGTTGAACACGCGGTAGCCGGCCTCGCGGGAGGAGGTGTCCAGGGGCGAGCCCGGGTCGGTCACGATGACGATGCGGTCGAGCGGATCGATGCCCGCCTCCGTGAACGCCTTCTCGTAGGCCTTCTTCTGGCTCGCGGTCTCGACGGTCGAGCCGGACTTCGAGGAGATGACGACCGCGGTCGACGCGAGCCGGTCGTTCAGGGCCGCGAGCACCTGGCCGGGCGCCGTCGAGTCGAGCACGGTGAGCTCGACGCCGGCGGTGCGGGTGATGACCTCGGGCGCGAGCGAGGAGCCGCCCATGCCGCCGAGGACGATGTGGTCGACGCCCTTGGCCTGGAACTCCTCGCGCAGGGCGAGGATCTGGGGGATCAGGGGGCGGGAGACGGTGGTCGACTCGGTCCACCCGAGGCGCTTGGCCGCCTCCTCCTCCGCCGCGGCGACCCACAGGGTGGGGACCTGGGCGGTGATGCCGGACGCGACCTCGTCGGCGACGAGCTCCGGGACGACGCGGTCGACGGCCTTCTCGGCGTCTCCGCTGACGTGGATCTGGATGGCCATGATCAGGCCTGCGCCTTCGCGCCCTCGAGCGCCGCGGTGACGGTGTCGAGCAGCTCGTTCCAGGAGACGATGAACTTCTCCACGCCCTCCTTCTCGAGCAGCTCGGTGACGTCGGCGTACGAGACGCCCTGCGCCGCGACGGCGTCGAGGACGGCGTTCGCGTCGGCGTACGAGCCCGTGACGGTGTCGCCGGTGATGACGCCGTGGTCGAAGGTCGCCTCGAGGGTCTTCTCGGGCATCGTGTTGACCACGCCGGCCGCGACGAGCTCGGTCACGTAGAGGGTGTCGGGGAGGTCGGTCGACTTGACGCCGGTCGAGGCCCAGAGGGGGCGCTGGCGGTTGGCGCCGGACTCCTGGAGCAGCAGGGCGCGCTCGGTGGCGAACGCCTCGACGAAGACCTCGTAGGCCAGCTGCGCGTTGGCGACGCCGGACTTGCTCGTGAGGGCGCGGGCCTCATCGGTGCCGACGGCCTCGAGGCGCTTGTCGATCTCGGTGTCGACGCGCGAGACGAAGAACGAGGCGACGGAGTGGATGGTCGACAGGTCGATGCCGGCGTCTTTGGCCTTCTCGAGGCCGGCCAGGTACGCGTTGATGACGGCGCGGTAGCGGGCGAGCGAGAAGATCAGGGTGACGTTCACCGAGATGCCGGAGCCGATGACCTCCGTGATGGCCTCGAGGCCCTCGACGGTCGCGGGGATCTTGATCATCGCGTTGGGGCGGTCGACCTTGGCCCAGAGGGCCTTGGCCTGCTCGATGGTGCCCTGGGCGTCGTGCGCCAGGCCGGGCTCGACCTCGATCGACACGCGGCCGTCGTAGCCGTTGGTCGCGTCGTAGATCGGGCGGAAGATGTCGGACGCCGCGGCGACGTCGTCGGTGGTGATCTCGAAGACCGCGTCGGTCACCGAGGTGCCGGCGGAGGCGAGCTCGCGCACCTGGGCGTCGTAGGACTCGCCGTTGGTCAGGGCCGCGGCGAAGATCGTGGGGTTCGTGGTGACTCCGACGACGTTCTTCTCCTCGATGAGCTTCTGCAGCCCTCCGGTGGAGATGCGCGAGCGGGAGAGGTCGTCGAGCCAGATGCTGACGCCGGCGGCGGAGAGCTCTGCGGTGGGGGTGTTCTCGGTCATGTCTCTTCTTCTTCTGCGTAGGTGGTGCGTGGTGTGAGGGGGAGCCGCTGCTCCGACGGCGAAGGCCGCGTCCGTGCTGGACGCGGCCTTCGGGTCAGGAGGCTGCGAGCGACTCCTTGGCGGCGGACAGTGCCGCCTCGGTGGTGATCCCGAACTCGCGGAACAGGGTCTTGTAGTCGGCCGAGGCGCCGAAGTGCTCGATCGAGACGGAGCGGCCGGCGTCGCCGACGTACTTCTGCCAGCCCAGGCTCAGGCCGGCCTCGATCGAGACGCGCGCCTTCACCGAGGAGGGCAGGACCTTCTCGCGGTACTCGGCGTCCTGCTCCTCGAACCACTCGAGGGACGGAGCCGAGACGACGCGGGCGTTGACGCCCTCGCTCCTCAGGGCCTCGCGCGCCTCGACGGCGATCTGGACCTCGGAGCCGGTCGCGATGAAGATCACGTCCGGGGTGCCGCCCGGCGCCTCGGCCAGGATGTAGGCACCGCGGGCGACGTTCGCGGCGGAGGCGAAGGTCTCGCCCTCCGCGTCGCCCTCGCCGCGCTCGAACACCGGGATGTTCTGACGGGTGAGCGCGAGGCCGGCGGGGCCCTCGCGGCGCTCGAGGATGGTCTTCCAGGCGTAGGCGACCTCGTTCGCGTCGCCGGGGCGGACCACGTCCAGGCCCGGGATCGCGCGGAGGGTCGACAGCTGCTCGACCGGCTGGTGCGTCGGGCCGTCCTCGCCGAGCGCCACGGAGTCGTGGGTCCAGACGTAGATGGCCGGCGCCTTCATGAGCGCGGCGAGACGGACCGCCGGGCGCATGTAGTCGGAGAAGATCAGGAAGGTGCCGCCGAAGGGGCGGGTGTTGCCGTGCAGGACGATCCCGTTGAGGATCGCGCCCATGGCGTGCTCGCGGATGCCGAAGTGCAGCACGCGGCCGCCCTTCTTCCCGGTCCACTCGTGGGTCGAGAACTCCGTCGGGACGAAGGAGCCGGCTCCCTCGATCGTCGTGTTGTTCGACTCGGCGAGGTCGGCGGAGCCGCCCCACAGCTCGGGGATCACGCCGGCGAGGGCGTTGATGACCTTGCCGGACGCGGCGCGGGTCGAGACCTCCTTGCCGGGCTCGAAGACGGGGAGCGCCTCCTGGACGCCCTCGGGCAGCTCGCCCGAGAGGACCCGGTCGAGCAGCTCCTTCTTCTCGGGGTTCGCGGACGCCCAGGCGGCGAGCTGCTCGTCCCACTCGGCGTGCTGGGCCTGGCCGCGCTCGACGGCCTTGCGGGTGTGCTCGATGACCTCGTCGGCGACGTCGAAGGTCTTCTCGGGGTCGAAGCCGAGCACCTCCTTGAGTCCGCGGAGCTCGTCGGCGCCCAGGGCGGAGCCGTGGATCTTGCCGGTGTTCTGCTTCTTCGGCGACGGCCAGCCGATGATGGTGCGCAGGATGATGAGCGACGGCTTGTCGGTCTCGCCCTTCGCGGCCTCGATCGCGGCGTGCAGCTCGGCGACGTCCTCGTGGTACTCGCCGGTCTTCTTCCAGTCGACGACCTGGACCTGCCAGTCGTAGGCCTCGTAGCGCGCCTTGACGTCCTCGGTGAAGGCGATGTTGGTGTCGTCCTCGATCGAGATCTGGTTGGAGTCGTAGATGACGACCAGGTTGCCGAGCTTCTGGTGGCCGGCCAGCGAGGAGGCCTCGCTGGTGACGCCCTCCTGCAGGTCGCCGTCGCCGGCGATCACGTAGACGAAGTGGTCGAACGGGGAGGTGCCCGCGGCGGCCTCCGGGTCGAACAGGTCGCGCTCGAAGCGCGAGGCGTAGGCGAAGCCCACGGCGGAGGCGAGGCCCTGGCCGAGCGGTCCGGTGGTGATCTCGACGCCGTCGGTGTGGCCGTACTCCGGGTGGCCCGGGGTCTTCGAGCCCCAGGTGCGCAGCGCCTTGAGGTCGTCGAGCTCGAGACCGTAGCCGCCCAGGTAGAACTGGACGTACTGCGTCAGCGAGGAGTGGCCGACCGACAGGATGAACCGGTCGCGGCCGATCCAGGTCGCGTCGGACGGATCGCGGCGCATGACCTTCTGGAACAGGAGGTAGGCGGCGGGCGCGAGGCTCATGGCGGTCCCGGGATGGCCGTTGCCGACCTTCTCGACCGCATCCGCGGCGAGAACCCTCGCCGTGTCGACTGCCTTCTCGTCAATGGATTCCCATTGCAGTTCTGACACTTGGTACTGACCCTTCTCGAGACGTGGGGCAGACGGGGACCGTCCGCCCTCTCGCATGGTGGAGCACGCCGCATGACGACTTCGACACGATGCTCCGGCGACGGCCCTCTCGGCCCCGTGCCGACGATCGTCGGGCGGGCTCGGGTGCGTGCCGGGCGCTCTGGCGAGCAGTCCCGAGTATACGGAGGGGGGTGCGCCGCCGACCGGGGGTTGCGTGGTCGCATATGTCTGCGTCCGATTGGACAAGCGTGCACGCCGGGCCCGGCTCCCGGACGGGCGCATTACACTCGTTCGGGATCATCGAATCGTTAGAGGAGCAATGGACGCAGTCGTGGAGACCACCGCCGTCGAGCGGGACGGGGCGTCGCCGACGACCCTCTCGCGCAAGGTGAAGGCTTTCGTCGCTCTGACGAAGCCGCGCGTGATCGAGCTGCTCCTCGTGGTGACCGCTCCGACGATGATCCTGGCGCAGGGCGGGATCCCGAACCTGCTGCTGGTCCTCAACGTCCTGATCGGCGGCGCCCTGAGCGCCGGGTCGGCGGGCGCGTTCAACTGCTACTTCGACCGCGACATCGACCGGATCATGAACCGGACGAAGAACCGGCCGCTCGTGACCGGGGAGATCTCGGACCGGTCCGCGCTCGTCTTCGCGACCACGATCGGCGTCCTGTCGATCGTCTGGCTCGGTCTCACGGCCAACTGGCTCTCCGCGGGCCTCTCGCTCGCCGCGATCCTGATCTACGTCGTGTTCTACACGCTCTTCCTCAAGCGCCGGACGCCTCAGAACATCGTGTGGGGCGGCATCGCGGGCTGCATGCCGGTGCTGATCGGCTGGGCGGCGGTCACCGGCTCGCTCGACTGGGCCCCCGTCATCCTCTTCTCCGTCATCTTCCTCTGGACGCCGCCGCACTACTGGCCGCTGTCGATGAAGTACCGGGACGACTACCAGGCCGCCGGCGTGCCGATGCTGGCCGTCGTGCGCGGACGAACGATCGTCGGGCTCCAGGTCATCCTCTACGCCTGGGCCACCGTCGCCTGCTCGCTCCTGCTGATCCCCGTCGCCGGCATGGGGGTGCTCTACACGGTGGTCGCGCTCGGCAGCGGAGTCTGGTTCATCGCCGAGACGCACCGCCTCTACAGCCTCGCGATCCGCCACGAGCACGTCTCGCCGATGCGGGTGTTCCACGGGTCCATCGGATACCTCACCCTGCTCTTCCTCGCCGTCGGCATCGACCCGCTGCTGCCCTTCTGATGGTGACGCCGTTCTCCTTGCTCGCCGAGCGGGTGACCCTCGGTCCGCGCGCACTGCGCTGGGGGACCACCGCGGCGCTCGTCGCGAGCATCCTGATCATCTTCTTCGGGGGCGTCGTCCGGCTGACCGGCTCGGGCCTCGGCTGCCCCACCTGGCCGGCGTGCGAGCCGGGCTCGCTCACCTCGACCCCAGAGCTCGGGATCCACGGCTTCATCGAGTTCACGAACCGCGCGTTCACCGGCGTCCTCGTGGTCGCGGTGGGCTGGGCGATCACGGCCGCGCGCCTGCAGAAGCCGCGCGACCGCACCATGACCCGGCTCGCCTGGTCGCAGTTCTGGCTCGTCGTCGCGAACGCCCTCGCGGGCGGCGCGACCGTGCACTCGGGCCTCAATCCGTACATCGTGGCCGGGCACTTCGCTCTCGCCATCGCCCTCCTCACCACCACCGCACTGACGTGGCACCGCGCCCACCGCTCGCAGTCCGTGGCCTTCGAGCCGGACCGCGCGACGCGGGCGCTCAGCATCGGGCTCGTCGGCCTGACGCTCCTCGTGATCCTCGTGGGGACCCTCGTGACGGGGACCGGCCCGCACGCCGGCGACTCCGCGGAGGTGCCCCGCATGCAGTTCCACTGGGAGAGCGTGACCGTCGTGCACGGCGTGCTCGGCACAGCGGTGCTCGTCGTGGGCGCCGCGCTGCTCCTGCGCCTGTCGCGGGCGGCGGGCTCGGAGCTCGCCCGGCGGCGCGTGATCGCCTTCCTCGTGGTCGTCGTGCTGCAGGCGCTGGTCGGGGTCGCGCAGTCGCTCACCGCGCTGCCCGAGACGCTCGTCGCGGTGCACCTCCTCGGCTCGGCGCTCATCTGGGTCGGCGCGGTCCGCGTGCTGCTCGACGTGAACCCGAGGCTGTTCACCGTGCGCGCCCAGCGCCGGGACGCCGCCCAGGAGCTCCAGCCCGCCGCCTGACCGCGGGCTCCGGCTCGGCGGAGAGCAGGTGCCGCCGGAGGCGCAGGAGCACGCGGGGGAGCGCCCGCAGCGGGAGGTCGGCCGCGATCGCGCGGGCGAGAGGGCCGAACGCCCGTGCGGGTCCGGCCGGCAGGCGGGCGCCCACCAGTGCGGTCACGAGTCGGGCGGGGATCGGGGTCGATGCGTCGTTCGTCATGGCGGAACCGAATCACGGACCACCGACACCGGTATGGCCATGCGCGTGTGGAGGTGCGCCGCCGGCGCCCGGCCGACACCCAGGTGAGGAGGTTCCGCTGAACGGCGGACGCCGGTAGAATGAGAAGCTGGTCACGGTTCGACGCACCCTGCGCACGTGATCCGCACACGGCCCGATGGAGCGCCGACGCACACCTCCGGAATCCAGGGACGCACATCATCCGCTCCGCGCATCAGATCGATCGCGCGACCGGCCGGAGAGCACCCGCGGGCCACCCCCGGGGGAATGACTCCGGGACCCGACCGGTTAGCAGTGGGTAGGAAACGAGGTACACATGTCAGACATCCTGATCGACCGCCCCGAGCTCGAGAGCCTGGGCGTCTACGAGTTCGGCTGGTCCGACTCGGACTCCGCCGGAGCCTCCGCACGACGCGGCATCTCGCCCGAGGTCGTCTCCGACATCTCCGCGCTCAAGAACGAGCCCGCCTGGATGCGCGACCGCCGCATGAAGGCCCTGAAGCTCTTCGAGCGCAAGCCCATGCCGACGTGGGGCGCCGACCTGTCGGACATCGACTTCGACAACATCAAGTACTTCGTCCGCTCCACCGAGAAGCAGGCGCAGACCTGGGACGACCTCCCGGACGACATCAAGAACACGTACGAGAAGCTCGGCATCCCGGAGGCGGAGCGCCAGCGCCTCGTCGGCGGTGTCGCGGCCCAGTACGAGTCCGAGGTCGTCTACCACCAGATCCGCGAGGACCTGGAGGAGCAGGGCGTCATCTTCATGGACACCGACACGGCGCTGCGCGAGCACCCCGAGATCTTCGAGGAGTACTTCGGCACCGTCATCCCCGCGGGCGACAACAAGTTCGCGGCGCTGAACACCGCGGTCTGGTCCGGCGGCTCCTTCGTGTACGTCCCCAAGGGCGTCCACGTCGACATCCCGCTGCAGGCCTACTTCCGGATCAACACCGAGAACATGGGCCAGTTCGAGCGGACCCTGATCATCGCGGACGAGGACAGCTACGTCCACTACATCGAGGGCTGCACGGCTCCGATCTACAAGTCGGACTCGCTGCACTCGGCCGTGGTCGAGATCATCGTGAAGAAGAACGCCCGCGTGCGCTACACGACGATCCAGAACTGGTCGAACAACGTCTACAACCTCGTCACCAAGCGCGCGATCGCGCACGAGGGCGCGACGATGGAGTGGATCGACGGCAACATCGGCTCGAAGGTCACGATGAAGTACCCGTCGATCTTCCTGGTCGGCGAGCACGCCAAGGGCGAGACCCTCTCCGTCGCGTTCGCGGGCCCCGGCCAGCACCAGGACGCCGGCGCGAAGATGGTCCACATGGCGCCGTACACGCAGTCGTCGATCGTCTCGAAGTCGATCGCCCGCGGCGGCGGTCGCGCCGGATACCGCGGCGAGGTCCGGGTGGACGCGAACGCGCACCACTCGGCGAACACCGTGCGCTGCGACGCCCTCCTGGTCGACACCATCTCGCGCTCCGACACCTACCCGGCGATCGACATCCGTGTCGACGACGTGCAGCTCGGCCACGAGGCGACGGTGTCGAAGGTCAGCGAGGAGCAGCTCTTCTACCTGATGTCGCGCGGCCTGCCGGAGGACGAGGCGATGGCCATGATCGTCCGCGGCTTCATCGAGCCGATCGCGCGCGAGCTGCCCATGGAGTACGCCCTCGAGCTGAACAAGCTCATCGAGATGGGGATGGAGGGCAGCGTCGGTTGACGCCCGCCTCCCCCCTCGAAGGGGCGCCCGGACGGGGCGCCCCGCACCCATCGAAAGGAACCACCGCCAGATGACGGTCCCCACGAGCGCCGCGACCCCCGAGATCGACGGCACGGCCGCCGCTGAGCGCCTGGGCATCAGCGCCCACTCCGACGGGGCGTTCACGCCCGTGCAGACGCGCTCCGAGCGCTTCGCGTCGGCCGACGTCGAGGCCTTCGAGGCCGTCACCGGCCGCGAGATCGCCTGGAAGCTGACGCCCGTCGCGCGCCTCGGCGATCTCATCGACGGCGCGCTGGACGGCTCGCCCGCCCCCCTCGAGCACGCGGCGGTGGACGGTGTGGACGTCTCGTGGGTCGGACGCGACGACCAGCGGATCGGCACCGCCGGCCTCCCCGAGGACCGCGCCGCCGCGAACGCCTGGTCGAGCTTCGAGAAGGCCCTCGCCGTCCGCGTGACGGGCGAGGACGAGAAGGTCGCCACCCTCGTCCGCTCGGGCCTCGGCTCCGGACCCCGCGCCGCGCACACGATCATCGAGGCGGCGCCCTACGCCCGCGCCGTCGTCGTGCTGCAGAACGAGGGGGAGGCCTCCCTCGCGGAGAACGTGGAGATCCTCGTCGGCGAGGGCGCGCAGCTCACCGTCGTCACCGTGCAGGAGTGGGCGGACGACGCCCGGCACCTGGCCAACCACTTCGTGCGGGTCGGACGCGACGCGAAGGTGAAGCACATCGTGGTCACCCTCGGCGGCTCCATCGTCCGGGTGAACCCCTCGGCGCACCTCGTCGAGCGCGGAGCGGACGGCGAGCTCTTCGGCCTGTACTTCGCCGACGGCGGCCAGCACCTCGAGCAGCAGGTGTACGTCGACCACGACGCCCCCGACACCCGCAGCCGCGTGACCTACAAGGGCGCGCTGCAGGGCGAGGGCGCGCGCACCGTCTGGATCGGCGACGTCCTGATCCGCAACAGCGCCACCGGCACCGACAGCTACGAGCAGAACCGCAACCTGGTCCTCTCGGACGGCACGCGCGCCGACTCCATCCCGAACCTCGAGATCGAGACCGGTGACATCGCCGGAGCGGGGCACGCCTCGGCGACCGGCCGCTTCGACGACGAGCAGCTCTTCTACCTGCAGTCCCGCGGGATCCGCGAGGACGAGGCGCGACGCCTGGTCGTGCGCGGGTTCCTCAGCGAGATCGTGCAGCAGATCAAGGTCGCCGAGCTCGAGGACCGACTGCAGCTCGCGATCGAGGCGGAGCTCGCCGGCAGCGCCGGCCAGACCGGCTCCTCCCGCGGAGCGGCGGTCACCGCATGAGCAACGCCGCGATGATCTGCTCGGTCTCCGAGCTGATCCCCAACCAGGCCATGCGTGTCGAGGTCGACGGAGTCGCGATCGCGGTCGTGCAGGACTCCGCCGGCGAGATCCACGCCATCGGCGACACCTGCACCCACGGCGAGATCTCGCTCTCCGAGGGCTTCGTCGAGGGCGACAGCCTCGAGTGCTGGGCGCACGGCTCCCAGTTCTCCCTCCGCACCGGCACCCCGCTGAACCTCCCGGCCTACGAGCCGGTCCCCGTCTTCGTCGTCGAGATCATCGACGGCGACGTCTACATCGACCCGACCGTCACGAAGGAAGTCTGAATGTCCGTTCTCCAGATCAGCGATCTCCACGTCAGTGTCGAGACCGAGCAGGGGACCAAGCAGATCCTCCGCGGTGTCGATCTCACCATCAACCAGGGTGAGATCCACGCGATCATGGGCCCCAACGGGTCCGGCAAGTCCACCCTCGCGTACACGATCGCGGGACACCCCAAGTACCACGTCGACGGCGGCTCGATCACCCTCGACGGCGTCGAGGTCCTCGACATGTCCGTCGACGAGCGCGCCCGCGCGGGCCTCTTCCTCGCCATGCAGTACCCGGTCGAGATCCCCGGTGTGACCAACACCAACTTCCTCCGCACCGCCAAGACCGCGATCGCCGGAGAGGCGCCCGCGATCCGCACGTGGACGAAGGACGTCAAGTCGGCGATGGCGAACCTCCGCATGGACTCGTCCTTCGCGGCGCGCAACGTCAACGAGGGCTTCTCGGGCGGCGAGAAGAAGCGCAACGAGATCCTCCAGCTCGAGCTGCTCGCCCCGCGGTTCGCCGTCCTCGACGAGACCGACTCCGGCCTCGACGTCGACGCGCTCAAGATCGTGTCGGAGGGAGTCAACCGCGCCCACCAGAGCACCGGTCTCGGCGTGCTGCTGATCACGCACTACACGCGGATCCTGCGCTACATCCAGCCCGACTTCGTCCACGTCTTCGTCGCCGGCCGCGTCGCCGAGCAGGGCGGCAAGGAGCTCGCCACCCGGCTCGAGGACGAGGGCTACGACCGCTTCCTGACCTCGGCGACGGTCTGATCATGGCGGTCACCACTCTCGAGCCGAAGCTCTTCGACCAGGTCGAGGAGGCCCTCAAGGACGTCATGGACCCCGAGCTCGGGGTCAACGTGGTCGACCTGGGACTCATCTACGACCTGGGCTGGGACGACGAGAACGACGCCCTCGTCATCCACATGACCCTCACCTCGGCGGGCTGCCCGCTGACCGACGTGCTCGAGGAGCAGACCGCCGAGTCGCTCGACGGCATCGTCGAGGCGTTCCGGATCAACTGGGTCTGGATGCCGCCGTGGGGTCCCGACCGGATCACCGAGGACGGGCGCGACATGATGCGCGCACTCGGCTTCTCGATCTAGCCGCTGCACACCGACGCCGAAGGGCCGGGAGGAGTCGTCCTCCCGGCCCTTCGGCGTCTCTGTCGTCTCCAGCCGGTCGCAGTCCGTCGCGGAGTCGGAACGGCCGGACGGGTCGACTCCGGCGTCGAGGGCCGTCGTCGCCCCCGCCGGTCGAGTCGGTGGAGGTGCCCACCGAGGTCGAGCAGGAGGACCGGGCGGCGCGACCTCTGCCGGACGCCCGAAGGGCCGGGAGGAATCGTCCTCCCGGCCCTTCGGCGTCCGTGCGACCGCTCAGCGCGAGCGGCGCGAGAGCATCGCCCAGGTGGTGGGGAGCAGCGCGGCGGCGACCAGCGCCTTGAGCGCGTCGCCGACCAGGAAGGGCACGAGTCCCGCGGAGAGGACGGAGCCGAGGTCGGCGGGCAGCCCCAGCGAGGCGAGGGCGGCGGCCAGCCAGGGCAGGCCGACGAGGTAGATGGTGGCGGTGCCGGCGAGGAAGGTCACCAGCGTGCCGACGACGCGACGGTCCCACTGCCGCTGAGCGAGCCACCCGGTGACTATCGACGCGAGGACGAAGCCGACGATGTAGCCGCCGGTGGGACCCGCGAGGACCGACCAGCCGTGCGAGCCCTCGGTGAAGACCGGGGCGCCGAGAGCGCCGACGAGCGCGTACACGAGCATGGACAGCGCGCCGCGGAGTGCGCCGAGCGTCGTGCCGACCAGGAGGACCGCGAAGGTCTGGCCCGTGAAGGGGACCGGCCACATCGGGATGAACAGCTGCGCCATCGCCGCGGTGAGACCCGCACCCGCGAGCACCAGCAGGGCGTCGGTCGCGACGGAGCGGGTGACGAGCCGGTCGGCGAGGACCGGGCGCGGGAGGGCGGAAGAGGAAGGGGACATGGGTGATCTCCGAGAGTCCTGGTCGCCCGAGAGCGAGGAGCGAGCGCGTCCGCGGTGAGCGGACGTGGATCCGCCCCGCGGCTCAGGAAATATACTAGGGGGCTGCCGCATCGCGGCCCCTTGCCCCACTCCTCCCGAACCGAACGCCATTTCTTGGCGGGAACGGACAGCACTGTGCTCAGCGTGCACGACCTCGAACTCCGAGTCGGCGCCCGACTCCTGATGGAGAACGTCTCCTTCCGGGTGGGCGACGGCGACAAGGTCGGCCTCGTCGGCCGCAACGGGGCGGGGAAGACGACGCTGACCAAGGTCCTCGCGGGCGACCTCATCGCCTCGAAGGGCACGGTCGACCGCGGCGGCGAGATCGGCTACCTCCCCCAGGACCCGCGCTCCGGCGACCCGGAGGAGCTCGCGCGCACCCGCATCCTCGACGCCCGCGGGCTGGGGCAGCTGGTGCTCGGCATGCAGGAGGCGACGGTCGCGATGTCGAGCAGCGACACCTCCGTGAGCGAGGCCGGCATGAAGAAGTACGGCAACCTCACGGATCGCTTCCTCTCCCTGGGCGGATACGCGGCTGAGGCGGAGGCCGCGTCGATCGCGAGCAACCTCAACCTCCCCGACCGGATCCTCGACCAGCCGCTCAAGACGCTCTCCGGTGGCCAGCGGCGCCGCATCGAGCTCGCGCGCATCCTCTTCTCCGACGCGAGCACGCTGATCCTCGACGAGCCGACGAACCACCTCGACGCCGACTCCGTCGTCTGGCTCCGCGAGTTCCTCAAGAACTACCGCGGCGGCTTCATCGTGATCAGCCACGACATCGAGCTGGTCGGCGAGACCGTGAACCGCGTCTTCTACCTCGACGCCAACCGCCAGGTCATCGACGTCTACAACATGAACTGGAAGAACTACCAGCGCCAGCGCGCCGCCGACGAGGAGCGCCGCAAGAAGGAGCGGGTCAACGTCGAGAAGAAGGCCGGCGCCCTCCAGCTGCAGGCCGCCAAGTTCGGCGCGAAGGCCTCGAAGGCCGCAGCGGCGCACCAGATGGTCGCGCGTGCCGAGCGCATGCTCAGCGGGCTCGAGGAGGTCCGCGCGGTCGACCGCGTCGCGAAGCTCCGGTTCCCGACCCCGTCCGCCTGCGGTCGCACCCCTCTGCAGGCTCAGAACCTGTCGAAGAGCTACGGCTCGCTCGAGATCTTCACCGCCGTCGACCTCGCGATCGACCGCGGCTCCAAGGTCGTCATCCTGGGGCTCAACGGAGCGGGCAAGACGACGCTCCTGCGCATCCTGGGCGGTGTCGACCAGCCCGACACCGGAGTGATCGAGGCCGGGCACGGCCTCCGGATCGGCTACTACGCGCAGGAGCACGAGACGATCGACGTCAAGCGCTCGGTGCTTGAGAACATGGTCTCCTCCAGCCCGAACCTCACCGAGACCGAGGCGCGCCGGGTCCTGGGCTCGTTCCTGTTCACCGGGGACGACTCGCACAAGCCGGCCGGGGTCCTCTCCGGCGGGGAGAAGACCCGTCTCGCCCTGGCGATGATCGTGGTCTCGGGCGCGAACGTTCTCCTGCTCGACGAGCCCACCAACAACCTCGACCCCGCGAGCCGCGAGGAGATCCTCGACGCGCTCGCGCACTACGAGGGCGCGGTCGTCCTGGTCAGCCACGACGAGGGAGCCGTCGAGGCGCTGAACCCCGAGCGCGTCCTGATCATGCCGGAGGGCACCGAGGACCACTGGGCGGCCGACTACCTCGACCTGATCACGCTCGCCTAGCGGGCGTCGAGCAGCTCGTCCTCGACCTCGGAGTCGCTGCGGCCGCGGCGTCGGCGGCGCTCCTCGCGCCGCTCCTCGGCCGCCACGACCTCGGGGTCGTCTGCGTTGCGGATTCGGTACTCGTGGCGGATCGCCCAGCCGAGCCCGCCGAAGCCCATGACGGCGAACAGCACCCACTGGATCGCGTAGCTGATGTGCAGGCCCTCGTCGGCGACCGGCTTGATCGCGGCCAGCGGGGGAGCGTCGACCGGCGCCGGCGCCTCGGCGACCAGCAGGCCGTACGCCGAGGTCCGCAGGGGCTCGTCCAGCTGCGTCGACAGGTCATCGAGCTGGATCGTGGCGATCTGGCCGGCCGGTGCGGAGCGTCCGTCGATCCGTCCCTCCGCGGGCTTCAGGCGGGCGACGACGGTCACCTCTCCCTCGGGCGGCGCGGGGATCGCGTCGGGGGAGTCCTGGGTCGAGCCGACGGGGACCCAGCCGCGGTCGACGACGAACACGCTGCCGTCGTCGAGCCGCAGCGGCGTCAGGATCTCGAAGCCGGGGTTGCCGTTGTAGGGCCGGTTGCGGACGAGGGTCTGCCCCTGCGTCTCGTAGACGCCGGTGATCTCGACCGGGCGGTACTCGAGGGCGTCGTCCCACGTGGAGCCGGCGGGGAGCAGCCCGTCGAGCGCCACCGGGTCGGCGGTCCAGTTCGCGGTGACCAGCCGGTTGGTCGAGGCGGCCTGGTCGAGCCGCGCGACCTGCCAGCGCGAGAGCAGCACGCAGGCGACGGCGAAGACGATCGCGAGAGCGAGGTAGCCGAACCAGCGTCGCGAGAAGACGAAGCGCCAGGAGGGACGGGGCGCGTCGCCGCTCATCGTTCCGCTCCGCGATCGACCGTGTAGAGCGGCTTCACCTCGAGCGGGAAGTCGCGGGCGAGGAGGAACTCGCGCAGGAACTCCAGGTGCTCGCCGCAGGCCAGCCAGGTCTTCCGACGGTCCTCCACGTGGATCCTCGGGTTCCGCCACTCGATCGCGAATGTCGCCGTCCGCGGGCAGCCCGCTCGGGAGCAGGCGTGCGCGTCGGGGACCCGGCCGAGCGGGATCACGGCCGGTCTCCCCGCGGGTCGCCGCCCTCGGGGCCGGTCGGCGCCTCGGAGTCGGGGGCGGGGGGCGGCGGGACCGGCCGGGAGAGGACGATCGCACCCGGCCGCTCGACGTTGCCGCGCTCGCCCGCACTGCCGACGTTGGCCAGCACGACGGCGAAGTAGGGCAGGACCACGGCGCCGATGGCGAAGAACAGCAGCCACCAGCCGTGGGCGAAGAGCAGGCAGATGACGCAGAGCATTCTGATGCCCATCGCGATCGAGTACTTGATCGCGCGGGAGCGCCGCTCGGCGCTCGGCGACGGCGGTAGGGAGGTGAGTGTCTCGCGTGGTTTCACAGCGCTGCAAGCCTACGTCGCGGCGGGCGGGTGCAGGCCGGGAGGGCCTCATCCCGGAATCTGTTGCGCGACGCGCCTCTAGGATGTACGGGTCGCCCGGCGCCGCACGAGCGCCGGCAGGAGGGACACCATGACCACGCCGCGCACCGTCCTCGTCACCGGGGGCAACCGGGGGATCGGCTTCGCCATCGCCCAGGAGTTCGTGGCCGCCGGTCACCGGGTCGCCGTGACCGCGCGCTCGGGATCCGGTCCGGAGGGCTCTCTCACCGTCGTCGCGGACGTGACCGACGCCGCCTCCATCGACGCCGCGTTCACGCAGGTCGAGGCGGAGCTGGGCCCGGTCGAGATCCTGGTGGCGAACGCGGGCATCACCCGCGACACCCTGCTGCTGCGCATGACGGAGGAGGACTTCACGTCCGTCGTCGACACGAACCTCACCGGGGCGTTCCGCGTCGTCAAGCGCGCATCGAAGGGGATGCTCAAGCAGCGCTTCGGCCGCGTCGTCCTCATCTCCAGCGTGGTCGGCCTCTACGGGTCGCCGGGCCAGATCAACTACTCCTCGTCGAAGGCCGCCCTCGTGGGCTTCGCCCGCTCGCTGACCCGCGAGCTCGGCGCCCGCAACATCACCGCCAACGTCGTCGCTCCCGGCTTCATCGAGACCGACATGACCGCCGAGCTCTCGCCGGAGCAGCAGGCGGAGTACCGGAAGAGCATCCCGCTCGCCCGCTACGGCACCGCTGCCGAGGTCGCGAAGGTCACGCGCTGGCTGGCCGGCGACGAGGCGGCGTACATCTCGGGTGCCGTGATCCCGGTCGACGGCGGCCTCGGGATGGGCCACTGACCGATAAGCCCTGGGCTTATATCCGACGGATATAAGCTCTAGGCTTATGCGATGACCTCCTCTGATGTCGTCGCCGTGCTCCTGGACCTGGTGACCTCCCGCTCCCTCGTCGACCGGGCGGGTGCTCAGCGCGAGATCGAGCGGGGCTTCGCCGAGGTGGAGGCCGCGGTCCCGGCGATCCAGCCCCTGCACCCGACGGTCGGCGACGAGTTCCAGGCGATCTACCCCTCCGTCCACGCCGCGCTCCGGGCGACGCTGCAGGCGCGCCTCTCGCTCCCGGCCGGCGTCGACTGCCGCGCGGGCATCGGCCTGGGTGAGGTGCGGGTGGTCGGGTCGGGGATCGCCGGGGACCTCGAGGACGGGTCCGGCTGGTGGCGCGCGCGCGAGGCCATCGATCGCGCCCACGCGCTCGAGGACGGTGCCGTGCCCACGGCCCGCGGATGGTTCGTCGCCGGGGACGCCGACGGGGACTCCGGCGAGGCGGCCGTCAACGCCTACCTCCTCTCCCGCGACGCGCTGGTCGGAGCGCTCAGCGCGCGCGATCGCCGACTCGTGCTGGGGAGCCTGCGCGGAGCGTCGCAGAAGGAGCTGGGTGAGCAGGAGTCGATCTCGCAGCCCGCCGTCTCGCAGGCGCTGCGGCGCGCGGGAGCGGGCGCCCTCCTCGCCGGCGCGCGCCTGCTGGAGGAGACGTGCTGACGGCGCTGCTGCTCGCCGTGATCGGCCTCGGCGACCTCGCGCGCACGCACCTCCGCCGCCGTGCGGCCCTCCTCGCGATCCCCGTGCTCGCCGCCGCAGCCGTGACCGCAGCGCTCCTCGTCGGAGCCCCGCCGCTCGGTGCGGCGATCGTCGTCGTCCTGGCCGGAGCCTGGCTGCTGACGACCACGACCGTCGAGAACGCGCGGCCGCCAGGGGGTCTGCGTCCGGCCGTCGCCCTCGTCGCGGCGGTCCTGGTGCTGACCGCTGTCGACCGCGCAGTCGGCGTCCCGACGGGGCCGCTCGCGCCGACCACCGTCGCGAGCACGCTCCCTCCGATCGAGCAGCTCGCTCTGGCGGTCGGAGCCGGGCTCTTCCTGCTGGAGAGCGGCAACGTGATCGTGCGGGCGGCGCTGTTCCGCGAGCTCCCGCAGGCCGAGCCCGCGCCGCGTCCGCGCTGGAGCGAGCGGTTCGCGCGTCGGGAGCCGGCCGACGCCCGCCTGCCGGACCTCCAGGGCGGGCGCACGATCGGACCGCTGGAGCGGCTGCTGATCGCCGGTCTCACGCTCGCCGGAGCGATCGGCCTCGCCGGTGCCGTGCTCGCGGCCAAGGGGATCGTGCGCTTCCCCGAGATCTCCCGCGACGGCGGCAGCGGCGAGAAGGCGGAGTACTTCCTGGTGGGCTCGCTCGTCAGCTGGGCGCTGGCGCTCGGCTGCGCCGGACTCGTCGCGATCGCGGGCCGCTGACCTTCCTGAGGCCGGGGGAGGCGGGTCTCAGCCGCGGAGGCCGAGGACAGGCAGCAGCTGCGACAGGTCGAGGCCGCCGATGACGAGGTCGGCGCGCTCGCGCACCAGGGGCTTGGCGTTGAAGGCGACCGCGAGGGAGGCGACCGCCATCATCTCCAGGTCGTTCGCACCGTCGCCGACGGCGATCGTGCGCTGCGGCGGGACGCCCGAGACCGCCGCCCACTCGCGGAGCGCCTCCGCCTTGGCCGCGGCGTCGATGACCGCCCCGTCGACCGCTCCGGTCAGCAGGCCGTCCCCGCAGCAGAGGCGGTTGGCCCGGACGAAGTCGAGGCCGAGCGCACCGGCGACCGGGTCGAGGACCTCGTGGAACCCTCCGGACACCACACCGATGCGGCCGCCGGCGGCGTGGACGCCGGCCACGAGCTCGGCGGCGCCGGGCGTGACGCGGACGCCCGAGCTCACACCGGGGAGCACCGACTCCGGGACCCCGGCGAGAGTGGCGACCCGCTCGCGGAGACTCTCGCCGAAGTCGAGCTCGCCGCGCATCGCCCGCTCCGTGACGGCGGCGACGCGCTCCTCGGAGCCGGCGTGCACCGCGAGGAGCTCGATCACCTCGTCCTGGAGGAGGGTGGAGTCCGCGTCGAGGACGACGAGGAAGCGGGCAGGCGTCGCAGGACGCTCACTCATGGGCCGGTCCGATCGGTCGGGTGGGCGCGCCGGGGCGCAGAGCTCGACCCGCGGGGGTGCTACGGGTGGACGACGACGCCCTTGCCGACGACGGTGATGCCCGACTCGGTGACGGTGAACCCGCGCTCGCGATCGCGGTCGTGGTCCACGCCGACTCGAGCACCGGGCTCGACGACGACGTCCTTGTCGAGGATAGCGCGGACGACCAGCGCGTCCGGGCCGATGCGGACCTTGTCGAAGACCACCGAGTCGGTGACCGTCGCGTTCGACTCGATGACCGTCCAGGGCCCGACGACGCTGCGCTCGATGTGCGCGCCCGAGATCACGGTGCCGAGCGAGACGACCGAGTCGACCGTCGATCCCATGTTGCCCTTGCCGTCGCGGACGATCTTGGCCGGAGGGGAGTTCAGCTGCGACGAGAAGATCGGCCACTGCTGGTTGTAGAGGTTGAAGACCGGCAGCGCCGAGATGAGGTCCTGGTGGGCCTCGAAGAAGGAGTCGATGGTGCCGACGTCCCGCCAGTAGTAGCGGTCGCGGTCGGTCGAGCCGGGGACGTCGTTGAGCTTGAGGTCGTAGACGCCGGCCTCGCCGCGCGCGACGAAGTCGGGGATGATGTCGCCGCCCATGTCGTGGTCCGACGTGGAGGACTCGCCGTCGCGGATGACCGCGTCGATCAGGGCGTCCGCGTCGAAGACGTAGTTGCCCATCGAGGCGAGGACCTCGTGCGGGGAGTCGGCCAGGCCGACGGCGTCCTTGGGCTTCTCGAGGAACTCGGAGATCATCGTCGGGACGATGCCGTCGCCCGCCTCGTCACCGGCGAGCTGGATGACGCCGAACTGGTCCGCGAGCTCGATCGGCTGGCGGATGGCCGCGACGGTCGCCTTCGCACCGGACGTGATGTGCGCGTCGATCATCTGCGAGAAGTCCATGCGGTAGACGTGGTCGGCGCCGACCACGACGACGATGTCGGGCTTCTCGTCGCGGATCAGGTTGAGGCTCTGCAGGATCGCGTCGGCCGAGCCGCTGAACCAGCGCTTGCCCAGGCGCTGCTGCGCGGGGACCGAGGCGACGTAGGAGTTCAGGAGCCCGGAGAGGCGCCAGGTCTGCGAGACGTGGCGGTCGAGCGAGTGCGACTTGTACTGCGTCAGCACGACGATCTGGGTGAGACCGGAGTTGATCAGGTTGGACAGCGCGAAGTCGATCAGCCGGTACTGCCCGCCGAACGGCACCGCGGGCTTGGCCCGGTCCGCCGTGAGGGGCATGAGGCGCTTTCCCTCGCCGCCGGCGAGGACGATGCCGAAGATCTTCTTTGACTGCATGGCACCACAGTAGGGGCTCGGGCTTCCCCGTGGACCCCGGCTGTCGCCGGGGGAGCGCCCTGTACTACGGTTCGGGGGTGCGAGTCGATCTGCTGACCAAGGAATACCCGCCCGAGGTGTACGGGGGAGCCGGTGTCCACGTGGCCGAGCTCACCAAGGCGCTGCGCAGCGACCTGGAGGTCGTGGTGCGCTGCTTCGGCGCGCCGCGCGAGGAGGAGGGCACGTTCGCGTACTCCGTCCCCGCGGAGCTCGCCGAGGCGAACGGCGCGCTGCAGACCCTCGGGGTCGACCTGCAGATCGCGCAGGACGCGGCGGGGGCCGACCTGGTCCACTCCCACACCTGGTACGCCAACGCCGCGGGGCGTCTCGCCCAGCTCCTGCACGGCATCCCGCACGTGGTCTCGGCGCACAGCCTCGAGCCGCTGCGTCCGTGGAAGGCCGAGCAGCTCGGCGGCGGCTACCGCGTCTCGAGCTGGATCGAGCGGGAGGCGTACGAGAACGCCGACGCCGTGATCGCGGTGTCCGGCGGCATGCGCGAGGACATCCTCCGCTCCTACCCGGCCCTGGACCCGGCGAAGGTCCACGTGGTCTACAACGGCATCGACCTCGACGCCTGGCACCCGGTCGAGGACGAGGCCGTCCTCGCCGAGCTGGGCATCGACCCCTCGCGCCCCTCCGTGGTCTTCGTCGGCCGCATCACCCGGCAGAAGGGCCTGCCCTACCTGCTCCGCGCCGCGGCGACCCTGCCTCCCGAGGTGCAGCTCGTGCTCTGCGCGGGCGCCCCCGACACCCCCGAGATCATGGCCGAGGTCACCTCCCTCGTCCGCAGCCTCCAGGAGGAGCGCACCGGCGTCGTCTGGATCGACCGGCACCTGCCGCGCCACCAGCTCTCCGCGGTCCTGACGAACGCGACCACGTTCGTCTGCCCCTCGATCTACGAGCCCCTCGGCATCGTCAACCTCGAGGCGATGGCCTGCGGTGCGGCGGTCGTCGGGACGGCGACCGGCGGCATCCCGGAGGTCGTCGACGACGGCGTGACCGGCCGTCTGGTCCCGATCGAGCAGGTCACCGACGGCACCGGCACCCCCGTGGACCCGGAGCGCTACGTCGCCGACCTGGCCGCCGCCCTCGCCGAGGTCGTCGCCGACCCGGAGACGGCGAAGCGGATGGGCGCCGCGGGCCGCGAGCGCGCGCAGAGCCACTTCAGCTGGACGCAGATCGCGCGGGACACCCGGGCGATCTACGACTCGCTCGTCTGAGCCTCCCGGCCGCCTCCTTTAGAATGGCTCCCATGCCCAGCGTTGTCTCGTTCGTCGATGTGTCCTTCGTCCGGAACGGCAAGCGGATCCTCGACCACGTGTCGTGGGACGTGGCCGAGGACGAGCGCTGGGTGATCCTCGGCCCCAACGGGGCGGGCAAGACCTCGATCCTGCAGATCGCGGCCGCGCAGAACTACCCCTCGACCGGTGCCGCGCACCTGCTCGAGGAGACCCTCGGCCGGGTCGACGTGTTCGAGCTGCGCCCGCGCATCGGCTACGCCTCGACCGCGATGGCCCGCCGCCTCCCGGCGGGCGAGAGCGTGCTCGACGTCGTGATGACCGCCGCCTACGCCGTCACCGGCCGCTGGAACGAGGGCTACGACGCGATCGACGAGCGCCGCGCCCGCCGCGTGCTGTCCGAGTGGAAGCTCGAGCACCTCGCCGAGCGCACCTTCGGGACGCTCTCGGACGGCGAGCAGAAGCGCGTCCAGATCGCCCGCGCGATCATGACCGACCCCGAGCTGCTCCTGCTCGACGAGCCGGCCGCGAGCCTCGACCTCGGCGCCCGCGAGGAGCTCGTCCAGCTGCTGGGCGGCTTCGCGAAGGACCCGGCGTCGCCCGCGATCGTGATGGTGACCCACCACGTCGAGGAGATCCCCGACGGCTTCACCCACGCCCTGCTCCTCCGCGACGGAGCGGTGGTGGCGGCGGGCCCGCTGGCCGAGTCCCTGACCGAGGCGACGCTCGCCGAGACCTTCGGGCTCGACATCGCTCTCACCCGCGAGAACGGGCGCTTCTCGGCCCGCGCCCGCGGCTGACCCCGGCTCCGGGGTCCGGGCGCGGCGCGACTTCTGCGCGCGCTGCCGGTCTGGTATTCTCGGTAGCTGGTTCGGGCCCGTTCGCGGTGCGCCCGCCCTCATCCACCCGTTCCCGTCGACGACAGGTGCGGTTCAGGACCATCGACGACAGGACACGACCATGAAGACCGATATCCACCCCGAGTACTCCGCGATCGTCTTCCGCGACCTCGCGTCCGGTGAGACCTTCCTCACCCGTTCGACCGCGAAGAGCAGCAAGACGATCGAGCTCGACGGCGTGACCTACCCCGTCATCGACGTCGAGATCTCCTCCGCCTCGCACCCGTTCTACACGGGCAAGCAGCGCATCATGGACTCGGCCGGCCGCGTCGAGAAGTTCAACAGCCGCTACAAGAACTTCGGCAAGTAGCACTCCTCGAAGGGCCCTCGACCTCGCGGTCGGGGGCCCTTCGTCGTTCCCGCGGGGCGGTCCTCAGTAGCGGTAGAAGCCCTCTCCGGTGGCCGTTCCGAGGCGGCCGCGATCGAGGTACTCCGTCTTCAGGTGGGCGGCGAAGGCCTGGGAGGCCTCGTCCGGGGCCGCGGCGGCGATGTTGTAGGCGGTCCGCAGACCGACGACGTCGAAGATCTGGAAGGGTCCGAGAGGGGCGCCGGTGCCGATCCTCCAGGTCTTGTCGATGGTCTCGTGGTCGGCGTAGCCGCCCATGAGCAGACCCGACGCGGCGTTGAGGAGCGGCACCAGCAGCGAGTTCAGGACGTAGCCGGCCTTCTCCTTCTGCAGCCTGATGGGCTCGAGGCCGCTGGAGACGGCGAACTCCACGACGGCGTCGACCACGGCGGGGTCCGTGTCCGCCGTCCCCATGATCTCGGCCGTGTTCTGCGCCCAGACGTGGTTGGCGTAGTGCAGCGCGAGGAACCGGTCGGGTCGGCCGGTCGAGGCCTTCAGGTCGCTGGGGAGCAGCGTGGACGAGTTGGTCGCGAAGACCGTGCGCTCGGGAGCGAGCGCACCCAGGCGGCCGTACAGCTCCTGCTTCAGGCCCAGGTCCTCGGGGACGGCCTCGATCACGAGGTCGGCGTCGGCGACAGCCTCCGCGAGGTCGGAGGTGAGGCGGAGGGAGTCGAGCGCCTCCTGCGGTCCGCCGGCGACGCCGCCGGGCACCGACTCGTAGACGCCCGCGAGACCGCGGAGCCGCTCGCGCGCCGACTCGAGGATGTCGTCGGAGAGGTCGTAGACGGTGACGGCGAAGCCGTGGAAGGACGACTGGAAGGCGATCTGGGAGCCGAGCACTCCGCTGCCGAGGACGGTGACCGTGCGGATCGTGGGCATGACTTCTCCTTGCGAGAGGGGGGGGAGGGGGAACACGTGCTCACCCGATCCCACAGCGCCGCGGTCCGCGGAGCGAGGGCTTGCGCCGACGGGCGGGCCGTGGCCGTCGGGGAGCCGGCGCGGTAGCGTCCCGGCATGGTGTCCTTCGCCGACAAGCCGATCCTGCCGTTCACGACTCCTGAAGAGTGGGACGCCTACCTCCGCGGCGAGCCCGACCCGGACGGAGTCCGGCTGAAGCTGCGGAAGAAGGCCGCCGTCGATCCGGGGATCACCTACGCCGAGGCGCTCGACATCGCGCTCTGCCACGGCTGGATCGACGGTCAGGCGGGAGCCTTCGACGAGCAGTTCAAGCTCCAGGCCTTCACCCCGCGGCGTCGCGCTAGCCCGTGGTCCAAGGTCAATCGCGATCACGTCGCACGGCTGCTGGCGGAGGGCCGGATGCTGCCGGGCGGGTTGGCCGAGGTCGAGCGGGCACGCGCCGACGGGCGCTGGGACGCGGCCTACCGGCAGTGCGATCCGGAGGTGCCGGACGACTTCCAGCGGGCGCTCGACGCGGATCCGCAGGCCCTGGCCTTCTTCGCGACCGTCGGCGGGCAGAAGCGCTTCGCGTTCCTCTTCCGCCTCTCGCAGCTGAAGCGGGCGGCGACGCGGGAGCGGCGGATCGCGGAGTACGTGGCGCTCCTGCGCGAGGGGCGCACGTTGACTTGAGGGGTCAGTGGCGGACCGGCCAGCCCCCGTCGGCGACGAAGGACTCGTCGCGGACGCGGCGCATGTACTCCTGGAAGGACTCGGCCTGGGTGCGGCACCAGTCGACCTGGAGCGCGTGCAGGGCCTCCGCGCCGACTCCGAGCTCGTCGGCGAAGGCGCGGCCCAGCGCCTGGGCGACCCGACCCGCCGCGATCGCGTCCGCGCCCGCGTCGTGCGCCTCGGTGAGGGCGACGCCGTAGTGCTCGGCGGCGAGGGTCAGGGTGCGCTTGCCCTTGCGGTAGCGGTCCACCGCCTTGTCGATCACGAGCGGATCGACGACGGGGCTCGGGTCGAGCAGCACGGGCACGCCCCAGCGGCGCGCCTCGTGGGCGAGGAGCGAGAGGTCGTAGGGGGCGTTGTAGACGACGACCGGGATGCCGCGGGCGAGGAGCGAGCGCAGCGCCTCGGAGATCTCGGCCACGACCTCGCCGGCGGGGCGGCCGTGCGCGCGGGCGTGCTCGGTGCTGATCCCGTGGACGGCGGAGGCGCCCGCCGGGATCTCCACGCCGGGATCGGCGAGCCAGGTCGTGCCCTCAATCGGCTCGCCCGCCGCGTCGATCACGCCGACGTGCGCGGTGACGATGCGGCTCGTGCGGACGTCGATGCCGGTGGTCTCGAGGTCGAACACGGCCAGCAGGTCGAACCACCGCGCCCCCTCGGAGGGGACGAGCGCCCGCTCGGCGTCGTCGAACAGCATCGGCTCGGTCTGCGTCTCGGTCGTTCCGGTGGTGCTCACGCCGACAGCCTAAAGGGGGCCTCCGACATCGGCCGGAGGCCCCTCGGCGTGCTGCCGGGTCAGCGGGCCTCGTGCGCCTTGGCGACGTGGAGCCAGAAGAAGCCCTGCGTGCCGAGCGTCATCGTCAGCGTGCCGTCGTCCGAGAATCCGGGGAAGCGGCCGCCGCCGAACAGGTCGCTCAGCGTCGATCCGGGGTTCTCGGGGTCGGTGATCGTCACCGAGACCGGGTTGTGGTTGAAGCTGAAGACGCAGAGCACCTCCTCGGGCTGGTCGCCCATCTCGGAGCCCGAGCCGGCGTAGTCCCGCACGAAGGCGAGCACCGACTCGTGGTCCGTCTCGAGGACGCGCATCGACCCCAGGCCGAACGCCGGGTGGCCGCGGCGCACGTGCAGGACGTTCCGCATCCAGTGCAGCAGGGAGCGGGACTGCGCCAGCTGCGCCTCCACGTTGACCTGGTTGTAGTGGTAGACGAGCGACTGGACGATCGGCTGCACGAGCTTGCCGGGGTCGGCGGCCGAGAAGCCGGCGTTGCGGTCGGGCGTCCACTGCATCGGCGTGCGCGACGCGTCGCGGTCGTTGAGCCAGATGTTGTCGCCCATGCCGATCTCGTCGCCGTAGTACAGGAACGGGCTGCCGGCGAGGGAGAAGAGCAGGGCGTTGATCAGCTCGAGCTCGGCGCGCGAGTTGTCCAGAAGCGGCGCGAGCCTGCGGCGGATGCCGATGTTGGAGCGCATCCGCGGGTCGTAGGCGTACCAGCCGTACATGGCCTGGCGGTACTCCTCGGACACCATCTCGAGCGTGAGCTCGTCGTGGTTGCGGAGGAACACGCCCCAGGCGGCGCCGCTGGGGATGTCGAACGTCTCGGAGAGCACCTTCTTCAGCTCGTTCGCCGTCTGCGCGCGGAGGGAGTAGAAGATGCGCGGCATGACCGGGAAGTCGAACGCCATGTGGCACTCGGGCTCCTCCTCCGTGCCGAAGAACGCGGCGACCTCTCGCGGCCACTGGTTCGCCTCGGCGATCAGGATGCGGCCGGGGTAGTCGCGGTCGACCATGGTGCGGAGGTTCTTGATGAACTCGTGGGTGGGCGGCTCGCCCTCTCCGTTGCCCTCGTCGGACTCGTAGAGGTAGGGGATCGCGTCGAGCCGGATGCCGTCGACGCCGAGGTCGAGCCAGAACTTGACCACGTCGTGGATCGCCTCGTGCACGGCGGGGTTCTCGAAGTTGAGATCCGGCTGGTGCGAGAAGAAGCGGTGGAAGTAGAACTGGCGGCGCTCGGCGTCGAAGGCCCAGTTCGAGTCCTCGGTGTCGACGAAGATGATGCGGATGTCCGGCCACTTGTCGTCGGTGTCGTTCCAGACGTAGAAGTCGCCGTAGGGGCCCTCGGGGTCGGACCGGGACTGCTGGAACCACTCGTGCTGGTCGCTGGTGTGGTTGAGCGGGAAGTCCATCACGATGCGCATGTTGCGCTCGTGGGCCTTCCGCACGAGGTCGCGGAAGTCCTCCATCGTGCCGAACTCGGGGAGGATCGCCTTGAAGTCGGAGACGTCGTAGCCGCCGTCGCGCAGAGGCGACATGTAGAACGGCGGGAGCCAGAGGGCGTCGATCCCGAGCCACTGCAGGTAGTCGAGCTTGGAGGCGAGCCCGTTGATGTCGCCGGCGCCGTCGCCGTTGGAGTCGTAGTACGACCGGATCATCACCTCGTAGAACACCGCCCGGCGGTACCACTGGGGGTCGAGGGCGAGTCCGGGGAGTTGGATCGGCGACGTGAAGCTCACGGTGCTCCTTCTGCTGCTGCCTGAGCGGATGACCGTCTCGCGAGACGGGTGGGCGGTGCGCCGTGTTGCGAGCGCGTGATCATGCTCCCGGCTCGGATCGAGGCCACGCAAGGCGTTGCGGCCAGATCTTCGACGGGCTTTCCCTACGATAAGGAACGCGATGACCACTCCCTCCCCCTACGCCTCCGATCTCGGCCGTGTCCCCGTCCGCGAGGCCGCGGTGGACGTCGCCGGATCCCGCACCGCCTACTGGACCTACGGCGCTCCGGACGCCTCGACCGTCCTCGTGCTGGTGCACGGGTTCCGCGGCGAGCACCACGGCCTCGAGCCCGTCGTCGCCCGTCTGCTCGCCGGGGGAGCGGACGTGCGGGTCGTCGCTCCCGACCTGCCCGGCTTCGGCGCCTCGACCCCGATGACGCGCCTGCCGCACGACGTGGACGGCTACGCCTCCTGGCTCGGCTCCTTCCTCGACACGCTGGGGCTCCGCGGCGAGGCGGCCGTCCTCGGCCACTCCTTCGGCTCGATCGTCGCGGCCGCGGCCGTCGCCGACGGGCTGCCCGCTCCGCTCCTGGTGCTGGTCAACCCGATCGGCGCGCCCGCCCTGCAGGGTCCCCGCGGAGTCCTGACCAGGCTCGCCGTCCTCTACTACCGGCTCGGCGCGCTCCTGCCGGGGCCCCTCGGACGCCGCCTGCTCAGCGACCCGCTGATCGTGCGGGTGATGAGCCTGGCGATGGTGAAGACGAAGGAGCCGGCGCTGCGACGCTTCGTGCACGACCAGCACGACCGGTACTTCAGCGCCTTCGCCTCCCGCGACACGGTCCTCGAGGCGTTCCGCGCCTCCGTCTCGCACGACGTCGGCGAGTACGCCTCCCGGATCGGCGTGCCGACCCAGCTGATCGCCGCGGCGCAGGACGACATCACTCCGCTCCCGGCGCAGTACCGCCTGCTCGAGAGGCTGCCGCACGCCCGCCTGCACGTCATCGACGGAGTCGGCCACCTGATCCACTACGAGACGCCGGACGAGGCCGCCGCCGTGCTGCGGACGGCCCTCGAGGAGGGGATCGACCGATGAGGATCGTCGTCGACTGCCGGTACACCCGGCTCGAGCGGCACGACGGGATCAGCCGCTACACCGCGGAGCTCGTCCGCGAGCTCGCGAAGCTGCACGACGTGACCATGCTGATCAGCGACCGCCGCCAGCTCGCGATGCTCCCGTCGCTCCCGTGGGAGCGCGTGACCGGGCCGACCAGCCTGTTCGAGCCGTTCGTCGCGCTGCTGGTGAACCGGCTGCGGCCCGACGTGGTCTTCTCGCCGATGCAGACCATGGGCTCGCTCGGCCGCCGCTACCGGCTCGTCCTGACCGTGCACGACCTCATCTACTACCGCCACCGCACCCCGCCGCGCGACCTGGCCGCTCCCGTGCGCGCGCTCTGGCGGCTCTACCACCTCGCCTGGTGGCCGCAGCGGAGGCTCCTCCAGCGCGCCGACGCGGTGGTCACCGTCTCGGAGACGACCCGCGACCTGATCCGCTCCCACCGCCTCACCACCCGGCCGGTGGTCGTCGTCCCGAACGCGGCGACCGAGCCCGACGAGGCGAGCGCCGCCCTGGCGGGATCTCTGCCCGACCGGTCGGCCGCGCGCTCGCTCGTCTACATGGGCTCGTTCATGCCCTACAAGAACGTCGAGACGCTCGCGCGCGCGATGCGGCTGCTGCCCGACTACGAGCTGCACCTGATGAGCCGGGCGAGCGACGAGACCGTCGAGACGCTCCGGGCCCTGGCGCCGACCGCGGAGCTGGTGTTCCACCAGGGGGCGCCGGACGCGGAGTACCGTGCGGTGCTCGCGCGGGCGACCGCTCTCGTGACGGCGAGCAGGGACGAGGGCTTCGGGATCCCGCTGGTCGAGGCGATGGCGCTCGGGACGCCGGTCGTGGTGAGCGACATCCCGATCTTCCGCGAGATCGCCCAGGACGCCGCCGTGTACGTCGACCCGTCGAGCGCGAAGGGCATCGCGGACGGTGTGCGGTCGCTCGAGGACGGCGCCGTGTGGCGGACGCACTCGGCCCGGGCCAGGGAGCGGGCCGCGGCCTTCTCCTGGCGCGACTCCGCCCGGGTGCTCTTCGGGCTCCTGCAGGACCTCGGCCGGCGCTGACGCGGTCCGGCGATCGGACCGCCTCCGGAGGCGGGCCGTCAGGCTCCCGGGGCCGGGCTGAGCACGTCGTCGAGGTCGACGTCCGCCACGACCACGTCGCCGGAGTCGTCGACGCCGACGATGCGCAGTGCCCCGTCGACGATCGCGAAGTCGTGCCGGGAGCCGTTGCCGACCGAGACGCCGTGCACGGGGAGGTCCTCGCTGCTGAGCGCGCGGATCAGGCTGCCGATGACCGCACCGTGCGTGGCGACGACGACGGACGCGTCGGGGAAGCGCTCGGCCACCTCGAGCAGCGCGGCGGTCGCCCGCTCGACGACCTCGGCGCGGGTCTCGCAGCCGGGGATCGGCGCGCGCTCGATGCCTCCGGGGAAGCGCTCGGCGAGCTCGGGACCGGTCATCCCCTCCGCCTCGCCGTAGGCGCGCTCGGCCAGGCCCGGCACCGCCAGCGGCTCGTCGAGTCCGAGACCGCGCGCGATGATCGCTCCGGTGTCGAAGGCGCGCTGCAGCGGACTGGCGACCACCGCGTCGAAGCGCCGGTCGGCGAGCAGCCGCGCCGCCGCCCGCGCCTGGGCGCGCCCGGTCGCGTTGAGCGGGATGTCGCTCCTGCCCTGGATGCGCCGGGCGGCGTTCCAGTCGGTCTGGCCGTGGCGGACGAGGGTGAGCTGGGTCACAGGGGCCTCTCGGGAGGTCGGGTGCGGAGCGGGCGGGAGCTCAGAGGGCGGCGGTGCGGCGCGCGGGCAGGCGCTCGGCGAGCTCGCGGAGCACCTCGCTGGTGCCGCCGTCGATCTTGATGCTCGCGCGCGAGTCGCCCTTGGTGGTGCCGCGGTTGACGATCACGATCGGCATCCGGGCGCGACGGGCGATCTCGAGGAAGCGGATGCCGGAGTTGACCACGAGCGACGAGCCGGCGACGAGCAGGGCGTCGGCGCCCGCGACGATGGCGCGCGCCTCCTCGAACCGCTCGGTCGGGATGAACTCGCCGAAGAAGACGATGTCCGGCTTCAGGATCCCGCCGCAGACCGTGCACTCGGGGACGGTCATCGCCGAGACGTCGTGGACCTCGGCGTCGCCGTCGGGGTTGAGGGAGGAGACGTCGGGGTCGTCGAGCCAGGGGTTGAGCGCCTCGATCCGCTCGGCCACCGCGTCGCGGGCGAAGTACTGGCCGCAGGTCATGCAGCGCACACGGTCCGCCGAGCCGTGCAGATCCACGACGCGGCGCGAGCCGGCCCGGACGTGCAGGCCGTCGACGTTCTGGGTGACGACGCCCGTGAGCAGGCCGCGCTCCTCGAGCCGGGCCAGGGCCCGGTGGCCGTCGTTGGGGAGCGTGCTGGTGAAGCGGCGCCAGCCGAGCTGGCTGCCGGCCCAGTACCGGCGGCGGTAGTCGGGATCGGCGACGAACTGGGAGTAGGTCATCGGGCTGCGCACCGGTGCCCCGGCTCCGCGGTAGTCGGGGATGCCCGAGTCGGTGCTCATGCCCGCGCCGGTGACGGCGGCGATGCGGCGCCCGCTGAGGAGTTCGACGGCCTGCTCGACCGCGAGCGCCTCGGGGCCCTCGGCGACCGGTGTCGGACTCGACTCCATCCGCGCCTCCTTCGAGGGCCGTTCGAGCGGCCCCTGGACGAGTTTAGTCCGCGCCGTGCCCTAGATTGCCGGGATGCCGATCGTGCACATCACCGACCTCGACCACCCGCTCCTCGCCGACTACCACCGCCTCACCGACGTGGCGCTGCGGCGGGTGCTGGAGCCGGAGGGCGGTCTGTACATCGCCGAGTCGGCCAAGGTGATCGAGCGGGCGCTCGACGCCGGGCACCGCCCCCGCTCGGTCCTGGTGCAGGAGAAGCGGCTGCCGGACGCGGCCGGGGTGCTCGAGCGTCACCCCGAGGTGCCGGTCTTCGTGGCGCCGGATCCGCTGATCGAGGAGCTGACCGGGTTCCACCTCCACCGCGGAGCGCTCGCCTCGATGCACCGTCCGCCGCTGCGGCCGATGGCCGAGCTGCTGGAGGGCGCGCGCCTCGTCGTGATCCTGGAGGACCTGGTCGACCACACCAACGTCGGCGCCGTCTTCCGCGCCGCGGCCGGCATGGGCGCGGACGCGGTCCTCGTGACGCCGCGCTGCGCGGACCCCCTGTACCGGCGCAGCGTCCGGGTGAGCATGGGCACGGTCCTGCAGGTGCCGTGGACGCGCACCCCCGAGTGGGCACCGGCTCGCCGCGCTCTGGAGGAGGCCGGGTTCTCGGTCGCCGCGCTGGCGCTCGCTCCGGACGCGGTGCCGCTCGACGAGTACGCGGCGGCTCGCCCCGAGCGCGTCGCGATCGTCCTGGGCGCCGAGGGGGACGGGCTCAGCCGCGCGGCGCTGGACGCCTCGGACACCGTCGTCACCATCCCGATGCTGCACGGCGTCGACTCGCTCAACGTGGCCTCGGCGAGCGCCGTCGCACTGTGGGCGCTGACCCGCGGGCGCTGACCGCCGGGCTCCGGCGCTCGGCGGCCCGGCGGTGACCCGCCGCTGACGCTCGCGACGCGGGATCGGGGTCGGTGCCGCGCGTCACCCGCCGCGTCCGACGACGGGGCGGCGTCCGGGACGGGTGAGAGGCCCGCCCGTACGATGACGGGGTGACCTCCCCGACCCGATCCGACGACGCCCTCGACCTGTTCGGGGAGCCCGCCGCGCCGGAGCCGCGACCCCGTCGACGGCGCGGGGCGGTCGTCGCCGGTCTCGTCGCTGCGACCGTGCTGGTCGGTGGAGGCGGTGCCTACGCGACCAACGCGGCGACCGCGGAGCTGCCGACGGCGAGCGCCGTCGCGGTGGACCCCGTCTCGAGCACCGTCGACGCGCCCGCTCCGGCCTGGCCGGCCTACGGCTCCGGCGCCGTGGCGGCCGTGGGCATCGACGGGACGGAGGAGGACGGGCTGCTCGCCCGCTACGGCTCCACCGGAACCGTGCCGACGGGGAGCATCGCCAAGGTCGTCACCGCTCTCGTCGTCCTCGCGGCGAAGCCGATCGCGGCGGGGACGGACGGGGAGACCATCACCTTCACGAGCGCGGACGTGCAGTACTACAACGACACCCTGGCCGAGAACGGCTCGAACGCTCCGGTCACCGCGGGTCTGCAGCTGACCGAGCGGGAGGCGCTGACCGCCATGATGCTCCCGTCCGCGAACAACTACGCGAAGTCCCTCGCGATCTGGGCGTACGGCTCGGAGGACGCCTTCCTCGCCGCGGCGCGCGGCTGGCTCGACGGGCAGGGGCTCGAGCGGACCTCCCTCGCCGACACCAGCGGGCTCTCGCCGGCGACGGTCAGCACGACGGCCGAGATGGTGCGCCTGGGCGAGCTGCTGATCGCGGACCCGGTGCTCGCTCCGATCGTCGCGACGCCGACCGCGGTCATCCCGGGGGTCGGCGAGGTCGACAACACCAACTCGCTCCTCGGCCGCTCGGGAGTGGACGGTATCAAGACGGGGACGACCGACGAGGCGGGCTCGTGCCTGCTGTTCTCGCTCGACGCGACCGTCGAGGGCCGGCCGGTCACCCTCGTCGGCGTGGTGGTGGGCGCGCGCACGCACCCGCAGCTCGCCGCGGACGTGCTGACCCTCGTCCCGACCGTCGAGGCGGGCTTCCGGACCGTCCCGCTGACCGTCGAGGGCCAGGACTACGGCACCCTCACGAGCGCCTGGGGGGAGACGGCGACGGCCGAGACCGCGGAGGCGCGGTCCGTGCTGGTGTGGGGTGCGGTCTCGACGACGACCACGGTCGCCCTCGATCCGCTCGAGACCGTCGCCGACGGCGAGCGCGTGGGGACCGCGACCGTCGACGTCAACGGCACCCCGTACGAGCTTCCCCTCGTCGCCGACGGGTCGATCGAGGACCCGGGCTTCGCCTGGCGCCTCGGCCACCCGGCCGAGCTGTTCGGCTGAGCGCGGGGCGAGCCGCCGCCTCCCGGGAGCGGATCAGGCCAGGGGATCCGCGGCCCGGTCGTCGATGATCCGCACGCCCGCGGTCGCGATGTCCTCGGCGACCTCCTCCGGCGTCGCGTTGCCCGGCACGACCGAGCCCGGCTCCGAGGCCGCGGGATCGGTGCTCCAGCGCTCGGCGGAGGGCCGCTTGGCGGTGATGAAGTCGCCGGAGGACTGGTGGCGGACGCGGCGCAGCACCCACGGCACGAGGTACTCCCGCGCCCACTGGATGTCCTCCGTGCGGGCGGCACGCCAGGTGCGGGCGTGCAGCGGCTCCGGGGCCAGGGGGCGCAGGTCGTTCTCGACGTTCAGCGACTCGAGGACCATGCGCGCGACCTCGTGGTGGCCGTGCGGGTTGAGGTGCAGGCGGTCCGGCGCCCACATCCGCACGTCCTGGATCTCCTGGAGGGACCACTGGTCGGCGACGATGCAGTCGTACCGCTTGGCCAGCGCCCGCAGGTTCTCGTTGTAGATCGCGACCTTCCCGCGGATCCGCCCGAACACGGGGGAGAAGCCCACATCCACTCCGGTGAAGAGGACGACGGTCGCCCCGTCGGAGCGGAGCCGGGCGAGGCCCGACTCGAAGCGGGACGCGATGTCGTCGGGGTCGGTCCCCGGGCGGATGACGTCGTTCCCGCCCGCGGAGATGGTGATGAGGTCGGGGCGCAGCTCCAGGGCGGGCTCGACCTGCTCGTCGACGATCTGCTGCAGGAGGCGGCCGCGGACCGCCAGGTTGGCGTAGGCGAAGTCCTCGTTCTGGCTGCCCAGGACCTCCGCCACGCGGTCCGCCCAGCCGCGGTGCCCGCCGGGGCTGCCGGGCTCGGGATCGCCGATCCCCTCGGTGAAGGAGTCGCCCAGGGCGACGTAGCGGGACCACGGATGACGCTGCTCGACCATCCCTCCATCATGCTCCGCACCCGGCCGCCGGTGGCACGGCGCGACACGCCGTGCGCCTCCCGGCGGGCCGCGGAGACCGAGCCGCTGTCGGAGGCGTCGGCTAGATTCGGTCCACGTGAACAGTCCCTCGAGCTTCGGTCATCAGGTCGGCACCTCCGCCGCTGAGCACCTGTCCCCGTCGTTCCCGGGCAGGGCACCGTGGGGTACCGCGAACAAGCTCCGCGCCTGGCAGGCGGAGGCGCTCGAGGCCTACTTCCAGCACGAGCCGCGCGACTTCCTGGCCGCCGCGACCCCGGGCGCGGGCAAGACCACCTTCGCGCTGCGGCTGGCCGCCGAGCTGCTGCACAACCGCACGGTCGACCGGATCACCGTGGTCGCTCCGACGGAGCACCTCAAGCGCCAGTGGGCCGAGGCCGCGCACCGCGTCGGCATCCGCCTGGACCCGACCTTCACCAACCGCATGGGCCGCCACGCCCGCCACTACCACGGCGTCGCCGTCACCTACGCGCAGGTCGCCGTCCGCGCCGAGCTCCACCGCGAGCTCACCCTGTCCGGCCGCACCCTCGTCATCCTCGACGAGGTGCACCACGCCGGCGACGCCCTCAGCTGGGGCGACGCGGTGCGCGAGGCCTTTGAGCCCGCGGTCCGCCGGCTCTCGCTGACCGGGACGCCGTTCCGCTCGGACACGGCGGCGATCCCGTTCGTCAGCTACCTGCCGGACGAGGAGGGCATCCGCACCTCGCTCACCGACTACGCCTACGGCTACGGCCGCGCGCTCGCGGACGGCGTCGTCCGGCCGGTGCTGTTCATGGTCTACGCCGGGCAGATGCGCTGGAAGTCGAAGGCCGGCGACGAGATGGAGGCGCGGCTCGGCGAGGGCAACACCAAGGACATCACCTCGCAGGCCTGGCGGACCGCGCTGGACCCGAAGGGCGACTGGATCCCCTCGGTCCTCCGCGCCGCCAACACCCGCCTCACCGAGGTGCGGCGCGCCGTGCCCGACGCCGGCGGCCTGGTCATCGCGACCGACCACTACACCGCGCGCGCCTACGCCGCGATGCTCCGCGAGATCAGCGGCGAGACCGTCACCGTCGTGCTCTCCGACGAGAAGGAGGCGAGCGACCGGATCGAGGAGTTCGCGAAGGACACCAGTCGCTGGATGGTCGCGGTCCGCATGGTCTCCGAGGGCGTCGACGTGCCGAGGCTCGCCGTCGGCGTCTACGCGACCTCGGCGTCGACTCCGCTGTTCTTCGCCCAGGCGATCGGCCGCTTCGTGCGCGCGCGGCGCCGCGGCGAGACCGCCTCGGTGTTCCTCCCGAACGTGCCCGGCCTGCTCGCGCTGGCGGGCTCGATGGAGCTGCAGCGCGATCACGCCCTCGACCGCAGGACCTCCGACGACGAGGAGTACCCCGAGGCCGATTTGATGGCCGACGCCGAGCGCAGCGAGAAGGCGTCCTCCGATCTCCTGGAGGAGGGCCGCTTCGAGTCGATCGGCTCGGCCGCCACCTTCGACCGCGTCGTCTACGAGGGCGCCGAGTTCGGGATGGAGGTCGAGGTCGAGAGCGAGGAGGAGCTCGACTTCATCGGCCTGCCGGGGCTCCTCGAGCCCGACCAGGTGCGGGAGCTCCTCCAGCACCGGCAGCAGCGGCAGGCCAAGCGCGCCGGCAGCCGCGCGGGGGCTGCGGCCCCGGCCGAGCCGGTGAGCGAGATCCCGGCACCGCTCTACCGCACGCTCAAGGAGCAGCGCAGCCTGCTCAACTCCCTGGTCGGCCTGTGGGCACGGGGGACGGGCGAGTCGCACGGCCAGGTGCACACCGAGCTGCGCCGGCTCTGCGGCGGACCCGCGGTGGCGCAGGCGAGCGTGACCCAGCTGCAGGCGCGGATCGACCTCCTGCGGCGAAGGCTCGGCTCGCACTGATCGCGGTGAGGCGCCCCGGTACGTGGCGCCGCGCTCTCGACGACGGAGCCGATCGCTGCTCCTGCCCAGCCCGACCGGCCCCTCCGCGTGCGCCGGACAGTCCCTCCGGCGCGTTCTAGCCGATGCACCCGGCGCGGCGCCAGCCCTCCCCGGCGGACCGGGCGCGACCGTACTGTTCGAGCGTGACCCACCGGAACGACCTGCCCGCTCACGCGCCCGCAGGACGAACCGGACGGCGGTTCCGGCCGCCGGTCGTGACCACCGGAGGAGGACCGCGCGATGAGCGCTGACCGTCAGGGGAATGCTCGAGACACGCTCGCTAAGCTGAGCAGTCGGTCCGTCGCGGAAGTGACGGACCATCACCCCCGACGTCGGGCATCCGCAGACCGCACATCGGCGTCTCCCGGACTGCCCGAGAACAATCCCCTGAGGAGTCTCGTGGAGACCTGGCCCGGAACCGCCTACCCGTTGGGCGCGACGTTCGACGGAAGCGGCACGAACTTCGCCCTGTTCAGCGAGATCGCCGAGCGCGTCGAGCTGTGCCTCTTCGAGGAGGACGGCACCGAGACGCGCGTCGAGATCCAGGAGTCGGACGCCTACGTCTGGCACTGCTACCTCCCGCAGGTCCAGCCGGGCCAGCGCTACGGCTTCCGCATCCACGGACCGTACGACCCCGATGCCGGCCACCGCTGCAACCCGAACAAGCTGCTGCTGGACCCCTACGCGAAGGCGATCTCGGGGGAGATCGACTGGGACCAGTCCCTCTTCTCGTACACCTTCGGCGACCCGGACTCGACGAACGACAAGGACTCGGCGCCGCACATGATGATGGGCGTCGTCATCAACCCCTTCTTCGACTGGGCCGGTGACCGCCGCCCGCGCACCTCCTACGACAGCACCGTGATCTACGAGGCGCACGTGAAGGGGCTCACCAAGATGCACCCCGACGTGCCGGAGGAGCTCCGCGGCACCTACGCCGGAGTCGCCCACCCCGCGGTGATCGACCACCTCAAGCACCTGGGCGTCTCGGCGATCGAGCTCATGCCCGTGCACCAGTTCGTGAACGACTCCACGCTGATGGACAAGGGCCTCTCGAACTACTGGGGCTACAACACGATCGGCTTCTTCGCACCGCAGAACACCTACTCCTCCACGGGCGACCAGGGCCAGCAGGTCCAGGAGTTCAAGAGCATGGTGAAGGCGCTCCACGCGGCCGGCATCGAGGTCATCCTCGACGTGGTCTACAACCACACGGCGGAGGGCAACCACCTCGGCCCCACCCTGTCGTTCCGCGGCATCGACAACGAGGCCTACTACCGCCTCGTCGACGACGACAAGCGCTACTACATGGACTACACCGGCACAGGGAACACCCTGAACGTGCGCCACCCGCACTCGCTCCAGCTGATCATGGACTCGCTGCGCTACTGGGTGACGGAGATGCGCGTCGACGGCTTCCGCTTCGACCTCGCCTCGGCGCTGGCACGCGAGTTCTACGACGTCGACCGGCTCTCCACCTTCTTCGAGCTCGTCCAGCAGGACCCGGTGGTCTCGCAGGTGAAGCTGATCGCCGAGCCGTGGGACGTCGGGCCCGGCGGCTACCAGGTGGGCAACTTCCCGCCCCAGTGGACGGAGTGGAACGGCAAGTACCGCGACACGGTCCGCGACTTCTGGCGCGGCGAGCCGTCGACGCTGGGGGAGTTCGCCTCGCGCCTCACCGGCTCGGCCGACCTCTACGCGCACTCGGGCCGCTACCCGGTCGCCTCGATCAACTTCGTCACGGCGCACGACGGCTTCACCCTCCGGGACCTGGTCTCGTACAACGAGAAGCACAACGACGCCAACGGCGAGGACGGCAACGACGGCGAGTCGCACAACCGCTCCTGGAACCACGGCGTGGAGGGGCCCACGGACGACCCGCGGGTGCTCGCGCTCCGGGCACGCCAGCAGCGGAACTTCCTCGCGACGATGCTGATCTCCCAGGGCGTCCCGATGATCCTCCACGGCGACGAGCTGGGCCGGACCCAGAACGGCAACAACAACACCTACGCCCAGGACAGCGAGCTGACCTGGATCGACTGGGCGCACGCCGACCGGCCGCTGCTCGAGTTCACCGCGGCGCTCATCCGCCTGCGCGCCGAGCACCCGACCTTCCGACGCATGCGCTTCTTCGACGGCCGCCCCGTCCTGCGCGGCGACGGCGAGCCCCTGCCCGACATCGTCTGGTTCACCGCTGCCGGCACCGAGATGTCCCCGTCCGACTGGGACTCCGGTCTCGGCCGATCGGTGGGCATCTACCTCAACGGCAACGGGATCCGCGAGCGCGACCAGCGCGGACGCCCCGTCACCGACGACAGCTTCCTCCTGTACTTCAACGCCGACGACGTCGACGTCGAGTTCGCGATCCCGAGCGACGAGTACGCGCTCGAGTGGAGCGTCCTCGTCGACACCGCCGGCGCCGAGGCGGACTCGATCCCGCGTCCGGCGGGGGCGATGCTCACCGTCCAGGCGAAGTCGCTCGTCATCCTCCAGGAGCACAGCACGCCCGAGCCCGAGGTCGACCACTCGGTCGCCGCCTCGCTCGCGTCCCTGGCCGCCACCTCGGCCATCCCGATCGTCTCCTCGACGGGACCCACCAGCCCCCACGCCGAGTCGACCGACTCCGCGACCGCACCCTCGACAGGAGCCTGACGTGCGTCTGCCCGCCTCCACCTACCGCCTCCAGATCCGGTCGGCGTTCGACCTCGACGACGCCGCCCGCGTCGCCGACTACGTGCGCGCGCTCGGAGCGGACTGGCTGTACTTCTCGCCGCTGCTGAAGGCCGAGCCCGGCTCGGACCACGGCTACGACGTGGTGGACCACACCGAGGTCGATCCCGACCGCGGTGGCGCGGCCGGCCTGGCGAACGCCTCGGCCGCGGCGCGGGCGGAGGGCCTCGGCGTCCTCATCGACATCGTCCCCAACCACATGGGCGTCGCGACCCCGAGCGAGAACTCGTGGTGGTGGGACCTGCTGAGGAACGGGAAGTCCTCCCGCTACGCCACCGCCTTCGACATCGACTGGGAGGCAGGGGGCGGGAAGCTGCGCGTGCCGATCCTCGGCGACGGTGCGAGCGAGGGAGACAGCGACAGCGAGCTCGACGCGCTCGAGGTCGTCGGCGACGAGCTGCACTACTACGAGAACCGCCTGCCGATCGCGCCCGGCACCGCCGAACCCGGCGACTCCGGCCGCACGGTGCACGAGCGCCAGAGCTACGAGCTCGTGAACTGGCGCCGCGCCGACGCCGCGCTGAACTACCGCCGCTTCTTCGCGGTGAACACCCTCGCCGCCATCACGGTCGAGCGGCCCGAGGTGTTCGACGCCTCGCACGCCGAGATCGTCCGCTGGTTCACCGAGGGGCTCGCAGACGGCCTGCGCGTCGACCACCCGGACGGCCTGGCCGACCCGGGCGGATACCTCGACGACCTGGCCCGCGCGATCGGCGGCGCGCCGGTCTGGGTCGAGAAGATCCTCGAGGGCGACGAGGAGCTCCCGCCGCACTGGGCGACCGTCGGCACCACGGGCTACGACGCCCTGGCCGACGTCGACCGCATCCTGGTCGACCCCGACGCCCGCCCCGTGCTGGAGGGCCTCGACGCCGAGCTCACGGGGAAGGGCGCCCCGCTGCAGTGGGCCGACCTCATCCACGACACCAAGCGCGGCATCGCTGACGGCATCCTCCGCTCCGAGGTCCTGCGGCTGGCCCGCCTGATCCCCGGCATCGAGGGAGCGGACGACGCGCTGGCGGAGCTCCTGGCGACCTACCCGGTCTACCGCAGCTACCTCCCCTACGGAGCGGAGCACCTCGAGCACGCCCGCGTCGACGCCGTGCGCCGCCGCCCCGAGATCCGCGCGACCATCGACGAGGTCGCCGCGGCGCTCGGCGAGACCGGCACGCCGGTGTCCGTGCGCTTCCAGCAGACCTCCGGCATGGTGATGGCGAAGGGCGTCGAGGACACGGCGTTCTACCGCTTCAGCCGCCTCACCTCGCTGAACGAGGTCGGAGCGGACCCGGACGAGTTCGCGATCGACCTGGTCGAGTTCCACCGCCGCCAGGCCGTGCGCCAGGCCTCGTTCCCCGCCTCGCTCACCACGCTCTCGACCCACGACACGAAGCGCGGCGAGGACACCCGTGCCCGCATCACCGCACTGGCCGAGGACCCGGAGGCGTGGGCGGCGACGCTCCGCGAGCTCCACGACCTCGTCGGCTTCGGCGACGGCCCGATCGAGCACCTGCTCTGGGAGGCCGTCGTGGGGACCTGGCCCGCGAGCCGCGAGCGCCTGCACGCCTACGCCGAGAAGGCGTCGCGCGAGGCCGACGACTCGACGCACTGGACCGCTCCTGACGAGCAGTTCGAGAAGCGGATGCACGCGGCGATCGACGCGGCGTTCGACGAGCCCGCCGTCCGCCGGCTGGTCGAGCAGACCGTCGAGCGGGTGTCTGCCGCCGGCTGGTCGAACGGCCTCGCCGCGAAGCTCGTGCAGATCACCGCCCCGGGCATCCCGGACGTCTACCAGGGCAGCGAGCTCTGGGAGACCTCCCTCGTCGACCCGGACAACCGCCGCGAGGTCGACTTCGGGCAGCGTCGAGCGCTGCTGGAGCGGATCGACGGCGGCTGGAAGCCCGCGATCGACGCCGAGGGAGCCGCGAAGCTCCTCGTCACCTCACGCGCCCTCCGGCTCCGCCGCGACCGCCCCGAGCTGTTCACCCGCTACGCCGCCGTCCCCGCGATCGGGCCCGCCGCCGAGCACGCGATCGCCTTCGACCGCGGCGGCGCGCTGACCGTCGCGACCAGGCTCCCCGAGGGCCTCGCCGCTTCGGGCGGGTGGAACGGCACGGTCGTGGTCCTGCCCGGGCACCCGATGGAGGACGTCCTCACCGGCCGCACCTTCGCGGGAGGAGTGACTCCGGTCGCCGAGATCCTCGCCGACTACCCCGTGGCACTGCTCGCCCCGGTCTCCTGACCGGTTCCGCCACCGCACCGCAGACCGATACGACCCCTCCTGGAGACAGCAGTGATCAGCACGACTCCCTACCGCTACGCACTCCCGACGACCGGGCCCGAGCGGTTCGACGTCTGGGCCCCCGAGGCCTCGACGGTCGAGCTCCTTCTCGGTGACGACTCGTCGCTGACGATGACCCGCCACGGAGACGACGGATGGTGGCGGGCGCCCGCGTCGGCCCCGGCCACCGGCGAGGTCGACTACGGGTACCGGGTGGACGGCAGCGGTCCGCTGCCGGACCCCCGCTCGCGTCGCCAGCCGAAGGGCGTGCACGAGCTCTCGCGCACGTTCGACCCCTCGGCGCACGAGTGGGGCGACTCCGCCTGGACCGGGCGCGAGCTCGCCGGCGCCGTCATCTACGAGCTGCACCTCGGCACGTTCACACCCGAGGGCACCCTGGACGCGGCGGCGGAGCGCTTCGATCACCTGCGCTCGATCGGCGTGGACTTCATCGAGCTGCTGCCGGTCAACGCGGTGAACGGAACGCACAACTGGGGCTACGACGGCGTCCTCTGGTACGCCGTGCACGAGCCGTACGGCGGACCCGAGGCGTACCAGCGCTTCGTGGACGCCGCCCACCGTGCCGGCCTCGGCGTGGTTCAGGACGTCGTCTACAACCACCTCGGCCCGAGCGGCAACTACCTGCCGGAGTTCGGCCCGTACCTCAAGAACGAGAAGGCCAACACCTGGGGCAGCTCGATCAACCTGGACGGCGAGGGTTCGGACACCGTTCGCGGGTACATCATCGACAACGCTCTGATGTGGCTGCGCGACTACCACGTCGACGCCCTGCGCCTGGACGCGGTGCACGCCCTCTCGGACGAGCGGGCCGTGCACGTGCTCGAGGAGATGGCGAGCGAGGTGGCCGTGCTGTCGGCCCACGTCGGGCGCCCTCTGACGCTGATCGCCGAGTCCGACCTCAACGACCCGACGCTGATCACTCCGCGGGAGGCGCACGGCTACGGGCTCGACGCGCAGTGGAGCGACGACTTCCACCACGCGGTCCACGTCGCGCTGACCGGGGAGACCACGGGCTACTACGAGGACTTCGCGCCGCTCGGCGCCCTCGCGAAGGTGCTGACGCGGGGCTTCTTCCACGACGGCACCCTCTCGACGTTCCGCGGCCGCCACCACGGCCGTCCGGTGGACACCGAGCACATGCCGACCTGGCGCCTGGTGGTCTGCAGCCAGAACCACGACCAGATCGGCAACCGGGCGGTCGGCGACCGTCTGACGGCGACCCTCGACGAGGGGCGCCTCGCGATCGCCGCGGCTCTGACGCTGCTGGGCCCTTTCACTCCCATGCTGTTCATGGGGGAGGAGTGGGCGGCGTCGACCCCGTGGCAGTTCTTCACCTCGCACCCGGAGAAGGATCTGGGCGAGGCGACGGCGAAGGGCCGCATCGAGGAGTTCGCGAAGATGGGCTGGGACCCGGAGGTCGTGCCCGATCCGCAGGACCCGGAGACGTTCCTGCGCTCGCGGCTCGACTGGTCCGAGGTCGGGGAGGGGCGTCACGCCCGCACCCTCGAGGTGTACCGCGAGCTGGCGGCGATCCGCCGCCGCTACCCCGAGCTGACGGACCCGCGCTTCGGGTCGCTCCGCGTGGAGTTCGACGAGGAGGCCCGCTGGCTGACTCTCGGCCGCGGTCGGGTGACCGCGGCGATCAACGTCGGCGAGTCCGCCGCCCGCATCGCCCTGCCGGAGGTGGCGGAGACGCTGCTCGGCGTCGGGGAGTACGCGGTGCAGCCCGGGGACACCGAGGTGGATCTCGGCGGTTCCTCGCTGCTGGTGACGCTGAGCGCCTGAGCTCCGTGGCGGCCGGCTGTTCAGGTGGCCGGCCGCCGCTGTCCTGAACGGCCGCCTCGGGCCCGAGCGCTCAGAGCGTGACCGCGGCGTACTCCGTCGCGGTCACGACCCGCACTCCCTCGTCGTGGACGAGCAGGAGCGCGCGGAGGGGGATGGCCCGCTTGTGGCACGCCGCCGCCAGGTGACGGGCGAGGACCCGGTCGGTCTCGCCGAGGAAGGCGCGCCCGGGACGTTCCAGGGCGAAGGCGAGAGAGCCCACGTCCTGGTGCGCCACGGCCTTGGCGAGGGTGGCGACGATCCGCTCGGTCTTCTCCTCGTCGGGGTGCACGGGGAGTCCGTCCACCGGGTAGAGGATCGGCAGCTGCACGCCGTCGCGGTCGAGGAAGATCGGCCACAGGGCCCGGCGGTAGGCCGGTCCGATCAGCGAGGAGACGCGCTCGCGCAGCTCGCGGTCGTTCAGGAGCGGCGCATCGAGGTGCGGAGCGGGAGCGGCGTGGTCGAGAGTGGTCATGGTGTCGCTTTCTCGTGGGGCGAGCGGGCGGTGCCGCTGAGGGGTCATCGGAAGTTGCGGGAGATGGTGCGAGCGCCGACCGTGAGGGTCTCGAACCTGTCGGCGAGGAGGTTCGTCACCCCCTCGTCGGAGCGCTCGAGGATCCCCCTGACCAGCAGGGCGGGTGCCTCGCGGGCCACGCGGCGGTAGCGGTTCCATACTCCGACGGAGCAGATCACGTTGAGGATCCCGTGCTCGTCCTCGAGGTTGAGGAAGGTCACTCCACCGGCTGTGGAGGGACGTTGGCGGTGGATCACGACCCCGCCGACCTCGATCCGGGTCCCCGAGGGGATGCCGGGGAGATCGGCCGAGGAGCGGGCGCCGCGGCGAGCGAGCCCCTCGCGGAGGTGGCGCAGCGGATGGTCGTCGGGCGAGATGCCGGTGGCCCAGAAGTCGAAGACCACGCGCTCCTGAGGGGAGAGCATCGGCAGGAGCGGGGGCTGCACGACGACAGTGGAGCCGGCGAGGAACTCCTCGCGGTCGCCTGCGGCGGTGCCGGCCTCCCAGAGCGCCTGCCGACGCTGCAGACCGAGCGAGTCGAAGGCGCCCGCGGCGCCGAGGGCCTCCAGCTGAGCCGCGGTCGTGCCGACCCGACGCGAGAGGTCGGACATGCTCGCGTAGGGTCCGCCGCGTTCGCGCTCCGCGACGATGTGCTCGGCGAGCGCGGTGCCGATGCCCTTCACCCCGGCCAGCCCGAGCCTGATCACGAAGCCGCTGTCGCGCCTGTGGTCGTCCGTGTGGAAGTGCTCGGTGCGGTCGAACAGCCCCGTGGGCGGCTGATCGGCGCGGAGGCAGTCGTCGCTCCCGTAGGCGGCGCCGCCTCTCCGGCGTGCGGGGGTGTCCTCCTTCGCCTCGAGCCCGGGAGGCGCCAGCGAGCGGTTGACGTCGGGCGAGACGACCTCCACTCCGTGACGACGGGCATCGGCGACCAGGGTGTGCGGGGCGTAGAAGCCCATGGGCTGCGCCCTCAGCAGCGCGGCGGTGAACGCGGCGGGGTAGTGCAGGCGCAGCCAGGCGCTCGCGTAGACCAGCAGGGCGAAGCTGATCGCATGGCTCTCGGCGAAGCCGAAGTTCGCGAAGGCCTGGATCCGGAGGTAGATGTCGTCCGCGACCTCGCCCGTGATGCCGTTGCGGGCCATCCCCTGGTAGAGCCGCTCGCGGAGGGTCTCGATCTTCTCGGTCCCGCGCTTGGACCCCATGGCCCGGCGCAGCAGGTCGGCGTCCTCCGCGTTGCAGTCGCCGACGGCCACGGCCACCTGCATGAGCTGCTCCTGGAAGAGCGGCACGCCGAGGGTGCGCTTGAGCGGCGTCACGAGGAGGGGGTGCTGGTACGTCACCGGCTCCTCGCCGAGCTTGCGGCGGATGTAGGGGTGGACCGCACCGCCCTGGATGGGGCCGGGGCGGATGAGCGCTACCTCGATCACCAGATCGTAGAAGCGGCGCGGCTGCAGCCGGGGGAGGGTGCCCATCTGCGCCCGGCTCTCGACCTGGAACACCCCGATCGAATCGGCGCGGCAGAGCTGGTCGTAGACGCCCTTCTCCTCCCGGGGAAGGGTGGAGAGGTCCCACTGCTCGCCGACGTGCTCGGCGACGAGGTCGAACGTGTACTGCAGGGCGGCGAGCATCCCGAGCCCGAGGAGGTCGAACTTGACCAGGCCCATCCAGGCGCAGTCGTCCTTGTCCCACTGCAGGACGGTGCGGTCCTCCATCCGAGCGGGCTCGATCGGGCAGACCTCGCCCACGGGCCGGTCTGTCAGCACCATGCCGCCGGAGTGGATGCCCAGGTGCCGGGGCGTGCCCAGCACTCGGGTGGTCAGGGCGACCACGTCCTCGGGGATGTCGTGGTCGGTGCTCTCGGTGACGGACCCCCACCGCTCGACCTGCTTCGACCAGCCGTCCTGCTGCCCGGCGCTGTATCCGAGGGCCTTGGCCATGTCGCGCACGGCGAACTTGGGCCGGTAGGTGATGACGTTGGCGACCTGGGCCGCGTTCAGACGTCCGTACTTCCGGTAGACGTACTGGATCACCTCCTCGCGTCGCTCCGAGTCGAAGTCGACGTCGATGTCGGGCTCCTCGTCGCGGATGCTGGAGAGGAACCGCTCGAACGGCAGGTCGTAGAAGATCGAGTCGACCGCCGTGATGCCCAGGACGTAGCAGACCGCCGAGTTGGCGGCCGAGCCGCGTCCCTGGCAGAGGATGCCGTTCCGCTTGGCGTAGTGGACGATGTCGTGGACGATCAGGAAGTAGCCCGGGAAGTCCTTCTGCTCGATCACCGCGAGCTCCTTCTCGAGGCGCGCGAGGACGTCGGCGTCGGCGCGGGGGTACTTGGCCGGCACGGCCTCGCGCACGAGCTCGCGCAGCCAGCTCATCGAGGTGTGCCCCTCGGGGACCTCCTGGCGCGGCAGCCGGGGCCGGACTCGGCCGAGCTCGAAGGCGATCTCGTCGGCGACGCGCACCGTGTTCTCCACGGAGCCGGGGTAGCGGCCGAAGCGCTCGGCCATCTCGGCGCCGGAGCGCAGGTGGGCGCCGCCCGCTGCGGGGAGCCAGCCGTCCATCTCGTCGAGGCTCCGGCGTGCTCTGACCGCGGCGAGGGCCGTCTGGAGGGGGCGCTCCTCCGGCCGGGCGTAGTGCACGTTCCCGGTGGCGACCGTCCGCAGCCGGAGCTTCTCGGCGATCGCCGCCAGCTGGTCGTTGGCGCGCGAGGCGAGGGGATCTCCGTGGTCGTACAGCTCCACGAGGACGTTGGCGGGACCGAAGAGCCGGACGAGCTCGCGGACCTCCTGCTCGGCCGCGGCCATTCCTGCGGCGGCGAGCGCGTGACGGACCGCTCCCTTGCGGCAGCCCGTCAGCACGATCCAGTGGCCGTCGGCGGCGCGCGCGAGCTCCTCGAGGTCGTAGCTCGGCTTGCCCTTCTCGGCTCCGGCGAGCTGAGCGGTGGTGATCGCGCGGGCGAGGCGGTGGTAGCCCTCCTCGCGGCGCGCGAGGACGAGCAGGTGGGTCCCCTCCGGATCGGCGACCCCGTTCTGAGGCGAGGTGAGCCCGATCGAGAGCTCGGCTCCGAAGGCCGTGCGGACGGCGTGCCCCTGCGCTGCCTCGGCCATCCTCACGATGCCGTAGAGCCCGTCGTGGTCGGTGAGCGCGAGAGTGTCGATGCCGAGCCGGACCGCTTCCTCGACCAGCTGCTCCGGCTTGCTCGCCCCGTCGAGGAAGCTGAAGTGGGAGTGGGCGTGCAGCTCGGCGTAGGGCACCGGATGAGCCGGCGGCCGGACGTCGTCCCCTGCCACGTAGGCGGGGCGCTTGTGCGACCAGGCCGGACTGTCGCCGCCGTCGCCCCGGACGACCGTGCCGTCGGCGCGCTTGCCGCTGGAGAGGCGGCGCTCGAACTCCGACCAGGGGATCGGCGGGTTGTTCCAGCCCATCGGGGCTCCTTCGGTGCTCGTTCGCGGTGGTGGAGGGATGCTCCGGTTCAGTCGTAGCGGGCCTCTGCTGCCCAGACCCCGTCGAGGCAGAGCAGCAGCCAGGCGACACCGGCGGCGTCGACCACCTGGAAGCGGTCGTAGCGGACGGCGGTGCTCGGATCCCACCAGCGCTCGTCGATCGGCCAGGGACCCGCCCATCCGGCGAGGGGCTCCAGGCGTGCCTGAGAGGTCCCGGGGGTGAAGTAGGCGGGCACGGAGCTGAGGGCGCCGCGCTCGTCGACCGCGACGGGTTCGCCCCTCGGTCCGCGGACGAGCACGGCCGCGGGCTCCGCGAAGACCGTCGGCGGGAGGGGCGGCGGCAGGGAGCCGGGCCAGGGCAGGGTCCTCGGCCGTGCGTCGCCCGGCTCCCGGTCGCCCCAGGGGATCAGGTGCTGGCGGTCGCGGAGGGATCGACCCCCTCCGATCGACGCGGTCATCACGGCCTCGTGCCCGAGCATGCTCTGCACGCGGCTCAGCCCGTGGTGGACGCGTTCCTCCGGAGCGGTGCCCCAGAGACCCTGCTCGTGGTTGCCGATCGCGTCGACCGCCTCGGGCTCGACGCACAGCCGCGAGATCGGCGCTCCGAGACCGGTGTCGATCTCCCCGCTGCCCTGCAGCTGCCAGCGGACCCGGTCGAGCACGTCGCCCGGGGTGAACCATCTCGGGTGCAGCCAGCTCCGGGAGGAGACCTCACCGCGCTCGCTGACAACCTCGATGCGGATGGCGGTCGCGACCAGCTGTGCGCGGGTGAGCCCGGCGACGAACTCCTCCGCGGGGACGCGGAAGGCGAAGGCGGCCTGGTCGATGCGGTCCAGAGGGGGCTCGAACTCCATCGCCCGGTCGAGGCGCTCCGGCGGGAGCCGGGGCACCACCGTCTCCGACTCCGCACCGGCGGCGAGGAGGTGCGCGTGGGCGCCCTCCGGTCCGAACCGGGCGGCGACGTCCTCGCGAGGGAGGGCGGCGAAGGCGCCGAGGGTGCGGACGCCGAGTCTGCGCAGGAGCGCCACCAGGTCGTCCCCCCGGCGGGGAGCACGGGCAGGGGCTGCGACGGACTCGGTCTCGAGGGCGTCGAGCGGGAGAGGAGCGAGGAAGCCTGCCGCTGCTCCTGGGGGCACGACGGCGACAGGGCGGCCGGAGTGCTTCGCGGCGAGCTCGGAGGCGAAGAGCCCGTCGGCGATCCCGATGCGGGCGTCGGGGAGACCCAGCTCGGCCAGCCGCTGCAGGATCGCCTCGGCCGCGCTCTGCTCGCTCCCGTAGTAGCGGCGCGGACCGCGGGCGCGGATCGCGCACAGACCGGGCCGGATCAGCTGGACGCCCGGGGTGATCTCCTCGAGCGCCTGGATGAGCGGCTCGAACGCCCGGTGGTCGAGCACCGGGTCGTACGGGAGGACGGCGAGACCCGTGCAACGGGACTGCGCCTCGCGCACGCGCATGCCCCGCCGGACCCCCTCCGCCCGGGCAGCGGGGGAGGAGGCGAAGACCAGGCTCTTCTCCGTGAGGGCCAGGGGGTGCTCGTCGCCGAGGCCGGCGTCGGCGGCGGCCGCGAGGAGGGGCCAGTCGGGGCACCAGACGAGGATCGTCCGCCGCAGCTCGGGTGCGCTCGCCATCTCAGACCGCCCGCTCGTGCAGGCGGCCGTGCTCGACCCGGGAGCCGAAGGCGCTCTCGACGCCGGGCATGCTCATCCGCACCGTGCGCACCCGGGTGCCGGCCCGGCCGACCACATCGACCATCGCCTCCCGGGAGCGCAGGTAGCCGTGGCCGTCGCCGAGCCCCTCCCAGCGGCTGCTGCGGATGCTGAGCCGCGCCTCGGCCTGGGGCCACTCGCCGAGGACCACGAGCGCGGCACCCCGCTGGCGCAGTCGTGCTCCCAGACGCGAGACGTCGGCCGAGGAGACGGAGGCGGGCGGACGGGTGAGCACGACGGTCAGCACATCGACCAGAGCGGCGGTGACGGTGAGCCAGTGCTCGGCCGGTGCGGGCACGAGCACCAGGCGCTCGAGGTCGATCCCCATGCCGGCCGCGGCCTCGGCCCCGAACTCCGGGACGCCCACCACGCCGCACCACGAGCCCTCGGCGGACGGGCCGGCGAGCAGCCCCATCGCCAGACTCATCGAGCCCTCCACCGAGTAGGCGGCACCCTGCTTGAGCGAGCCGCCCGGGAGCACGGAGGAGAAGGCCGGCAGGGTGGCGAGGCTCCTGGTCTCGAGAGTGGTCGCCTGCATGTCCCGGATGCGGGACTGCAGCTCCTTCACCGACGCGAGCTGCCGCAGAAGGGGCTCTGCGGCCTCGGCCGTCTCCGCGGAGACGAGGGGTGAAGGGGGGCTCATCTGCCCATGTTCGAACATGTGTTCGAGTATGTCAATCGCCACCGACATCCACCGGCGATCCGATCGGACCCCTCCGCGACCGCCCGGCGAGGCGCACTGAGGAGGAGGTACCAGACGTCCCGGGCAGTCTCGCATCCGCCCCCGACATCCCCGTCCTGGGGCGTTCTCCACCGGGTCTCGGCGAGGAAGGGCCTCCTCCCGCGCCTCTACCATGGGAGCCATGTCCGACGCCCTGCCCGACCCCGCCGACTCCGACGCCACCGCCCCGGCCGCGCCGCGCAGGCGGACCCTCGTGGTCAAGATGGGGTCCAGCTCGGTCACCAAGCAGTCGGGTCCGGATCCCGTTCTCCTGGCCAGCGCGCTCGAGAGCGCCTTCGCCGCCCGCGCGCTGGGCTGGGACGTCGTGCTGGTCTCCTCCGGCGCCGTCTCCTCGGGCCGGGCGCTCTTCGCCCGCTCGCAGGAGGAGCCGATCAGCGCCCGCCTGGCGGCAGCGGTGGGCCAGACCGTCCTGATGGGCTTCTACCGCTCGGTGGCCGAGCTCTCGGGCGCCCTGGTCGCGCAGATCCTCATCGGCGAGTCCGACCTCGCCTCTCCCCGGCAGATGGCGCACGTCGCCGAGGCGATACGCCACGCCCTCGACGCCGGAGTCGTGCCCGTGGTCAACGGCAACGACACGATCGACTCCGCCGGCTCGGACAACGACGGCGTCGCCGGCGGACTGGCGATGCTCCTCGGCGCGGACCTTCTGCTGCTGCTCACCGACGTCCCCGGCGTCTTCGCCGGCAGCATCGCCGAGGGCGTGCACCTCGAGGAGCTGGGCATCTCGGAGCTGCGCCGCATCGGCGTGCAGAAGGGCGGTACCGGCCGAGGGGGCATCCGCTCCAAGCTGCGGGCCGCCGAGCTCGCCGCGCACAACGGCGTCTCGACCAGGATCGCCGGGGCGCGCACCCCCGAGGTCATCCTGGGCACCCTGGGAGGGCCGGGCCCGGGCACCCTCGTCCGCGCCGTGCACGCGCATCCGCCCGTGGAGCAGCGCTGGATCTCCGGAGTGGCCACCGGCCGCGGTCGCGTCGAGATCAACCTCGAGGCCGAGCGGAGCATCGGAGCCGGCTCGAGCCTGTTCGCCTCGGGCATCAAGCGCGTCTCCGGCGAGTTCGGCGGCGGCGACGTGATCGAGGTGCGCGCCCTCAGCGGAGAGCTCCTCGCGCGCGGCGTCTCCCGCGTCTCCTCGCGTCTGCTGACCCTGGTCCGCGCACTCCGGGTCGACGAGATCGCCCGCGTCTTCGTGGCGGTCCTCGGGCATGCCGCCACGACGGCGCCGTCGGCGAGTCCGGAGGGGGAGGAGAGGCCGCAGCTGACCCGCGCTCTGGAGTACGCGCGCACTCTCTCCTCCGAGCACGCGCGGGCCGTCGCGATGGAGATCGTCTCCCTCTTCCCTGCCGAGAGCATCTCGGCCCTGCTGGGACAGGGCGCGGGGGAGGGCGAGCTCGTCGAGCGCTACACCCGCCTCGTCCGCACCCTCGCCATCGTGGAGAACGAGAACCTGGCCGTCTTCCGCTCCTGACCGCCGGTGGCGCGCCACGTCTCAGAGCATTTCGCGCCTTCGCGTCATGATCGCCGTTCTCCGGTGTCTTCCTGGTGATGGCGCCGCTCCTGGGCGCCCCCGACGGAACGGATCATCGATGAGCGTCCCCACTTCCACAGCCGGCCACTTCCGCGAGTCCGACATCACGCCCGAGAGCTTCGAGACCGAGCGGCTCGAGCGGCGGCTCGCCCTGCTCGAGGCCTCGATCGCCCAGGGGGAGCGGGCACTGCTGGGCCGGGTCGACCCGAGCACCGGAGATCCCCTCCCAGGCGCCTGCGGGGGGCACCGAGCCCAGCTGGTCAGCAACCTGACGACGGAGCGGGCCCTCGCCGACCGCATCCGGGAGATGCTCGCCGCTCGGAGCTGACGGGGTGCGTACGGCACCATGGGGCCATGGTCACCATCACCGTCGCCGGTCTCGCCCAGCACTTCCACCCCGCCGAGCGGGGAACCGTCCGCCTCGAGATCCGGCGCGAGTCGCGATCCCGACCCCAGGCGCTCGCCGAGGTCACCGCCCTGCACGCGCGGGTCCGTGAGGAGGCGGCCGCCGAGCAGGCGTCCGGCGCCGCCACCTGGTGGTCCTCCGATCAGATCTCGGTCTCCTCGATCCGCCGGTACATCAAGGACTCGGACGTCACGCAGCTGTTCCACGTCGCGGCCGCCGGGGTCCGGGTGAAGTACCGGGACTTCGCGGCTCTCGGGCGCTGGGTCGGCTCGATCTCGGAGGTGCCGGGGATCCAGATCTCGGGGGTCGACTGGGACGTGACGGCGGCGCGACGGGCGGGCATCGAGCGCGAGGTCCGCACCGCTGCCGTCCGCGACGCGCGCGAGCGGGCCGAGGCCTATGCGGCGGCTCTCGGCCTGACCGAGGTGCGGGTGCTGACCCTCTTCGAGCCGGGACTGCGGCCGCACACGCGCATCGAGGGGGGCTCGGCGATGATGAGCCGCGCCAAGGCGTTCTCCTCTCCTGAGGAGCCGTTGGCCCTCAAGCCGGAGGACATCGAGGTCACCGCCTCGGTCTCCGCCGACTTCGAGGCGCACTGACGCGGAGACGCGACCGGGCGACCGGTTCCGCTGCGGACGGAGAGCGCCTGCCTGCACCTGCGACCCGCTGATCGTCTGCATGGCGACCCCGAGAGTCGCCCCGAGGCGACCGACCATCGGCTCCACGACGACCCCTCTCCGCCCCGATCAGCGGGCACGCGACCACCATACGTGTATTGAGAACTCCTCGGGAGCGCTGTCGCGGTTCGGGGTCCGCCGTGCACACCACCCGGGAATAGCGGGGGACCCCCGAGCGCTGAGGCAGGCATGGTCTCGCGCATCGGCTTCCTCTCCTTCGGCCACTACCAGTCGGTCCCCGGGTCTCAGACCCGCTCGGCTCGCGACGTCCTCCTCCAGACGATCGAGCTCGCGGAGGCGGCGGAGGAGATCGGCATCGACGGCGCCTACGTCCGCGTGCACCACTTCGCGCCGCAGCTCGCCTCGCCGTTCCCGCTGCTGGCGGCGATCGCCGCGCGCACCCGCCGCATCGAGATCGGCACCGGGGTCATCGACATGCGCTACGAGAACCCGCTCTACATGGCGGAGGAGGCGGCCGCCACCGACCTGATCTCCGACGGCCGGCTCGAGCTCGGGGTCAGCCGGGGATCGCCCGAGACCGCCCTGCGCGGGTCCGAAACGTTCGGCTTCGTCCCCCCGGAGGGGATGACCGACGCCGACCTCGCCCGGCAGAAGGTGCGCATCCTCCGGGAGGCGCTCGCCGGGGCACCCGTCGCGCAGTCGGATCCGGCGATGACGCGCCAGTCGCTCCCGCTCTCGATCGAGCCGCGCTCGCCCGGCCTCGAGGACCGGATCTGGTGGGGTGCCGGCAGCTTCGCGACCGCGCGCTGGGCGGCCGAGCAGGGCATGAACCTGCAGTCGTCGACCCTGCTGCTGGAGGAGGAGGGCGTGCCCTTCGACGAGCTGCAGGCCCGCCAGATCCGCGAGTACCGCGCCGCGTGGAGCGAGGCGGGCTGGGCGCGCACCCCGCGCGTCTCCGTCTCGCGCAGCGTCCTCCCGATCACGAGCGATCTCGACCGCCTGTACTTCGGCGGCCGCGGTGAGCAGGACCAGGTCGCCACCCTCGAGGGCGTCCGCGCCCGATTCGGCCGCAGCTACACGGGCGAGCCGGACGCCGTCGCCGCCGAGCTCGCTGCGGACGCCGCCGTGCAGGAGGCGGACACGCTGCTGCTCACCGTTCCCAACCAGCTCGGGGTCGAGTACAACGCGCGGCTCCTGCGCACTGTCGTGGAATCGATCGCTCCGGCTCTCGGCTGGTCGCCGGCGACAGCAGGCGTCTGACGCCGAGGCACGGTCTGTGCAGGAGGGCCCTGCGGTGCAGGAGCGCCCGTTTACTGCAGGAGACGCCCCGCCTCTTCGGGAAAGAGCGGGGCGTCTGCTCTCTCCGCCCGCCGCATCCCTCCCACCGACACGAGGAGGGAGGTGCCGGGAACGACGGAACCCCCCGCCTCTCCGAGGAGAGACGAGGGGTTCCGATCAGTGTGTCCGAGGGGGGACTTGAACCCCCACGCCCTATACGGGCACTAGCACCTCAAGCTAGCGCGTCTGCCATTTCCGCCACCCGGACGAGTGTTTCCTTCGACCTGCGTTTCCGCGGCCGAAGAAGACATTAGCACGGTTCCGGAGCCTCTCACGCCACCTCGCGGCCCACCGGCCTCCCCGCGCCGTCGAGCCCGCGCCGGTACCGTTGCCCGCATGTCCGACAGCATCGACAGCGCGCCCGTGACCGACAGCACCCTCGACGAGACGGCGCTCATCGCGCGCGATCTCATCCGCTTCGACACCAGCAACTACGGTGACGGGAAGGCGGAGCCGGAGCGCCCGGCCGCGGAGTACGTCGCGGCGAAGCTGCGCGACCTCGGCCTCGAGCCGGAGCTGATCGACTCCGACCCGGGACGCACGAGCGTCGTGGCGCGGGTCGCGGGGGAGGACCGCGAGCGCGGCGCCCTCGTCGTCCACGGGCACCTCGACGTGGTGCCCGCCATCGCCGACAACTGGAGCGTCGACCCGTTCGGCGGCGAGATCAAGGACGGCATGCTCTGGGGCCGCGGCGCGGTCGACATGAAGAACATGGACGCGATGATCCTCGCCTCGCTCGGCGACATCCTCCGCGAGGGGCGGCGCCCCTCCCGCGACCTCGTCATCGCCTTCTTCGCCGACGAGGAGGCGGGCGGCGTGCGGGGATCGGGATTCCTGGCCCGTGAGCGGCCCGAGCTGTTCGCCGGAGCGACCGAGGCGATCAGCGAGGTCGGCGGCTACTCGATCGAGCTGGCCGGCAAGCGCGCCTACCTCGTGCAGACGGGCGAGAAGGCGCTGATGTGGCTGACCCTCCGCGCGCACGGAACGGCGGGGCACGGCTCGCAGATCAACTCCGAGAACGCCGTCACCCGGCTGGCGCAGGCGATCGCCCGCATCGGCAGCGAGGAGTGGCCCACGCGCCTCACCGACACCACGCGCGAGCTGCTCGACGAGGTCGCCCGCCTGCTCGGCCACGACCCCCAGCGCAGCACTCCGGAGGAGCTGGCACTCGCCACTGGCACCGCCTCGCGCTTCATCGCCGCGACGCTGCGCACCACCGCCAATCCGTCGATGCTGTCGGCCGGCTACAAGGCCAACGTCATCCCGGACACCGCGGAGGCCACCATCGACGTGCGCGTCCTCCCCGGCGAGGAGGATTCGGTGCTCGAGCGGCTGAAGGTCCTCGCGGGCGAGCACGTCGAGATCCTCGTCCAGCACCGCGACATCGGACTCGAGGTGCCCTTCGCCGGCCCCCTCGTCGAGAGCATGGCCGCCTCGATCCGCCGGTTCGATCCGGGCGCCGAGGTCCTCCCGTACCTGCTCTCCGGAGGCACCGACAACAAGGCGCTCTCGACGCTCGGCATCACCGGATACGGGTTCGCGCCGCTCCAGCTGCCGTCGTCCCTGGACTTCCCGGCGCTGTTCCACGGGGTCGACGAGCGCGTTCCACTGGACGCACTAGTGTTTGGCAGGAAGGTCCTGACCGATCTCCTGCTGAGCTCCTGACGGCGCCGCGGACCGGGTCAGCACCGACCGATCCCGACCGACTGCTGGCCGACGACGCCCCAGCCCTCCTCGAAAGTGACGCATGGGCCTGCTCGACGCGCTGATCCTGGGACTCGTCCAGGGTCTGACCGAATTCCTCCCCATCTCCTCCAGCGCCCACCTCCGGATCGTCAGCGAGCTGCTGCCCGGTCTCGGCGGCCGCGACACCGGAGCCGCTTTCACCGCGATCACGCAGCTGGGCACCGAGACCGCCGTCATCATCTACTTCTGGCGCGACATCGTGCGGATCGTGTCGCACTGGGCGCGCTCCCTCGTCGGCCGGATCCCGCGCTCGGACCCGGACGCCCGCATGGGCTGGCTCATCATCCTGGGCAGCCTTCCGATCATCGTCCTCGGCCTCGTCTTCCAGGACGCGATCGAGACGACCCTCCGCTCTCTGTGGGTGGTGGCCACCACCCTCATCCTCTTCGGCATCCTGCTCGGCATCGCCGACGCGGTCGGCGCGAAGAAGCGCCGCCTGCGCGACCTGGGCGTCCGCGACGGCCTGATCTTCGGAGGCGCGCAGGCACTCGCCCTGATCCCCGGCGTCTCGCGCTCGGGAGGCACCATCACCGCCGGCCTCTTCCTCGGCTACGAGCGCAAGGCGGCGGCGCGCTACTCCTTCCTCCTCGCGATCCCCGCGGTGTTCGGCAGCGGTCTCTACCAGCTGTACAAGAGCATCAGCGACCCGGTCGTGCTCCCGAACCAGGTCCAGGTCGGCGGGCTCGAGACCCTCGTGGCGACCATCGTCGCGTTCGTGGTCGGCTTCGTCGTGATCGCGTTCTTCATGAGCTACATCTCCCGCCGCAGCTTCCTCCCGTTCGTCGTGTACCGCATCGTCCTCGGCGTCGTCCTCATGGTCGCGCTCGCCACCGGCCTGATCGCCGCCTAGATGCGCGCCTGGACCGCCGCCGACGTCCCCGCCCTGCCCGGCCGGGGGAGCGCACCGCGCCTGCACGACACCGCGACCGCCGGCCCCGTCGAGCTCGACGCGCCCAGCGGAGTCGCGAGCCTCTACGTCTGCGGCATCACGCCCTACGACGCCACCCACCTCGGGCACGCGTCGACCTACCTCGCCTTCGACACGGTCCAGCGCGTCTGGCTCGACGCGGGCTACACGGTCGAGTACGCCCAGAACGTGACCGACGTCGACGACCCGCTGCTCGAGCGTGCGACGGCCACCGGTGTCGACTGGCGCGACCTCGCCGAGGAGCAGGTCGAGCTGTTCCGCGGCGACATGGCCGCCCTGCGCGTCCTGCCTCCGCAGCACTACGTCGGAGTCACCGAGACTGTGGATCCCATCGCGGAGGCGGTCGCCCGCCTGGAGCGCGACGGCGTCGCCTACCGCGTCGCTGCTCCGGACGCGGCGGAGGAGGGCGCGAGCGACCTCTACTACGACATCGCCGCGGCCGAGAGCGCCGTCTGGCACCTGGGCAGCGAGAGCCGGCTCGACGCGGAGTCGATGGCCCGCTTCTCGGCGCTGCGCGGGGGCGACCCGGAGCGCGCCGGCAAGCGCGACCCCCTCGATCCGCTGCTCTGGCGGGCCGAGCGCGCCGGCGAGCCCGCCTGGGACGCCGAGGTCGGCCGCGGCCGTCCGGGCTGGCACATCGAGTGCTCGGTGATCGCCCTCGACCGGCTCGGACCCGAGTTCACCCTGCAGGGCGGCGGGAGCGACCTGGTCTTCCCGCACCACGAGTTCAGCGCCGGCCACGCCGCTTCGCTGTCCGGTCGTCCTCTGGCCCGCGCCTACGCGCACGCCGGGATGGTCGCCTACCAGGGCGAGAAGATGAGCAAGTCGCTCGGGAACCTGGTGCTGGTCTCCCGTCTGCGGAGCGAGGGCGCGGACCCGCGGGCGATCCGCCTCGCGCTCCTCGCGCACCACTACCGCTCCGACTGGGAGTGGCTGCCCGAGGACCTGCCGTCGGCCGAGGCGCGCCTGGCGCGCTGGGAGTCGGCCCTCGCCGCCGTCGGACCGCGCTCGGCGCTCGAGGTGCTGGCGCAGCTGCGCGAGGCGCTGGCCGACGACCTCGGCACTCCGGCCGCCCTCGCCGTCGTCGACGCCGCACTGACCGAGGGCGTGGACGACCCGTCGCTCCTGCGCGACTCGGTCGACGCCCTGCTCGGGGTGCGCCCGGCCTGAACCCCGTCAGGCTCGAGTCCCGTAAGCCTCGAGTGCCGGACGGCTCGAGTCCTGTCAGGGGCGGGTCCCGTCAGGGCGGCCGGGAGGGTCATCGGCCGGAGCGGTCCCGTGATCGACGACCGTCTCGGACGAGCGGGCGCCGGCGGAGGCTACGGCCGCCAGGGCTCCTCGCCGGAGCGGCCGTCGCCGCGGCGGCGCAGGTAGCGCTCGAACTCCTGGGCGATCGCCTCGCCGCTCGCCTCGGGCGAGTCGACGGTGTCGCGCGCCTGCTCGAGCTGGGCGATGTACGACGCCATCTCCTCGTCCTCGGCGGCGAGGGCGTCGATGCCGCGCTCCCACTCCTCCGCCTCCTCGACGAGGTCGCCGCGGGGGATCGCCAGGCCGACGACCTCCTCGAGCTTCTCGAGCAGCGCCAGCATCGCCTTGGGCGAGGGCGCGTTGTGCACGTAGTGCGGGACGGAGGCCCAGATCGAGACGGCGGGGATGCCGACCTTCTGTGCGGCCTCGCCGATCACGCTGAGGATGCCGACCGGCCCCTCGTAGCTGGAGCGCTCGAGCTCGAAGGAGCTCCGCAGCTCCGCGTTCTCGCTCGAGGCGAAGATGGAGATCGGCCGGGTGTGCGGGACGTCGGCGAGCATCGCGCCGAGGAAGACGACGGCAGAGATGTCGATCGCGAGCATGGCGTCGACGACCTCGGCCGCGAAGCTCTTCCAGCTGCGCGAGGGCTCGGTGCCGATCATGAGGTACAGCGCGCTCTCGGCGTCGACCGAGGTGTCGGCCGGGCCGAAGATCTGGGTGCCGGGCCAGGCGAGGCTGCGGCGGCCGTCCTCGCCGATCGAGAGCATGGGGCGGGTGTACTGGAAGTCGTAGTACTGCTCGGCGTCGACGGCGAAGAGGGGCACGTACTCCCCGGCGTCCTTGACCAGCCGCAGCGCGCCGCTGGCGGCGTCCCCGGCGTCGTTCCAGCCCTCGAAGGCCACGACCAGGACGTTCCCCGTGATCACGTTCATAGGCAGGATCTCCGCGTTCGGCTCGATGTGCGGGGAGCGCACACCGCGCCTGTCCCTCCGTCCAGGATAGGACCGCCCCCGGCCGCGCCCGTCCCGTCCGGCGGGATCGGCCGCGCTGTTCGCTCTCGGCCGCGGCCGGGGAGGGGCGCGGCCCTGCCGGTACCATGGTCGCTCGTGACTCCCGAGACCTCCGCCCGGCCGCTGTCCTCCGAGTCGCTCGGAGGAGCGTCCGCCCCCGCCGCCGTCCTCTGGGACATGGACGGGACGCTCGTCGACACCGAGCCGTACTGGATGGCGTCGGAGCACGCGCTCGTCTCCTCCTTCGGCGGAGTGTGGACCCACGAGGACGCGATGGGACTCGTCGGCTCGGGCCTGCCCGCCGCCGCCCGCATCCTGCAGGGCAAGGGCGTCGACCTCTCCGTCGACGCGATCATCGACCGGATGACCGACGAGGTCGTCGACCAGCTGGCCGTGAGCATCCCGTGGCGACCGGGCGCGCTCGAGCTGCTGCGCGCGGTGTCCGAGGCGGGAGTGCCGCAGGCGCTGGTCACGATGTCGATCTCGCGGATGGCCGCGGCCGTCGTGGACCGGATCCCGTTCCCCGCCTTCGCCGCCGTCGTCAGCGGCGACATGGTCGAGCGCAGCAAGCCCCACCCCGAGGCGTACCTCCTCGCCGCGAGCACCCTCGGTGTCGACATCGCCGCCTGCGTCGCGATCGAGGACTCCCTCACGGGCCTCGGCGCGGCCGTCGCCTCCGGAGCCGCGGCGATCGGCGTCCCGCACCAGCTGGAGCTGGACCCCGCCGCCCCCTACGCCCTCTGGCCCACTCTCGCGGGCCGCACCGTCGCGGACCTCGCGACGGTGTCCTCCGAGCACCGCGGCTCCGGCCCGGCCACGACCGAGACGGAGGCCCGCCGATGACCGGTGAGGCACTGCAGCATTCCGGACCCTTCCGCGCGGGGGACCGCGTCCAGCTGACGGGACCCAAGGGGCGGATGAACACCATCACGCTCGTTCCCGGCAAGGTGTTCCACACGCACCGGGGCGGCATCGAGCACGACACGGTGATCGGGCTGTCCGACGGCTCGGTGGTGACCAACACCGTCGGCGTCGAGCACCTCGCGCTGCGACCCCTCCTCGCCGACTTCGTGATGTCGATGCCCCGCGGCGCGGCGATCGTGTACCCGAAGGACGCGGCCCAGATCCTCGCCCTCGCCGACGTCTTCCCCGGCGCCCGCGTGGTCGAGGCCGGTGTCGGCTCCGGCGCGCTCTCGCTCTGGCTGCTGCGGGCGGTGGGTCCGACCGGCCGGCTGTCGTCGTTCGAGCGGCGCGAGGAGTTCGCGGATGTCGCACGGGCGAACATCGAGACCTTCCTCGGCTACACGCCCGACAACTGGAGCGTCACCGTCGGCGACCTCGTCGAGGCGCTGCCCGGCACGGTCCCGTCCGGCGAAGCCGACCGCGTCGTGCTCGACATGCTCGCGCCGTGGGAGTGCCTCGACGTCGCCGCCGAGGCTCTCACGCCCGGGGGAGTGCTCCTCTGCTACGTGGCCACCGTCACGCAGCTCTCGCGGACGGCGGAGGCGATCCGCGCCTCGGGCCTGTTCACGAACCCGTCGTCGAACGAGACCATGGTCCGCGGCTGGCACGTCGAGGGCCTCGCGGTCCGGCCGGACCACCGGATGATCGGCCACACCGGCTTCCTCATCACCGCGCGCCGACTCGCTCCGGACACCGTGCTCCCCGAGCTCAAGCGGCGCCCGTCGAAGACGGACTTCAGCGACGAGGACGTGGAGGCCTGGACCCCCGGTGCGCTCGGCGAGCGCGCCGTGAGCCCCAAGAGCCTGCGCCAGCGGGTCCGCGAGTCCGCCACCAGCGCCGAGCTCTCCCGGGCCCGCGGGTTCGGCGAGGAGACCGCGGAGCCCGACGACGAGGGCATCCTCTAAGCTGTTCCCGGCCTCCGGGCCGTCTCCACCCCGGGCGTCACCGCTCCCCTTCTCTCGAATCGAGGACCCGTGCGCAGGACCACCGCGCTCATCGCCGGCATCGGCATCGTCGCCGCTCTCACCGGATGCACCGCGTCCTCCTCGCAGGCGGACTGCGACGCTCCGTTCTCCTCCGGCGACTCCTCGGCGGCGGTCAGCGCCACGGGCGACTTCGGAGCGAAGCCGGACGTCAGCGTCCCGACGCCGCTGAAGGCGGACGGCACGCAGGTCAGCACCCTCATCGAGGGCTCGGGCGCACCGCTCGAGAAGGGCCAGCTCGTCACCATCGACTACACCCTGGTCAACGGCGCGGACGGCACCGTCCTCGAGACCTCGCCCTACGACGGGTCGAGCACCGCCCGCTTCGGCGTCGGCGGAGCCGGGCTCGTCGGCCTGAACGAGGGCCTCCTCTGCACGCAGGTCGGCTCGCGCGTCGCCATCGCGATCGCCCCCGAGGACGGCTTCGGCCAGTCCTCGTCGCAGCTCGGCATCTCGGAGGACGACACGCTCGTGCTCGTCGCGGACGTCCGCGAGGCCTCGCTGGCCCGCGCGAACGGCGCCGCCCAGCCCGCGCCCGACGGCTTCCCGACGGTGACGCTCGGCGACGACGGACGCCCGGGGCTCGCGAAGCCCTCGGGCGACGCACCGTCCGACCTCCGCATCGCCCAGCTCAAGAAGGGCGACGGCGACGTCGTCGCCGAGGGCGACCAGGTCGTCGTGGCCTACACCGGCTGGCAGTGGAGCGACGGGAAGGTGTTCGACTCCAGCTGGGAGAAGGGCGCTCCCGCCGTGTTCACGGCCGCCGACGGCTCGACCACCCAGGGCGGAGTCATCGCCGGATTCGCCGATGCCCTCATCGGCCAGCCCGTCGGATCCCAGGTCATCGCGGTCATCCCGCCGGACCAGGGCTACGGCGACCAGGGCTCGCCTCAGGGCGGGATCCCCGGCGGCGCGACGCTGATCTTCGTCGCCGACATCCTCGGAAAGGTCTGACCGGGCCCGGCCCTAGACTGGAGGGCGTGCCTTCCGACGCCCCGTCCTCGAGCCGCGTCCCGGCCGAGGAGCGTCTGTTCAACCTCGTGCTCGCGCTCGTCGCGGCCGAGAACGGACTGACGAAGGCCGACGTCCTCTCCACGGTGCAGGGCTACCGGCAGCGAGTGGGTCGGGGCGACCGGACCTCGCTCGAGCGCCAGTTCGAGCGCGACAAGGACGACCTGCGCGAGCTGGGCATCCCGATCGAGACGGTCGACGCCCCGGGCGACCCGGGCAACACCCAGACCGTCCGGTACCGCATCGCGAAGCGCAGCTACGACCTCCCGGCCGACCTGACCTTCGACCCGGAGGAGCTCGCGCTGCTCCGCCTGGCCGGGGCGGTCTGGCGCGAGGGGACGCTCTCGGCGGAGTCGCGGCGCGCGCTGATCAAGCTGCGCTCGATCGGGGTCGAGTCCGTCGACCCCGTCATCGGCATCAGCCCCTCGATCCGGGTCCGCGAGGCCTCGTTCGAGCCGCTCAACGCCGCGCTCGACCGCGGCCAGGTCGTCCGCTTCCCCTACCTGAAGCCCGGCGGCGAGGAGCCGCGCGTGCGCACCGTGCAGCCCCGCGCCCTGGTGAACCACCAGGGGCGCTGGCACCTCCACGGCTGGGACGAGGGCGCCGAGGGCACGCGGACCTTCCTCCTGTCGCGGATCGTCGGGCCGGTCGCGTCCACCGGCCGCACCGCGCCTCCCGCGGAGGGGGACCACGCGGCGACCGCTCTCGCCCAGCTCGACGAGATCCTGCAGCGCAACAGCGCGCTCCTGCGCGTCGCCACCGACTCCGACGCCGCCCTCCGTCTCGGCGGGCGTGCCGAGGCCGAGGGCGAGGGCCAGGGCCTGCTGCGCCTGCACTACACCGACCCGGACGTGCTCGCGGACGAGCTCGCCGGTCACGGTCCCGAGGTGCGGGTGCTCGAGCCGGAGGAGCTCCGCCGCCGCGTCCTCGACCGCCTCCGCCGCACCCTGGACGACCATGGAGGGTATCCCCGTGGCTAGACCCCGCTCCCTGCAGGCGCGCGACCGCCTGGCCGTCCTCCTCTCCCTCGTTCCCTACCTCCTCGACCGGGGCCGCGTCTCCGTCGCCGAGGTCGCCGCGCACTTCGAGATCCCGGAGGAGGAGGTGCGGCGCGCGGTGCGCCTCATCGCCGTCTCGGGCATCCCCGGCGAGACCGCGCAGTACCAGGCGAACGATCTCTTCGACATCGGCTGGGACGACTTCGAGGAGAACGACCACGTCGTCCTCACCCACCAGGTCGCGATCGACGACTCGCCGAGGTTCTCGGCGCGGGAGGCCGCCGCCCTCATCGCCGGCATGCAGTACCTCGCAGCGCTGCCCGAGAACCAGGGCAACGACAGGATCGCCTCGCTGATGGGGAAGCTCGCGCGCGGCGCCTCCTCGGCCCCGAGCGCGGTGGCGGTCTCGCGCGGCACGGGCGCGGACAGCGCTGTGGCGCTCCTGCGGACAGCGATGGGCTCGGCGACGCAGGTCGCTTTCGACTACCGCAGCGCCCGCGGCGAGACCGAGTCCCGGCTCGTCGACCCCTTCGTGCTCGAATCGGTCGACCGGGACTGGTACCTGCGCGGATGGGACCACCTCCGCGAGGGCGTCAGGACGTTCCGGGTCGACAGGATGCGCTCCCTCCGCGACACGGGGACGCCGATCGTCCGGCGCCGCAACGAGGTGACCCTCTCGGAACGGCTCTTCGAGGCCTCCGCCTCCGATCTCGTCGTGGACCTGCGCGTCGCTCCCAGCGCCGTCGTGCTGCTGGGCGACTACGCGGCCGACGCCGAGTTCCCCGGTCCCGTGCCGGGGGAGGAGGACCACGGTGTCCTCGTCCGTCTCCGCGTCGCCCATCTGGAGGGACTGACGCGCCTGGTGGCGTCGTTGGCGGGTCTCGTCACCGTGGTGGCACCCCCCGAGGCGCGCACCGCGGTCGCGCACTGGGCGGCCTCCGCGCTCGCCGCGAACGAGGGGGAGCCGTCGTGACCTGGTGGTCGTGGATCCTGATCTGGCTCGGCCTCGCGCTGGGCGCTCTGGCGATGCTGGTCCTCTTCGCCCTCTCCTACTGGCGCAAGGGGAAGGTGCTCCTCGGACAGCTGTCCGAGGTCACCGCGAAACTCGAGACACTGAGTCCTGGAGTGGCGGACGACCTGCCGCCCCGGCCGCCCTCGTCGCTGTTCGCCGATCGCGACGACGTGAGGCGTGCGCACGAGGGCCGGCGTGACGCACGTCGCGACAGGATCGATCTCCGCCGGTCAGGACGGGTCGAACGGGGTAAGCTCCTCGTACACCGCAACCGACAAGTGAAGTGAGTCTGCAATGTTCGCTGGCCTCCAGGGGTGGCACCTCCTCATCATCCTCGCCGTGATCCTCCTCCTGTTCGGTGCGCCCAAGCTCCCGCAGCTGGCCCGCAGTGTCGGGCAGTCGATGCGGATCTTCAAGAGCGAGGTCAAGACCATGAAGGACGAGGACGGCACCGAGCGCCGTGAGTCGACCGAGGGGACCACCGGCACCGTCGCCGGATCCACCGGCACGACCACCGGCACCGGCACCACCACGCCGCCCGAGTCCCCGCTCAAGTAATGACGTCCGTGGCACCGAAGAAGCCACGGACGAAGCGGACGAAGAACCCCGACGGGCGCATGTCGCTCGGGGCGCATCTCGTCGAGCTTCGCAACAGGCTCTTCAAGTCGGCGATCGCGATCGTCATCGCGTGCGTCGCGGGGTGGTTCGTCTCGGAGTGGGTCTTCGAGGCCCTCAAGGCTCCGATCTCCGAGGTGGCCTCCACCCAAGGCAAGGAGGCGATCCTCAACTTCCCGACGATCGCCGGTGCCTTCGACCTGCGGCTGCAGATCGCCATCACGGTGGGCATCGTCCTGGCGAGCCCGGTCTGGCTCTACCAGATCTGGGCGTTCCTCGTCCCCGGCCTGACCCGCAAGGAGATGCGGTACGGCCTCGGCTTCATCCTCACCGCCATCCCGCTGTTCTTCGCGGGCTGTGCGGCCGGCTGGTTCGTGTTCCCGCACATCGTGGAGCTCCTGACGAGCTTCACCGGCAGCAACGCGGCGAGCTTCCTCGACGCCAAGATCTACTACGAGTTCGTTCTCAAGCTCGTGCTGGTCGTCGGCATCGCCTTCGTGCTGCCCGTCTTCCTGGTGCTCCTCAACTTCCTCGGCATCCTCCCCGGCATGCTGATCCTCAAGTCGTGGCGCATCGCGATCATGGCGATCGTGCTCTTCACGGCTATCGCGACCCCCGCGGCCGACCCGATCTCGATGTTCCTCCTGGCCATCCCGATCATCTTCCTGTTCTTCCTCGCCTGCGGGATCGCGATCCTGCACGACCGGCGCGCCGCCAAGCGCCAGCTGGTGTTCGACGGCAGCCCCTCCGACCTGCCCGCGTGACCGGACCGTCTCCCGCCGAGCGGTTCGCCGCGTTCCGGACGCGCCAGGGCCACGCGAGGGTCGAAGCGTTCCGCTCGACCCTCGCGTTCGACCTCGACCCCTTCCAGTACGAGGCCTGCAGCGCGCTCGACGACGGCCACAGCGTCCTCGTCGCCGCGCCCACCGGCGCCGGCAAGACCGCGGTGGCCGAGTTCGCGATCCACCTGGCCATGCAGGACCCGACGGCCAAGGTCTTCTACACGACGCCGATGAAGGCGCTGAGCAACCAGAAGTTCCAGGAGTTCGTCGAGGACTACGGAGCCTCCGAGGTCGGCCTGCTGACCGGCGACTCGAACGTCAACGCGCGCGCCCGCATCGTCGTGATGACGACCGAGGTGCTGCGCAACATGCTGTACGCCGACTCGGACCTTCTGCGCGACCTCGCCTACGTCGTGATGGACGAGGTGCACTACCTCGCCGACCGCTTCCGCGGCGCCGTCTGGGAGGAGGTCATCATCCACCTCCCGCAGCGCGTGCGGTTGGTCTCGCTCAGCGCGACCGTGTCGAACGCCGAGGAGTTCGGCGACTGGCTCCAGACCGTCCGGGGCGAGACCGAGGTCATCGTCTCCGAGGAGCGGCCCGTCCCGCTCGACCAGCACGTCCTGGTGGGCGGCAAGCTGGTCGACCTCTTCGACTCCTCCGGTCGGGCGGCGACGAACCGGGTGAACCCCGAGCTCGCCCGCATGGCCCAGGGCGGCTCCCGGGTCGAGCGCGGCGGCAGGGGCGGCCGCAACGGCCGAGGCGGTCGCGGCCGCTACCCGGAGCAGCGCACCGAGGAGCTCGTGCTGCGCTCGGAGGTCGTCGAGATCCTCCGCGGCAAGAACCTCCTCCCCGCGATCTTCTTCGTCTTCAGCCGTGCGGGCTGCGACCAGGCCGTGCGCCAGGTGCTGCGGTCGGGCGTGCGCCTCACCGAGCGCCACGAGCGCGACGAGATCCGCGCGATCGTCGAGGAGCGGTGCCGGACGATCCGCGACGAGGACCTCGCGGTGCTCGGCTACTGGGAGTGGCTCGACGGACTCCAGCGGGGCGTCGCCGCGCACCACGCCGGGATGCTCCCCGCCTTCAAGGAGGTCGTCGAGGAGCTGTTCCTGCGCCGGCTCGTGCGCGTGGTCTTCGCGACCGAGACGCTCGCGCTCGGCATCAACATGCCGGCCCGCACGGTCGTCCTCGAGAAGCTCGAGAAGTTCAACGGCGAGGCGCGCGTCCCGATCACACCGGGGGAGTACACCCAGCTCACCGGCCGGGCGGGCCGACGCGGCATCGACGTCGAGGGCCACTCGGTGATCCAGTGGCGCGGCGGGATGGACCCTCAGGCGGTCGCGTCCCTCGCCTCCCGGCGGACCTACCCGCTCAACTCCAGCTTCCGCCCCAGCTACAACATGGCCGCGAACCTGATCGAGCAGTTCGGGCGGTCGCGCACGCGCGAGATCCTCGAGTCGTCGTTCGCGCAGTTCCAGGCCGACCGGTCCGTCGTCGATCTCGCCCGCCGGGTCCGCCAGCAGGAGGAGTCGATGGCGGGCTACGTCACGGCGATGCAGTGCCACCTGGGCGACTTCGAGCAGTACGCGGCGATCCGCCGTGAGATCGGCGACCTCGAGCGCCGGGGCGCGGTGCGCGGCGAGTCGGCCTCCCACGCCGAGCGCGAGAAGCGCCAGGGACAGCTCACGAGCCTGCGGCGTCGGATGAAGGCGCACCCGTGCCACGCCTGCTCCGACCGCGAGCAGCACGCGCGCTGGGCCGAGCGCTGGTGGAAGCTGCGCCGCGAGACCGACGAGATCGAGCGCCAGATCCGCTCGCGCACCGGCGCCGTCGCCCGCATCTTCGACCACATCACGGACGTGCTGCTCGAGCTCGGCTACTTCCGCCGGGACGAGGTCGGCGAGCTCTCGCTGACGCCCAACGGTCGCACGCTCCGCCGGATCTACGGGGAGCGGGACCTGCTCGTCGCCGAGTGCCTCCGGAAGCAGGCGTGGACGGAGCTCGATCCGGCCGGCCTCGCGGCGATGGCGTGCTGCCTGGTCTTCGAGCCGCGACGTGAGGAGGGGACGCTCGGCGAGCAGTTCCTGCCCCGCGGCGTGTTCCCCGAGGCGCTGGAGAAGACCCAGCTGCTGTGGGCCCGGCTCGACGACGTCGAGCGGGAGCACCGCCTGCCGGGCAGCAACCCGATCTCGACGAGCCTGGCGCTGTCGATGAACATGTGGGCCAAGGGCATGCCGCTCGACATGGTGCTCCGCGAGTCCGACATGGCCGCCGGCGACTTCGTGCGCTTGGCGAAGCAGACCATCGACCTCCTCGACCAGCTCTCCGTCGTCGCCGAGGGCAAGGTCGGCCGCGCGGCCCGGACCGCCCTCGACCTGGTCCGCCGCGGCATCGTCGCGTACTCGACGGTCGCATGACGCCGATCGCTCCTCCGCCCGACGGGCGGACCGTTCCGCTGTGGGTGGCGCTGCCCCTCGCCGCCCTCGGCGGCGCCGTGCTCGACCGCGGCTTCCCCGACTCCGACGTCTGGCCGCTGGCGATCGTGGGCTCCGCTGCGATCCTGTTCGCGCTGGCGGGGCGCGGCTTCTGGAGCGGGAGCCTTGTCGGCCTCGTCGGCGGAGCGGTATTCTGGGGCGTCCACATCGAGTGGCTGACCCTCTACCTCGGCCCGGTCCCGTGGGCGGCCCTCGCCGGCCTGCAGGCGATCTTCTTCGCGCTCTCCGCGGGACTGATGGCGGTCGTCTCCACGCGCGGCCACCGCGTCTGGACGGGACCGCTCGGCCGGATGGTCGGCCTCCCCGCCCTCCTGGGGGCGCTCTGGATCGGGCGCGAGTCGATCACCAGCGTCTGGCCCTACGGCGGCTTCGCCTGGGGCCGCCTCGCGATCTCGCAGTCCCTCGGCCCGCTCGCCGGTCTCGCGGCGTGGATCGGCTTCGCCGGCCTCGGCTTCGTGGTGGCGTTCCTCGCGGCCGTGCTCGCGCAGGCCGTCCGCGAGATGTCCGTCCCGGCCTCCGCCCGGGTCAGCGCTCTCGCGGGCTTCGCGATCGTGGCGCTGGTGTTCCCCGCCTGGCCGGCACCGACGGAGGGCACGACCCGGATCGCCGCCGTCCAGGGCGACTCCGATGCGGGCCTCTTCTCGCAGAGCTACCGCGGGCAGATCCTCGAGGACCACACCTCGGCGACGCTGCCGATCCTCGACCAGGACGTCGACATGGTGGTGTGGCCCGAGAACGGCGTCGACATCGATCCGACCCGGAACGCCCAGTCGGCCGCCGTCCTCGACTACCTCAGCCGGACGATGGACGCGCCGTTCGTCGTGGGCACGATCACGAACCCCTCCGACGACGTCTTCTACAACAGCTCGCTGCTCTGGAAGGCGGGGGAGGGGGCGACGCAGGTCTACGACAAGGTGCATCCCGTCCCGTTCGCCGAGTACATGCCGGACCGGGCGTTCTGGCGGATGTTCGCTCCGGACCTGGTCGACTTGGTGAGCCGCGACTACTCGATCGGCACCCGTCCCAACGTCTTCGACGTGAACGGCGTCCTCGCAGGCATCGCGATCTGCTTCGACATCTCGGACGACGCGCTGACGAACGCGATGGTCGACGGGGGAGCCCAGGTCATCCTCGGGCAGACCAACAACGCCGACTTCGGCCGGACCGACGAGAGCGTCCAGCAGCTCGCCATCGCTCGCCTGCGGGCCATCGAGACCGGGCGCAGCGTGGTCAACATCTCGACCGTCGGGACGAGTGCGATCATCGGGCCGGACGGCGCGACGATCGACTCCCTGACATGGTTCGAGCCGGGTGCCATGGTGGACGAGGTCCCCCTCAGCTCCACCACGACCCCGGCTCTGGTGTGGGCGCGAGACCTCGGCTGGTACTTCCTGGCCGCCGGTCTCATCGGCATGGTCTCGTTCGTCTTCAGGACGCGCGAGCCGCGACGCCGTAACCGCTGACCGGCGCTACGCGCCGATCTTGTGCTCGCCGCGCCTGGCGCGCAGATAGGCGAGCCGCTCCTCGAGCAGCTCCTCCAGCTCCGCGCGGGTCCGACGCTCGAGCAGCATGTCCCAGTGGGTGCGCGGAGCCTTCTGCTCGCCCTTGTCCACGACGACCGGCTTCGAGTTCACCATCAGAGTGGCCTCGTGACCGCAGGAGCGGCACTCCCAGGTCTCCGGTGCTTCCGCATCGGCCGAGAACACCATGTCGGTGTCGTGGCCGCAGTTCGCGCAGTGGTACTCGTACGTCGATCGCGGGGAGAAGACGACGCCTTCTTCGCTCTGCAGGCTCTGGGATCCGAGCCGCATTCCTCGCAAGCTTCGATCTGCCATTGTGTGGTCTCCTCTCGCTGTGCTTCCCCAGTGTCAACGTCGTACCTGGAGGTGGTCTTCCCGTCCCTGCCATTGCCAGAGAATCCTCAGGTCGGAGGCGTATTCCGCGGTTCCTGAGGGCGTGGCTGACGGGCGCTGAGGAAGGCGTCGACGGCCGCTCGGGCGAGGTCGGTGCGGTCGGTCACGAGCCCGTCGATCCCGAGCGCGAGGAGCTGCTCCATCCGCTCCGGATCGTCGATGGTCCAGAGGTGGATCTCGCAGCCGGTCACCCGCAGCCGGGCGAGGATCCGCGGCTCGGCGACGCGGAGGCCGAGCGCGCGCTCGGGCACCTGGAGCGCGTCGATGCCGCGGAGAGCGAGACGCACGGGGAGGGCGGCGCCGAGGTGGGCGGCGACCAGGGCGAAGACGAAGCGGACCGCCGACGCCGAGGTCGCGGCGCCGGGAAGACGGCGGAGGGCCGCTGCTCGACGGATCTCGGAGAACGAGGTGATCAGGACGCGCTCCGCGGCGGCGGCGCCGTACACCGCCGCGACGACCGGGTCGATCGCGTCCCGCGACTTCACGTCGATGTTGAAGCGCGCGCGGGGGAGTGCGGCGAGGGCCTGCTCGAGAGAGGCGAGCCGGGCGCCGCCCGCCAGTCGGAGGTCGGCGAGCTCCTCCCACCGGGTCGCGGCGACGACGTGGCGGCGGCCGGAGCGGTCGATCACCTCGGCGTCGTGGACGAGCACGGCGACCCCGTCGAGGGAGGCGCGCGCGTCCGTCTCGAGGAGGTCCGCACCCGCGGCGAGGGCGCGTTCGAAGGCGGCGAGCGTGTTGCCCTCGGCCTGCGGGCCGAACCCGCGATGCGCGATCACCCGGGGGGTCGGCCCGCTCAGGGCGAGGGGTCGCTCAGGGGTGCGCATCGCGGACCGGGTCCGCGGCTAGACGGCCGGCGGCGGGGGAGTGGGCGCTGAGCCGGGGGCTCCGTCGGTCGTCGCGGGCGCCGCGGGGGCGGACGTGTCGGATCCGGGCTCGACAGGAGTGGAGCCGACGGGCCCGGATGCGGCAGGCGCGGACGCCGCAGGCGCCGACGGGGGTGCCGCATCCTGCGGGCGGACCGCCGGGGCGGACTGGCCGCGCTGGCCGAGCGCGCCTCCGATGCCCTTCAACGCCTCGGTGAGCTCGCTCGGGATGACCCAGAGCTTGTTCGCGCTGCCCTCGGCGATCTTGGGGAGTGTCTGGAGGTACTGGTACGCGAGGAGCTCGCTGTCGGGGCGGCCCTCGTGGATGGCGTGGAAGACGGTGGTGATCGCCTTGGCCTCACCCTCGGCCCGCAGGACCGCCGCCTTCGCCTGGCCCTCCGCAGCGAGGATCGCGGCCTGGCGCTGACCCTCGGCGTTCAGGATCTGGGACTGCTTGGTGCCCTCGGCGGTGAGGATCACGGCTCGACGGTCGCGCTCGGCGCGCATCTGCTTCTCCATCGAGTCCTGGATGGAGAGGGGCGGGTCGATGGCCTTGAGCTCCACGCGTCCGACGCGGATGCCCCACTTGCCGGTGGCCTCGTCGAGGACGATGCGCAGCTGCCCGTTGATGTTGTCGCGGGAGGTCAGCGCCTCCTCGAGGTTCAGGCCGCCGACGACGTTGCGGAGCGTGGTGGTGGTCAGCTGCTCGACCGCGCCGAGGTAGTTGGCGATCTCGTAGGTCGCCGCGCGGGCGTCCGTCACCTGGAAGTAGACGACCGTGTCGATCGAGACGACGAGGTTGTCCTCCGTGATCACGGGCTGGGGCGGGAACGAGACGACCTGCTCGCGCAGATCGATCAGCGGGCGGACCCGGTCGATGAACGGCACGACGAGATTGAGGCCCGGCAGCAGGGTCTTGTGGTACTTGCCGAGGCGCTCCACGACCCCGGCGGTGGCCTGGGGGATGATGCGGACCGCTCGGAAGAGGACGACCAGGGCGAAGAGGACGACGGCGGCGACGACGACGATCGTCACGACGGAGGACGGTGTCACGGTGTGCTCCTTTCGGCGGGGACGATGACCGCGGTCGCGCCCTCGATGGCGGTGACGACGACTCTCTCGCCGACTCCGAGTGTGCGGTCCTCGACGAGCGGGGACAGGCGGACGGTCCAGGTCTCGCCGTTGGCGAGCTTGACCTGGCCGGCTCCGGGGCGGGCGAGGACGACGCTGCCGGAGAGCCCGAGGAGAGCGTCCGCTCCGCTGGGGGTGGGATCGCCGCCCCGTTTCAGCAGCTGCAGCAGCGGCGGACGGACGGTGAACAGCAGGAGGGCGGCGAGGACGGCCGCGACGGGGACCTGGACCCAGAAGGGAGCCCCGATCAGCCCGGTCAGCAGTCCGCCTATGCTGCCGACGGCGAGCATCAGGAACGTGAACTCGAGCGTGATCATCTCGACGATCACGAAGATGAGGATCAGCGCGAGCCAGAGGATCCACGCGTACTGGGTGACAGCGTCCATGCTGTGTGCTCCTTCCCCTCGATGAGCATTCCCAGGCTATCAACGCCCCCCGGACGAGGGCTGGGAGAGGGGGTGCGCCGACGATCTCGAGGCTCTTGGTAGACTCCTCCGTCGGGCCGTGGCCCGTCATCGTGCCCGATCCGGTCTCCGAGCCGGCGTTCTGGAGGAATACCCGTGTCCAATCCCCTCGCCCCCGGCTCCTTCGACGGCAAGCGCGCTCTCGTCACCGGGTCGTCCCGCGGCATCGGCGCCGACACGGTCCGCTACCTGGCCGAGGCCGGAGCCCGCGTCGTCGTCAACTACCGCTCGAAGGCGCCGCGCGCCGACAAGCTCGTCGCGCAGATCGTCGAGGCCGGCGGCACCGCCATCGCCGTCGGCGCCGATCTCACCGACGCCGACTCGCGCGCCGAGCTCTTCTCCCGCATCGAGAAGGAGTACGGAGGACTGGACGTGCTCGTCCTGAACGCCTCCGGCGGCATGGAGAGCAACATGGGGGAGGACTACGCGATGGTCCTCAACCGCGACTCGCAGGTCGCCGTGCTCTACGCGGCGCTGCCGCTGCTCTCCGAGGGCTCCCGTGTCGTGTTCGTCACGAGCCACCAGGCGCACTTCATCCGGACCACGCCCACGATGCCCGAGTACGAGCCCGTCGCGCTCTCCAAGCGCGCCGGCGAGGACGCCCTGCGCGAGCGGATCGGTGAGCTCGCCGAGCGCGGGATCGAGTTCGTCGTCGTCTCGGGCGACATGATCGAGGGCACCATCACCGCGACCCTGCTGGAGCGCGCGAACCCGGGCGCGATCAGCTCGCGTCGCGAGTCGGCCGGCAAGCTCTACAACGTGCAGGAGTTCGCGGCCGAGGTCGCTCTGGCGGCCGCCGAGCCGATCCCCGCGGACAACACCCGCCTCGTCGGCGACATCTCCGACTTCGCCTGATCCTCACCAGGGGCTGACGCCGGCGCACGGTTCTGCGAGCCTTGACGGATGACTCCGATGGACGGCAGCGGACCGGCATCGGGGGAGTCCGACGCCGTCGTGGGCGCAGTCCGTCCGCCGGCGGACGCCGGGCGGCGTGAGCATCCTTCTCGATGCCGTCGCGGTGATGGTGAACCGGCGGGAGCGCTCGCAGGAACGCCGACGCGCGTTGCGGCGGGCGCCCGGGAGGATCGAGGCGACGGCCGCGTCCGCGGCACGATGACCGTCGATCCGCGGCTGCGGGTGGTCACGCACTTCGACACTCCGACCGAAACGTGGTGGTACGAGGACGTCGAGCCGTGGGTGGAGCATTCGCCTGTCCGCTGATGACGTGCCGGACCGTCGGGCGGCCTCGGTTACGGTCCGTCCGGCCCTTCCGCCGTTATCCGATAATGCACATTATGTCAGTTTGTTCGCACACACTCCACTCGACGGGCTCCGAGGTGTGGTTGCACCCGAGCGTCGGAACCCGTCGGAGTCCCGCCGGCTAGGCGCCGGGTGCGAGGCCGAGCTGCGTGAGGATGCCGAGCTCGTCGCTGCTTCCCCAGCGCTCGGCGAGTTTGCCGTCGACGAAGGTGCTGATCTGCATGCCGCGGATCTTCACGGACTTGCCCGTCGGCGCGTGGCCCTGGAACACACCGGTCTGCGTGCCGGTCAGCGTGTAGGCGAACGCGACGCTGTCGTCGTCCGCGACGAGCTTCTCGACCTCGAGTGCCATGTCGGGGAACGCGGTCCGCAGGTCGCCGAAGAACGCGGCGTATCCCTCTGGACCGGGTGCCTGGCCGGGCGCCGGGTCGTGATCGACCGAGTCGGGCGCGACGAGTGCGTCGAACGCGGCGAAGTTGCCGGCGTTGACCGCCTCACCGAAGGCCTGCTGGGAGGCGATGTTCTGCTCGCGAGTCATGTGCTGTCACCTGTTCTGCACCGGTCCGGTGCCTCGAGGAGTGGTGCGGGTCGTCAGCGACGGTACGCAAGCCCGTCGAAGGCGGTATAGGGCTTGCGCGCTCCCCCGGGCGCTTCCCACTGCCGCTTCTCATAAGCGAGATTATGTCAGTTCGACCGAAGTCCCGTTCTGCAGGGATGGCGATCGGCTCCCCTCGACGCTCCTGCGACAGGACGTCATCGATCGCCGCTGCGCTCCGATGGCAGACCGGGCGCTTCGACGGTGAGGCCTCGGATCACCGCGGCGACGACCATGCGCTGCGTGAGTTCGGCGCTGGTGTCCACGGGCCACTGGCTCACCGACCCGACGTGCGCCGCGACGACCGCCTTCGCCAGGACGGCGGACTCGACGGCGGGGACGCGGCCGTGCACGGCGGCGAGGGCGGCGAAGCGCTCGCCCAGCTCGCGCGAGACGCGGTCGTCGTCGATCATCATCCGCTCGGCGAACTCCGGGTCCGCGGCAGCGCGTGCCAGGAGCACCGACCGCAGGGAGAACCACTCGCGGCTGGACGGGAGCGCGTCGAGGAGGGAGCGTACGGCGCCGTCGAGGGTCGCCGCGCGGTGCTCCTCCTGCAGCTGGACGTCGAGGGCCTCCTGCAGGCTCCCCCACACTCTCGCGGCCTGCTCCTCGTGGAGTGCGAGGAAGAGCTGGTCGACACCGGCGAAGTTTGAGTAGAACGCGCCGCGGGTGAAGCCCGCCTGCGCGCAGATGTCCTCGACGCGCTGGCCGATGGTGCCCGTGCTCTCGAAGAGCTCGGCGGCCGCGGCGAGGAGACGTCGTCGCGTCTCGCTCCTCCGCCGGACCGGAGCCTGCTCGCCTGTGACCACGCCCCCAGCCTATTCGGATCCTTGCGCTGGATGGGCGTTTCCAGTACGTTTCGTTTCCAATGCATACCGTATCGAGAACTGGAACGCCCGAATCTCGACGAGGACGGTCCCGGTGGCTGCCGACCGCGACCGTCGTGCTCATCGGGGCGGTCCTCGCCTGGCTGAACCGGGTGGAGTGGTGGGGGTGGCTCGTCGTCGCGGCGGCCGCGGTCCTGATCGCGGCCGTCTCGAGGAGCTGGCGGCACCGGCACTGGATGCTGCGTACGGCGGCCTGGGTCGCGTCCGCAGGGCTCATCGGAGCCGTCGCCCTCGCCGCGGGTCCTCTCCCGGCGACGCGGACGCTCGCCGGTCCGCACACCGCCCCGGTCACGACCCGGCAGGGCGACGTCGTCGGTGTGCACGACGCCGCGGCCGGGGTCGACGCCTTCGCGGGGATCCCCTACGCCGCTCCCCCGGTCGGCCCGCTGCGTTGGGAGGCGCCCCGCCCGGCCCCGCAGCGGTCGGCGACCCTCGTGGCCGACGACTTCGGCCCCTCCGCCGTTCAGCCGGAGCCGACGTTCCTCTCCCGAGCGGCGACCCGCGTGCTCGACCTGCCGCTGGAGGAGACGCTCCTCGGCGGGTACGCGACGGACGAGGACAGCCTCCGCCTGAACATCTGGACGCCGGCCGGCGGGGCGGGCGACTCCAGCCCGGTCCTCGTCTACCTCCACGGCGGCGCGTTCGTCTCGGGGTCCGGCGCCCTCCCCGCCTACGACGGCGCGGCGCTCGCCTCCCGGGGCGCGGTGGTCGTCACCGTCGCCTACCGTCTGGGCGTCCTCGGTTTCCTCGCCGGTGATGTGCTCGGCGGCGGCACCCCGGGGAACCAGGGACTGCTCGACCAGGTCGCCGCTCTGCAGTGGGTGCAGGACAACATCGCCGCTTTCGGCGGGGACCCGGGGCGGGTGACGGTCGCCGGCCAGTCCGCCGGCTCCGGCAGCGCCTGCATCCTCGGGGCCTCGCCCCTCGCGGCCGGCCTCCTCCACGGGATCATCGGGGAGAGCGGAGGATGCCTGGGGTCGGCGGGAGACCGCGAGGCCGGCGACCTCTACGACGACGCCGCCACCGCACGGGAGGCGGCTGCGCGCCTGAGCGAGGCCCTCGGCGGGGCGAGCCTCGCCGAGATGAGAGCCCTGCCGGCCGAGCGCATCGTCGCGGCCGCCGCGGGCCTCTCGCAGCACTGGTGGCCCTCGATCGACGGCGTCGTCCTCCCCGACACGCCGCTCGCCGTCTACGAGGCCGGTCGGCAGAACGACGTCCCCCTCCTGCTCGGCAGCAACTCCGACGAGACCTCGCTCGATCTGCTGGGAGGCGTCGACCCGGATCCGAACGCCTACGAGCAGGAGGTGCGCCGGGAGCACGGAGACGACGCGGACCGATTCCTCGCGCTGTACCCGGGTGCCGTCGAGGACCAGGTCGTCGACTCCCGGCTGCGCGCCGGCAGCGACCGGACGATGACCGCCCCGATGCGGCTCTGGGCGCTGACGGCCGCCCGGACCGGGCGGGCGGGCGTCCACGCCTACATCTTCACGCGCACTCCCCCGGAGAGCGGACTCGAGCGGTTCGGCGCGTACCACGGCGCCGAGGTGATGTACGCGTACGGGAACCTCGGGGCGGACGGCGACGCCGACTACACGGACGTCGACCGCCGGCTCGAGCAGGAGATGACCGCGCGCTGGCTCGCATTCGTCTCCCACGGCGATCCGGACGCCGCCGGCCGCGAGCGGTGGTCGGCCGTCCAGGAGGATCCGGACAGCGTGCTCGAGTTCGGCGACGTCGTCCGGGTCGCCGAACGCCCGTCCCCCGACGCGGTCGACTTCTGGCTCGAGGGGACGGGCTGACGCGGGGGCGCTCCTCGCGGCGGAACCTCCGGACAGCGGGGAGCCTCCGCTCAGAGCTGCCCGACGAGGTGCGCCTGCCGACCGTCGCGCGCGAAGACCGGGATGACGGCCAGGGGCGCGTCGGCGACGATCCACTGCCCGCCCTCGTGCTCGGCGCCCGTCGAGAGCTCCGTCCAGCGCGCCCCGGCGGGCAGGTAGACCCGTCGGGAGACGGCTCCGGCGTGCGTGACCGGAGCCACCAGCAGGTCCGAGCCGAAGAGGTACTGGTCGGCCAGATCCCAGGCCTCCGGGTCCCCCGGGAACTCGTGGAACACCGCGCGCAGCACGGGCTGGCCCAGCTCGTGCGCCTCCCGCATCGCCTCGCGCGTGTACGGGCGCAGGGTCTCGCGCAGATGCAGCAGGCGGGTGAGGATCGGCGTCGCCTCCTCGCCGAAGCTCCACACCTCGTTCGCGGCTCCGGTCGCGGCGCGGCGGCTCCCGTCGGCGGCCGTGACCGGGGCCGACGGCGCACGGTCGCCGTGGAGGCGCATCACCGGGCTGAACGCGCCGAACTGGAACCAGCGCACGAGGAGCTCACGGAACTCCGGATCCGACGGGTCTCCCCCGGCGAATCCTCCGATGTCGGTCGTGAACCACGGGATCCCCGCGACGCCCATGTGGATGCCGGCCGTGATCTGGTGGCGCAGGTCCGCGAAGGTCGAGTGGATGTCGCCCGACCACACGAGCGCGCCGTAGCGCTGGCTGCCCGCCCACGCGGTGCGGACGAGGTTCACGATCGCGGTCTCCCCGCCCTCGCTCTGCCCCTCGAAGAAGCCGCGGGAGAACGCCTGCGGGTAGAGGTTGCCGACCTGGACGGCGGGGCCGGCGGCGTAGCGGTAGTTGTCGAAGTCGTAGACGCCGTACTCGGGCTCGGCCTCGTCGAGCCAGAAGAGCCGGATCCCGTGCTCGCCGTAGTTGCGCCGGCACGCCTCCCAGACGAACCTCCGGGCGGCGGGGCTCGTCGCGTCGTAGAACGCGCTCGGACCCTCGAACTGCATGTGCAGGTCCAGGCCCCGCTCGGCCTTGACGAGGAGGTTCCCCTTCTTCATCGCGATGTAGTTCTCGGACTCGACCGACACCTGCGGCCAGACCGAGACCATCAGCTCGATCCCGAGCTCGCGCAGCTCGGCGACCATGGCGGACGGATCCGGCCAGAACTCCTCCTCGAAGCGGAAGTCGCCCATGTGCGGCCAGTGGAAGAAGTCGGCCACGATCACGTCCATCGGCAGGCCGCGGCGCCGGTGCTCGCGGGCGACCTCGAGCAGCTGCTCCTGGTTCCAGTAGCGCAGCTTGCACTGCCAGAAGCCGAGGCCGTGCTCGGGCATCATCGGGACGTGCCCGGTCGCGTCGGCGTAGGCCCGGGTGATGTCGGCCGGGGTCTCCCCCGCGGTCACCCAGTAGTCGAGCTGCTGGGAGGACTCGGCGGACCACTCCGTGCGGTTGGCCGCGAAGGTCGCGCGGCCGATCGCGGGGTTGTGCCAGAGGAACCCGTAGCCGCGGCTCGACAGCACGAACGGGACGCTCGACTGGGAGTTGCGGTGCGCGAGCTCGAGCGTGCAGCCCTTCAGGTCGAGGAGGTCCTGCTGGTACTGCCCCATCCCGTACAGCTTCTCGTCGGGGGACGTCTCGAACAGCGCGGTCAGCCGGAAGTCGCCGCCCAGGTGCGGACGCTGCTCGCGGGCGCGCAGCTTGAGCGCTCCCCCGCTCCCGAGCTCCCGGAAGAGCAGCTCCCCCCGACGGTCGTAGAAGGAGAGGGAGCAGGAGAGCTCGTGGTAGCCGGTCTGGTACCCGTGGCCCTCCTGCTGCTCGAGGACGACGGTGATGCCGCCGGCGCGCAGCGTCGCCCGCGGTCCCTCGATCGAGACCTCCGGCGCGTGGCGCTCGGGGGCGATCAGCGCCCAGTCGGTGTCGAGGACCTCCCCGGACCGGCGGGCGCGGACCCGGACGCTGTCCCTCCCCCACGGCTCGACGACGACGGTCTCGCCGTCGCCGCGCCAGACGAGGCGGTCCCCCTCGAGCGCGAACGCGTCGGTGTCCATGTGCTCCTGCTTCCTCGAGTCGGGCACGGCGCTCAGTCCTTGACCGCGCCGGCGGTGACCCCGGCGGCGACGTAGCGCTGGGCCACGATCAGCAGCACGGCGGCCGGGATGGAGGCGATCACGGCGGTCGCCATGATCCCGTTCCAGTTGGTGGTGGTCGATCCGATGTAGCGGTAGAGGCCGAGGGTGAACGGCACGATGCTGTTGCCCGAGGTGAGCGAGTTCGCGTTGAGGAAGTCGGCCCAGGCGAACAGGAACGAGAACAGGCCCGCGGTCACGATCGAGTTCCGGCTCAGCGGGATGACGATCGAGACGAAGGAGCGCCAGTTGCTCGCACCGTCGATCCGCGCGGCCTCGATCAGCTCGTCGGGGATGCCGAGCATGAAGGCCCGGAGGATGATCACCGCGAACGGCACGGAGGCGGTCGCGTCGGCGAGGATCAGGCCCGGATAGGTGTTGAGCAGCCCCAGCGCGTTGTAGATCGCGAACAGCGCGGTGACCAGGACGATCCCGGGGATCATCTGGGCGAGGAGGAACACGAACATCACGACGCCGGTCCCCCGCACCCGGAACTTCGCCATCGCGAAGGCGGCGGGCAGAGCGATCGCCAGGGTCAGGATCACGCAGCCGATCGAGATCACGAGGCTTGTGATCAGGTTCGGCAGCTGCGTCGAGAACGCCTGCACGTACCCGTCGAGGGTCGGGTCGCCGGGGAACAGGCTCGGCGGGGTCTGGATCAGGTTCTGCGGCTTGGTCAGCGAGACGTTGACCATCCAGTAGAGCGGGAAGAGGAGGAAGCCGCAGAGCACGATCGCGATGACCACGTCGATCCCGCGGCGCAGCCCTGTGGTGTGCCGGTTCATCCGAGGTCCTCCTTGCGCTGGGCGCGGATGTAGATCACGCCGAAGACGAGGGCGACGATCACGAGGATCTGGCCGGCCGCCGCACCGACTCCGAACTGCAGGTCGGTGAAGGACTGCTCGTAGGCCCAGGTCGCGAGGGTGTGCGAGCTGTTGGCCGGGCCTCCCTTGGTGAGGATCCAGATGACGTCGAACACCTTGATCGTGTAGACGAGGCCGAGGAGGAGCGTGACGGAGGTCACCGGTCGCAGCAGCGGCCAGGTGATGCTCCAGAAGGACCGCCAGCGCGAGGCGCCGTCCAGTGCCGCGGCCTCGTAGAGGCTCTCGGGGATGCCCTGCAGGCCTCCGTGCAGCAGCACCATGTTGAACGGGATGCCCAGCCAGATGTTGGCGATGATGACCGCCCACAGCGAGACGGACGGATCGGTCAGCCAGCCGACCGGCGTGCCGATCGCGGCGTTCAGGATGCCGAACTGCTGGTCGAAGATCCAGCGCCAGGCCGTCGCCGAGACGATCAGCGGCAGGAGCCACGGCAGCAGGATGAGGGAGCGGAACGTCGCCGAGAGCGGGAAGCGGCGGCTGAAGAACAGCGCCAGGGCCATGCCGATCGTGAACTGGCCCACCAGCGAGACCACGGTGAAGACCACGGTGTGCCAGGCGATGCTCGCGAAGATCGGGTCGGTGACGACCGTGACGTAGTTGTCGAAGCCGACGAAGGGGGCGATCCCGGTCACGAAGGACGACGGTCCGAAGTCCTGGAGGCTGAGGACGACGCCGCGGATGATCGGGTAGACGAAGAAGACGGCGAGGAAGATCACCACGGGCGCCATGAAGGCGGCGGCGGCGAGGCGGAGGTGGGAGCGGGGTCGGCGGCGGGCGGGCGGCCTGGTGGCCGCCCCGCCCGCGACCGGCGCCGTGAGCACGGCGGGGTCGGTCATGCGGCCGCTACTTCAGGCTCGCCGCGGCGTCGTCGAGGGCCGCCTGCGGCGTCTTCGAGCCGGTCAGCGACTCCTGGATCGCGGTCCAGAGCGCCTTCGAGGTGTCCGGGTAGGCGACGCCGAGGTCGCTGGTGCGTCCCTGCGCGACCGAGATGGCCTCGACCCACGGCTGGAGCGCGGGGTCCTCGGTCGCCTGCTCGGCGGCCGCGTCGGCGTACGGCATGATGTACGACTGGCCGGCCGCCCAGGCCTTCAGGCTGTCGGGCTGGATGACGCACTGCGCGAACTCCGTGGCGAGGGTCTGCTTCGCGGCGTCGGAGGCGACCACCTCGACGAACTCGCCGCCGAGCGGGCTCGGTGCCGCTCCCCCGTCCTTCGCCGGGATCGGCACGACGCCGTAGTCGATGCCCGCCTCGTCGAGGGCGGAGAGCTGCCAGGTGCCGTTGACCATCATCCCGAGCTTGCCCGCGAGGAACTGGTCGCGGACGTCCTGCTGGTTGGCGTTGACGTTCGCCTGCGAGGCCGAGCCGCTCTTCACCAGGTCGGTCCAGAGCGCGAGCGCCGAGACGGCGTCGTCGGAGGAGATGTCCTCGAGGGTCGCACCGGAGCCCCAGAAGAAGGGCAGGAACTGGAAGGTGCCCTCCTCGGTGCCGATCGCGGAGAAGCCGAGCCCGGTGACGTCGCCCGCGGTGAGGGCCTTCGCAGCGGTGGTCAGCTCGTCCCAGGTCGTCGGCGGAGTGACGCCGGCGGCCTCGAAGAGCGCCTTGTTGTAGAAGAGCGCGAGGGTGTTCGAGCCGATCGACGAGCCGTAGGTCTTCCCGTCCAGCTGGCCGGCGGCGAGCACGTTCGGGAGGACGTCGCTGGTGTCGAGCCCGGAGGCGGCGTTGTCGACGAGCAGGCCGGTGTCGGCGAACTTCGCGACGTTGGGGTTGTCGAGGACGACCAGGTTCGGCGTCGTCTTCGACGCGGCCGACTGCAGGAGCTTGGTGGTGAGGTCGGGGTCGGAGGTGCGCTCGAGGGTGATCCCGGTCGAGGCCTCGCAGCCGGCCAGGAGCTGGCCGTAGGGGGAGGACGCGTCGTACTGGGTGAAGCTGTCCCAGAGGGTGAGCGACTTCGACGAGTCGTCGCCCGCTCCCTGTGCGCTGCACGCGCTGAGGGCGACTCCGGCGATGAGGACGAGGGAGGCGGCGCCTGCGGCCCGTCGGATGCTGTTCTTCACGGTATTCCTCTCTGAATACGGTCGGAACGAGCGGAGCGCTCGCGCCGGGAAGACCCTCCGGGGGCGCCCGCTGGGGCGGTCCGTCCGGAAGTCGTGGCGAGCCTAACCGAGTCGGAGAACCGGTTCAATAGATTTCGGAGAACCGGTTCACCGATCGCCCGGGGAACGCTCCGGACGACCCGGCGACGTCAGCCGCGCGCCCGCCGCCACGAGGGGACGACGCCCCGGCTGGTGCCCGGCGAGAAGGGCGCGGTGGTGCCGAGGTCCACGACCACCGCGGGCAGCAGCTCCGTCACTCCCGGAGTCGCGGTGCCGGCGAGCTCGTCGAGCACCAGGTCGACCGCCCGCGAGACCATCTCGTCGCCGGGCAGGTCCACCACGGTGACCGGCTGGTCGGCGTGCCGCATCACCGCCTCCGGGGCGATGGTCATGATCGAGCAGTCCTCCGGGACGCGCAGGCCCAGACCGCTGAGGCGCTGCAGGAACGGCTCGAGCACGCCCGGCCCGTGCGTGACCACGGCGCTCAGGCCGGGGAGCTGCTCCTGCGCCTGCTCGAACCAGTCGTCGACGTCGTCGGTGCTGGGGATGACGGCGCCCCGCACGCCGCGCAGGCGGCACTGGTCGAGGAAGCCCTCGCGGAACCGCAGGGCGAAGGCGTAGCCGCTCTCGTAGGCGTCGGGGCCCATCCCGAGGACCGCGATCTCGACGTGCCCGAGGTCGGCGAGGTGGTCGACGGCGACCCGCGCCGCGCCGTCGAAGTCGAGGTCGATCGCGCTGAACGGGCTGCCCTCGCCCGGGTAGCCGACCAGCGCGGTCGGCAGGCCGATGCTCGCGAGGACCGGCAGCCGGGGGTCGTCCCGGCGGATGTCCATCACGACGAGCGCATCGGCGAGGACGTCGCGCGCGAGCTCCCCCTCGCCCGTGCCCATCATCAGCAGGTCGAAGCCGCGGGCGCGGGCCGCGTACATCGCCGCCCGCACGAAGCGCATGAAGACGTCGACATCGGTCTGCCGCGACTCCGGATCGACGGAGGCGAAGAAGCCGAGGATGTTCGTGCGCCGCAGCGCCAGGGCCCGCGCCATCGGGTCGGGCCGGTAGCCGAGCCGCTCCACGCTCGCGAGCACGCGCAGGCGGGTCGCCTCCGGGAGCTTCTTGTTGCCGGAGAGCACGTAGGACACCGTGCTGCGGGCCACCCCCGCATCGGCCGCGACGTCGCGAATGGTCACCATGGGCTCAGCGTAGTGAGGGCCCGGCGACGGGAGGGCCCGCCGGCGACCCCCTCGACCGGTGGTCAGCAGCGTGCATACCAGTGCGGTCCGGCCGTCCCGCCGTGGGTGGAGAGCCGTCCGCCGCGAGCCGCGCGACGGCGCCGACGGGCGCAGGCCGCGGACGAGCAGTCGGTCACGGTTGCGCGTGTATCGACGGGCACGTACGGTCGTCGGGTACCTCGTCGCGAGCCGCGACGTCGGTGCGGCCGCCACACCGGCCGATCCAGCGGCTCGCGGTCACGGGGGCTCCCCGCACGGAAGACGGACTCCTGCGCTCCAGCACCGGTACTGCGTCCACGACGCAGCAGCTGCTCTCGCACTGACGTCCCCCGTGCCCGCCCCTCAGGGGCGAGCTCCTGCTCCCTCGGAGCCCGGTGGTCGTCGTGCGCCGACACCGACCACTGGAGCACCGTGCCCTCCTCTTCCCGCACCACCCCGCCCGCCGTCGTCCTCCACGACTGCACGTTCGCCTGGCCCGACGGCTCCGTCGTCCTCGACCGCGTCACCGCTGCGTTCGGACGCGGGCGCACCGGTCTCGTCGGCGCGAACGGCGCCGGCAAGTCGACCCTCGTCCGCCTCGTCACCGGCGGCCTCTCCCCGACCGCCGGGAGCGTCTCGACGACGGGACCCGTCGACCTGCTGCCCCAGCGCCTCCGGCGAGGGCCCGACGACACCGTCGCCGATCTCCTCGGGATCCGGCAGCGCCTGGACGCTCTGCACGCGATCCTCCGCGGCGACGCGGATCCGAGGCACTTCGAGGTGCTCGCGGACGACTGGGACCTCGAGGCCCGGGCGCTCGCCGCACTCGGCGACGCCGGTCTCGACCTGGAGGAGGCGGACCTGCTGCGGCCGGTCGCGGCCCTCTCCGGAGGGCAGGCCGTCCTCACGGCCGTGACCGGCGTCCGGCTGCGCGGCCTGCCGATCGCCGTGCTCGACGAGCCGACGAACGACCTCGACCGGCGCTCCCGAGGGCTTCTGCTCGACCTGGTCGACCGGTGGCGCGGGACGCTCGTGCTCGTCAGCCACGACCGGGAGCTGCTCGAGCACGTCGACGAGATCGCGGAGCTGCGCGACGGGGCGGTCCGCACCTCGGGCGGGACGTTCTCGGCGTTCGAGGAGCGGCTCGCCCTCGAGCAGGCGGCCGCGGAGCGCGATCTGCGCGACGCCGACCGGCTTCTCCGCGCCGAGCGGCGGCAGCGCATCGAGGCCGAGACGACCATCGCCCGCCGGGCGCGGGCGGGGGCGCGATCGGCGGAGTCGATGCCCGCGATCCTCGCGAACGCGCGGAGAGGACGAGCCGAGGCGACCGCGGGACGGCTGCGCTCCGGGCACGGGGCCGCGGAGGCGCGGGCGCGCGAGCAGGTCGACGCAGCGTCGCGAGCAGTCCGGGACGACGACCGGGTCCGCCTCGACCTGCCGGACCCCGGGGTCGCGGCCGGGCGCCGTCTGGCGGAGGTGACGGTGCGCGGCCGGACGACGGTGCTCCAGGGGCCGGAGCGGATCGCCGTGGTCGGCGCGAACGGGACGGGGAAGACGACCCTGCTCGAGCACCTCGTCGGGGCGCCGGGTGCGCGGGAGCATCCGCTCGCCGGCACCACGGCCCGAGCGCTGACGGAGCGGGTCGGCTGGCTCCCCCAGCGCCGCGAGGGACTCCTCGACGAGGAGGCCACCGTGCGGGAGCACGTCTCCCGGGCCGCGCCGGATCGTCCGGCGGTCGAGCTGCGGAACGCCCTCGCGCGGCTCCTGGTGCGCGGCGACGTGGTCGATCGGAGGATCGCGTCGCTCTCGGGCGGCGAGCGGTTCCGCGTCGCGCTCGCCGGGCTCGTGCTGGCGCAGCCCGCTCCGCAGCTGCTCGTGCTCGACGAGCCGACGAACGATCTCGATCTCGCCACGACCGACCACCTCGTCGACGTTCTCGCCGCCTGGCGGGGCGGCCTGGTCGTCGTCAGCCACGACGAGGCGTTCCTCGACCGGCTCGGACTCCACTCCCGAGTGGTGCTCGACGCGGAGTGAGGGGGAAGGCGCTGAGTCCGGTGAGCACGTCGGTCCGTTCGCTGGGGGCGGGAGTCGACTCGATCGGCGCACTGGGCTCGACCGGCTCGGCTCCGTACCTGGACCGCGGCGAGCGCCGGCGCGCCGCCGAGATCGCCGTCCGCAGCGCCGGCCCGGTGCCGGTCGTGGTCGGGATCGGGGCGCTGCGCACCTCGCAGGTGCTGGCGCTCGCCGAGGACGCGCAGAGCGCCGGAGCGAGCGCGGTGCTCCTGGCGCCGCTCGGCTACCAGCCGCTGACGGACGAGGACGTGCTCGGGCTCTACGAGGACGTGACGGCTCAGCTCTCGGTGCCGCTCGTCGTGTACGACAACCCCGGGACGACGCGCTTCTCCTTCTCCGACGACCTCTACGGGGCCGTCGCCCGGCTGCCGCAGGTCGCCTCCCTCAAGATCCCCGGCGTGCCGGAGGGACCGGGTGCCGCGGCGGCGCGCGTCCGCGAGATCCGGGCGCGGGTGCCGGAGGGGGTCACTGTCGGGGTCTCGGGGGACGCCGCGGGTGCGCGCGGGCTGCTCGGCGGCTGCGACGCCTGGTACTCGGTGATCGGCGGCCTCTTCCCGCGGACGGCGCTGTCGATCGCCCGGGCGGCGCAGTCGGGCGATGAGGCGGCGGCGATCGCGGGATCGGCACGCCTGCAGCCCGTCTGGGACCTCTTCGCGGAGCACGGCGGCAGCTACCGCGTGGTCGCGGCGATGGCGGAGCAGCTCGGTCTCGCCGAGGCGCGCTGCCTCCCGCGTCCGGTCCGCGGGCTCGGTGCACGGGCGCGGGCCCGGGTCGCGGAGGTCCTGGCGGAGCTGGGGCCTGTGCTGGAGTGATCCGCGGGCGGGTCGGCGGGAGGACGGCTCGGACGGCGTGGTCGTTCCGGACAGCCGGCGAGCGCGAGGAAGCCGGGAGCCTTCACACCGGGGGGCCGGACCGGGTGGGGAAGTGCTCCCGAACGGAGCGAAAGGGTCGGAATCGCCGGGGCGGGCGATCAGGAACGGGCCTCTCCTTCGCTTCCGGAGCGCCTCGATCCGCCGCCGATGCGGTCGCCGAGCCGCCGACCGTTCCGCCCCTGCGGCGTCGTCCCTCCGCCGTCCCGCGACTGGCGCGCATCGACGGGTCGTCCGGCCGGTCCTCCGGCTACCGTTGTGGGCACACCCCCCGCCGACCCGGACCGCTCCGCCGACCTCGTCGGCCCGCGGTCCCTGCACGAGGAGCTTCCGTGTCCCCCGACGATTCCGCAGGACCCCCCTCTCGAACTCCCGGCCTCCGGCGGCGCACCGTCGTCGGCGGCGCCCTCACGGGTGCTCTCGCTCTGGGCGCGGCGACGCTCCCGGCCGCCTCAGCCTCAGCCTCAGCCTCAGCCTCCCCCGTGCCCGGCCTGCCCGGGGAGAAGACCCGCACGATCAACGTGAGGACGAAGAACCGGGGCGTGCTCTACGACGTCCTCACGGTCTCGATCGCGGGCGACCTCGCGCGGATCTTCGTGCCGCAGACGGTGAAGCCGCGGCAGGCCGCGGCGGTACCGGTGATCTGGTTCATCCACTCCGCGCAGGCCGACCACACCTCGCTGTCCAGCGTCTTCGCGTACCCGGCCGAGCTCGCCGTCGAGCGGGGCGCCATCGCGATCTGCCAGACGCTCGGCGGCACGATCTGGACCAACGACACTGCGCAGAAGCACCAGCGGAACGGCTACGCCTACCTCTCCGGCCAGTTCCCGATCGCCGCCAGCTACCTCTGGGCGATGTCGGCCGGCGGCGCGCTCGCCTGCGAAAACTACGGCGCACGGGTCTTCCCCGGCATCAACGGCGTCTACCTGGTCAACGGCGTCTACGACCTCCGCGACACCCACGACCGCACGACGCGGGGCCGCTTCTCGATCGGCGGTGCCTTCGGCGGCAGCACCGCTCAGATCGACTCCCACAACCCGAAGCGGCTGCCCGCCTCCGCCTGGGCCGGCGCGAACATCCGCGCGGTGGTGTCCGACACGGCCCACCCGGACCCGAGCGTGCCGCCGGCACTGCACGGGCTCGCCCTCGTGAAGAAGGCGACGGCCACGGCCAGGGAGGCGACCGTCCGGACGCACGCGCTCGGCCACAACGCGCCGTCGTGGGTGAACCAGGACGGCATCGACGCGATCTTCCGCTGGCACGCCGGGCCGGCCGCCGCGCCGGCGCCGTCGGCGACGCCGACCCCGACGAAGACCCCCGTCGTCCGCCCGTCCACCGCGGGCCGCTGGGACTTCGACCAGGCGGACGCCCCGTACGAGGGAGGGTCGGGGTCCCCGTTCCGACCCCGCTGAGCTGACAGGACGCGACGGCGTCCCTCGGGATGCGCTGACCGTCACGGGCCCGCGGCGGGAGCGCTCGGCCGCAGTGAGACCGGGCCTACGTCCCCTCCGCGGAGCTCCGCGGCGCCCTCTTCCGGACAGGGCCGCTAGAGGACATTGTCAGCGGCGGGACGGCCGTGCCACGGTTCGAGGACGGCCGATGAGGGCCGTCCCGATCGAAGGCAGCACATGCGCTCCAGCACCGTCCCTCGTCCGCCCGCCGTCGAGGACGGCACGTCGCAGCCGCGGGATCCAGGAGTGGCGCGGCGGCTCCGGCGGGGTCTGCTCGGGCTGATCGCGGCCGTCGCGCTCCTCGTCGGCACCGCCGTTCCTCTCGCGGCGGTCGCCGCTCCGTCCGCCCCGGTCCTCGGGGTGGCGGCCTGGGGAAGCAGCACCGACGGGAAGACCACGGTCCCGGCCGGGGTCGAGGGCGTCCTCTCCCTCGCCGCGGGCCGGACCCACAGCCTCGCCGCGAACGGCGACGGCGGGGTCGTCGCCTGGGGCCGCGGGTCGTACGGGCAGACCAGCGTCCCCGACGGTCTCACGGGGGTCGTCGCGGTCTCCGCCGGCGACTACAGCAGCCATGCGCTGAAGAGCGACGGGACCGTCGTCTCCTGGGGCTACGACGGCGACGGGCAGGTCTCGAGGAGTGCCGCGCTGACCGGGATCGTCGCGATCTCGTCCTCCCGCGACAACAGCCTCGCGCTCGGCAACGACGGCACCGTCACGTCGTGGGGCAGCAACGGGCTGGGCGAGGGCCTGGTCCCGGCCGGCCTCGGAGGCGTCACGGCCATCGCCGCGGGCCGGCGCCACAGCCTCGCCGTGTCCGGCGGGAGGGTGATCGCCTGGGGCTGGGACCTCTACGGGCAGACCGACGTCCCCGCGGGGCTCGAGGGCGTGGTGGCCGTCGCGGCGGGAGAGACCCACAGCCTCGCGCTGAAGGAGGACGGCACCGTCGTCGCCTGGGGCGCGAGCTCCGACTCGGTCGTCGTCGACTACGGCCAGACCACGGTGCCGGAAGGCCTGTCCGGGGTCGTGGCGATCGCCGCCGCGTCCGACTACAGCCTCGCGCTGAAGGGCGACGGCACGATCGTCGGCTGGGGCCGGAGCTCGGCCGGGCAGCTGCAGTTCCCCGCCGGCCTCGCCGGCACGACGGCTCTCGCAGCCGGACCCGATCACGTGCTCGCGCGGGGCCCGCGTCCGGTCCTGACGGCGGATGCTCCTCCCGCGTCCGGGCCGCTCGGAGCGGCCGCCTCGTACACCTTCGCGGCCGACCGCCCCGCCTCGTTCGCGGTCGCCTCCGGCTCCCTCCCCGACGGCCTGTCCCTCAGCGCGTCCGGGGTCCTCTCCGGCACGCCGACGACCGCGGGCACGTCCACCTTCGCCGTCTCCGCGCGGAACCCCTTCGGCGCCACCGTCGGGGCCCCGCACACGTTCGCCGTGGCGGAGACGACGGTCGCGCCGACCCTGGCCGGCGACCCGCCCGCCGCGACGGTGGGCACCCCGTACGACTTCGACTACAGCGTGACGGGCACACCGGCGCCGACGGTCTCGCTCGTCTCCGGAACGCTCCCCGCCGGCCTGAGCCTCGATGATCGTGGCGGCCTGACCGGGACGCCGACCGCCGACGGACGCTCCACCTTCACTCTGCGGGCCTCGAGCGCTGCGGGGAGCGCGGAGACCACCAGCACCGTCGTCGTCTCCCCCGCCGTCGCTGCACCGGGGATCTCCGGTACCCCCGGGCCGGGCGTCGTCGGCACCCCCTACGACTTCGGCTACACCGTCTCGGGCTTCCCCGCGCCGTCGGTGGCCGTCTCCTCCGGTGCGCTCCCGTCCGGCCTCACCCTGACTCCGGCCGGGCGCCTGACCGGGACTCCGTCCGCGCCGGGCACCTTCACGTTCACGCTGGCGGCCCGCGCCGGCACCGCCTCCGCGGAGACCACCAGCACCCTCACCGTCTCGTCGCCGACGGTCGCGCCGACCCTCTCCGGGACGGTCGCGGCCGGCGTCGTCGGCTCGGCCTACGACTTCCGCTACGCGGTGAGCGGCACGCCCGCTCCGTCGGTCTCCCTGGTCTCCGGCACACTGCCCGCCGGACTCACCCTCGACGCGACCGGGCGCCTCTCCGGGACGCCGACCACGGCCGGGACCACCACCTTCAGCATCCAGGCCGCGAACTCGGCGGGCACGGCTCGGGCGACGAGCACGCTGACGGTCTCGCCGAAGCAGGTCGCGACGAAGGCCGATCTGCGCGTCGACCTCTCCGGGCCGGCCTCGGCGGTGAAGGGGAGGACGCTCACCTACACCCTCATCACGACGAACGCCGGTCCGGCTGCGTCTGGGTCGGTCTTCTCGCAGGTCGTCCTGCCCGCGGGTGTGCAGTTCGTCTCGGCGACAGGCTCGTACACCAGGGTCGGGAACGTCGTGGTGTTCCAGCGGGCCGGCCTGGCGGACGGGCGGACCGTGTCGGAGAAGATCACGGTGAGGGCGGCCGTCTCGGGCACGGCGACCGCGCTGGCGGCGGCGTTCTCGACGAAGACGCCCGACCCGTCCATCCGCAGCAACACGGACACGGCGAGCACGACGATCCGCTGACCGCGGGAGCGTGACGGCGGGCGGTCCCTCGCGGGCCGCCCGCCGTTCTCGGTGCGGGAGCGTCGAGGTCCGCCGCGTCCGCGCCTCGTCTTCGACCGCTAGCCGGCCCGAGGGCGGTAGAAGCGCACGACCGGGAGGGCAGCCGTCGGAGCCTCGCGCACGACGATCTCGAGGCGCTGGATCAGGGCCGGGACGGTCGGCGTGGTCTCGAGCCGGCACTCGAGCTCTCCGTCGCGGCCCGGCAGGAGGAAGGCCGCCTGCGCTGCGGAGGCGCTCCAGAGCAGCCGCTCCACCAGCGGCCTCGCGGTCGGGTCCTCGGCGAGCCCGCCGATCTCCGCGATCGCCGTGGCGAGGCGGCGGGCGCGCACGTCGGCCGGCACATCGCTCAGCAGGTTGGGGCTGAACAGGGCGCCGCTGCCCGGCTCCCCCGCCCGGGTGACGTCTCCCGCGACGATCGCGGCCTCGACGGCGGCGGCCGCGGCGAGCGTCGACGGGAGGAGGGTGATGGTCCGCGCCGGAGGAGCGGTGTCCTCGAGGGCGGCGCGGAGCAGTCCCGTCGCGGCGGCGGCGAGCTTCGCCCCGTTCGCGGTCGCGAAGACCACGGCCCCCAGGCCCGACTCCAGATGCCACCGCATGTTCGACGACCAGCCCGGCAGGCCGCCGGAGTGGTGGGCGATCCCGCCGAAGCGGACGTCGTGCTCGACGACGAGGCCGAACCCGTAGGCGGAGCCGTCGAGCGTGCTCTCGACGGCGCGAGGGCTCAGCGCGGGGACCGGCGTCCAGCCGCGCTGCATCTCGCGGCGGGAGGCGCGGCTCAGCACCGGGTCGTCGTCCGCGCCGTCCTCGCCCTCGAACGCGGAGGAGAGCCAGCCGCTCCAGCGGGCGATGTCGCCGACCGTGCTGAACATGCTCGCGGCGCAGGCGCCCGCTCCGGTGCCGGTGACGGGGCGGGGCACCCAGGTCGCTCCGTCGTCGAAGGTGCTGAAGCCGGCCGCGAGGTCGGTGCCGTCGGGGTAGTCGCCGCTGTCGTAGCGGGTGTCGTGGAGGCCGAGCGGCTCGAGGATCGTCCGCGTCGCGAAGGACGGGAAGTCCTCCCCGGTCACGTTCTCGACGAGCACGCCGAGCAGCCAGAAGCCGATGTTGGAGTACTGGTAGACCTCACCCGGCCGCTCCGTGAAGGTCAGCCCGCGGCCGACGACCTCGAGGAACTCCTCCCGCGTCAGAGCCATGACGTCGTCGGCCCAGCCGTTGTCCTCCGGGAGCCCCGAGCAGTTGCTGAGGAGCATCCTGACCGTCACGGGCAGCGACCGGCCCGCGGTGTCGAGCGGGTCGGTGAACTCCGGCACGTGGTCGGCGACGCGGTCGTCGAGGCGGAGCAGCCCGCGGTCGCGCAGGATCAGCACCGCCACCGCCTCGAAGCTCTTCGACATGGAGGCGATGCGGTGCACGGTCCCGGGCCCGGGAGCGTCGCCGTCGAGGCGGTGCTCGCCGCGGCCGTGGTGGACGAGGAGCCCGCTGCGGTCGAACAGGGCCCAGCTCACCGAGGGGGCCGGAGGCGCCTCCTCGTCGAACCACCGGGCCAGCCGGTCCTGGAGCGGCGGGGAGAGGAGCGTCGGCGGAGGGAGCGTCATGCCCTCATCCTCCCGCACGCGGTACACGCCGCCGCGGTCCCGCGGGTCGCCGCGCGAGGACGCCGTCGGGGCTCAGCCAGTCCGGGCGGCTCCCCTCGACCGCGTCCAGGCCGTCCTCCTGCGTGCCGGTAGCCGTTCTCCGCGGCGACGATGATCCGGTCGTCGACGGGAGCGGAAGGACCCGCCGTGCATCCGGCGAGCATCCCGATCAGCAGCACTCCCCCGGCGATGCGCGCCCCTCTCGAACCCGTCCGCCCGCTGTCGAGCGTCGCGGCGACGGCTGCTCCGGCGGGCTGACGAGTCCCGTCGAGAGCCCGGAGCGACTGCCGGCACCTGCGAGCCGGACGAGGAACTTCTCAGGTCCTCTTGCGTGTCGGAGGCGCGGAACCTAGTTTTGTCGAACCGGTTCGAAGCACTGTTGCTCCGAGCCCGGACCGACGCCCGCCGTCGTCCGGCCGGCTGTCCCCACAGAAAGTGACCAGCGTGACAACGATGTCCTCCCCGAGGCGCGGCACCCGCTCCCTCGCCCTCGCGCTGAGTGCCGCGACACTCGCGGCTCTCGCCGTCGCTCTCCCGAGCGCCGAGTCCGCCTCCGCGGCCGACACCACCGTCCCCGCCGACGCGCTCATCCTCCAGTACGACTTCGAGCAGGGGCAGGTGTCCGGATCCACGGTCGCCGACCTCTCGTCGAAGAAGCTCGACGGCACCGTCGTCAACAGCGCGAGAGCGACGTACGTCGCGGGTCGGAAGGCCGGTACGACCGCGATCGACCTTCCCGGGGGCGCGGCGGACTCGACCTCCGCGCCGTACCTGACCGTGCCGAACGGGCTCTTCCAGGGCGTGACGCAGACCACCGTCTCCGCCTGGACGAAGTGGTCCGGCACCGGAGGCTTCCAGTGGCTGTGGTGCCTGGGCATCAGCCCCGACGCCGCGTCGGCTTTCGCTCCGTCGTTCGACGGCGGCAGCGCCCGCGCGATCATCAAGCAGCTGAAGGACGGCGGCGAGACCGGAGTCTCCAGCTCCTCGCCGCTGCAGAAGGACCAGTGGGTCAACGTCACCGCGACGATGGACGGCACGACCGTGACCCTGTACCTCAACGGTCTGCAGGTCGCGACGGCTCCCGCCTCCGTCGACCTCGCGAAGCAGCTCTACTCCGCCTCCGCCTCCAAGAGCGGCAACATCGGCCGGGCGCTCTGGAACGTGCACCCCTACTTCGACGGAGCGATCGACGACTTCCGCGTCTACGACCGGGCTCTGACCGCCGCTCAGGTCCGGGGTCTGGCGGGCGACGCCGCGCCGGCCGTCACCGGCGTTCTCTCGACGAGCGTCGCGGTCACCACCGGCATCGGCGTCGCGCCGGCCCTGCCGGGGGTCCCCGCCACCTACTCCGACGGCGTGAACCGCGACGCCCCGGTCACCTGGGAGAGCGTCCCCGCCTCCGCGTACGCGAAGCGCGGCACCTTCACCGTGAAGGGCACCGTCACCGGCCTCGGCACCGCGGTCACGGCGACCGTCACGGTGCGCGCACTCGACGAGATGACCATCGACCTCGGCGCGAGCACCGGGGAGTTCATGGGCGGCGCGTCCGGCACCCTCTACGGGGTCTACGGCGAGGGCCTCCCCTCCGACAACCTCCTCGAGGGGATCGACCTGCGCACGGTCTCGACCAAGGCGCAGGACGGGCCGCAGCATCCGGGCGCCGACGCGCTCAGCGTCGCGAAGGCCGTCGCGGACACCTCGGACGGCGACACCTACATCTACATGACGGACATCTACCGCGGCTTCCCCTACGAGTGGCCGGGCAGCACTCCCCAGGAGAAGCTGGCCGACTACCAGGCGAAGATCGCCACGCAGGTCGACCAGGTGCTCGCGCTCCCCGAGGAGTACCAGGACAACATCGTGTTCGTGCCGTTCAACGAGCCCGAGGGCAACATGTTCGGCAACGGGAAGTGGAGCTACGACGGGAAGAGCTGGCTGGAGGACCCGACCGCGTTCTTCGCGGCCTGGGACAGCACCTACGCGCTGATCCGCGACCGGATGCCCGACGCCCGCATCGCCGGACCGAACACCAGCGTCCTCTACGACCAGGTCCGCGGGTTCATGACCCACACGCTCGAGCAGGACACCGTCCCCGACGTGATGACCTGGCACGAGCTGAGCGCCCCGGGTGAGATCCGCACCAATGTCGACCGCTTCCGGGCCTGGGAGGACGAGCTGTACGCGGGCACGTCCTACGCCGGGAAGCACCTGCCGGTGAACCTCAACGAGTACGCCTTCAACTACCACACCTCCGTGCCCGGCCAGATGGTCCAGTGGATCAGCGCGCTCGAGGACAAGAAGGTCGACGGCGACATCGCCTACTGGAACATCGACGGCAACCTCTCCGACTCCGCGGTGCAGGCCAACCGCGCCAACGGCCAGTGGTGGCTCCTCAACGCCTACGCCTCGATGACCGGCGACACCGTCGCGGTCACGCCGCCCAAGCCCGGCCAGAGCTACACCCTCCAGGGCGTCGCGACCCTCGACACCGCGGCCAAGCAGGCGAGAGCCCTCTTCGGAGGCGTCGGCGGCTCGCAGAAGGTCGCGTTCGAGCGCATCCCAGCCGCCACCTTCGGCTCGAAGGTCCACGTGGAGGTCAGCGAGATCCGCTGGACCGGTCAGGTCGGCGACTCGGGAGCCCCGCAGACGGTGAAGGAGTTCGACGCGTCCGTCGTGGACGGCGCCCTCTCGCTCGACTTCGGCGGATCCCTGCCCGCGCTCGACGTCGACTCCGCCTACGAGGTCGTCCTGACCCCGGGCGCCAACGCGTCGTCGCCGTCCGCCTCGCCCGTCGACTTCCGCCAGAAGTACGAGGCCGAGGACGCCCGCTACACCGGATCGCGGAACCTCAACGGACCCGAGGGCTCGCCGACCAACGTCGGCGGCTTCTACACCTCGGGCGGACGCAACGTCGGCGGGATCCGCACCGGCGGCGACCTGAAGCTCGACTTCGCGGTCACCGTCCCGAAGGACGGCGACTACGACCTCAGCGTCTTCGCCAACTCCCTCAACACCTACGCCGCCAACGCCCAGCAGGGTCCGATCAACGCGTTCCTGAGCGTCGACGGCGCTGCGGAGCAGGAGATCCTCCTTCCGCTGGCCTACAAGTTCGTGGTCTGGGACCACGCGGACACCAAGGTGAAGCTGACCGCCGGCACCCACACGATCTCGCTCGCCGCGAAGAACCTCGCCGGCACGAAGTCGACCGTGGGCGACGCGATCGTCGACAAGATCGAGCTCTCCCTCCCCAGCGCGGCCGCCGCGACCTCGATCCACGAGGCCGAGACCGGCACGCTCGACAAGGGAGCGACGGCCGACTACTCCCGCGCCGGCGTCTCCGGCTCGGGCACGGCGAAGCTCACCAGCGGCGCCTCCACCACCGTCTGGGGCTACTCCGCGAAGGACGCGCCGTCCTCCGTGACGGTGGACACCCTGGGCGGCGGCACCGGCGACGTCTACGTGAACGATGTGAAGGTCGGGCCGGTGGGCGCGAGCTCGACCCGTCAGGTCTTCCTCTCGGGCGGCGTGAACAAGATCGAGGTCGTCGGCACGAGCGGCACGCTCCTCGTCGATCGGATCGTCGTCGGAGCGAGCGCGAACCCGCCCGCGACGACGAGCTATGAGGCGGAGGCGGCCACGATCACCGGCCCCGCCACGGTCCGCGACCTGTCCTTCGCGTCGGGCGGCAAGGCCGTCGGGAACATCGGGGGCGGACGCGACGGCGACTCGACCCTGACCTTCGGCGACGTGAAGGCCGAGCAGGACGGGACGTACGCGCTCACGCTGCGCTACTCCAACGAGGAGCAGTCCCCCGCGACGCACTACAACCCCGACCCGCTCGCCCGCCACGCGGACATCACGGTCAACGGAGTGACGCAGCGCGTGCTCTTCCCGCACACGTTCCACCAGAACCAGCTGTGGGACCTGAGCGTGCCGGTCACGCTCAGGAAGGGCTCGAACACCATCGCGATCACCTCGAAGGAGCTCCCGGGCTTCGACGGGACGACCTACCTCTCCGACACCTTCCCCGGCGTCCTGCTCACCTCGCAGTACGCGCCCAACATCGACAGGATCTCGGTCACGCCCTTCGTCGGGCGGACCACGGGCCTGACGGTGAGCGGCACGGCGGCCTCGCGCTGCACCGCGGGGAAGGTCACGATCACGGGGACGGCGACCAACACCAGCGCGGTCGCCGCTGACGTCACGATCGGCTCGGCCTGGGGCACGAAGACCTTCACCGGGGTCGCTCCCGGCAAGACGGTCTCAGCCGCCTTCAGCACCCGCGCTGCGAGTGTCGGAGCCGGCGCTCTCGACGTGCGGATCGCGGGGACGGTCGACGGCGCTGCGGCGAGCGGATCCACGGCACCGACCTACGGTGCGGCGCGCTGCGGCTGATCCGTCCAGAACGCCCTGACGCGGCCGGGCACCTCGTGCGCCCGGCCGCGTCGGCGTGTCGTCGGGACCGGACGTTCCCCGACGGGGACGAGCGCGCCGTGGACGAGCAGAGCGCCGGAGCCGCAGCGTCCGGTCCTCGCTCCGGGGACGCGGCGCCCGAGTTGCGTGCGCCGCGCCGCACTGCCACTCTCGACACGGTTCGAGCGGGGGTGGAGATGGCCACGATCGGAGACGTCGCGAAAGCGGCAGGGGTCTCGCGCAGCACGGTGTCGTACGTCCTCTCCGGCAAGCGCAGCATCTCCCCCGAGACGCGCAAGCGCATCGAGGACGCGATCGCCGAGCTCGACTTCACGGTCAACGCCGGAGCACGGGCGCTCGCGACGCGCCGCACCATGGCGCTCGGCCTGCTCGTCCACTTCGACCCGGACGAGTTCGCGCCCGCGATGGTCGAGTACGTGCTCCCCATCACGGCCCGCGCCCGCGAGCTCGGCTACGACGTGCTGCTGGCCACCGAGGCCGACGGGGCGGCTGCCGTCCGCCGGCTCACGCGCTCCGGTCAGGTCGACGGACTGATCCTCCTGAGCGTCGCGGACGACGACGACCGGCTGCCCGTCCTGCGCGCCTCGCGGCGGCCCGGTGCCGCCCTCGGCGTGCCCGCGGACGCCTCCGGGGTGGACGTCTTCGACCTCGACTTCGGCGACGCGGCCCGCCTGCTGATCGAGCACCTGGGCGCCCTCGGGCATCGGAGCATCGGTCTCGTCACCCCTCCTGAGCGCGTCTTCGACCGTGGAGGGACCTACGGGCTCCGGTTCCGCGAGTCGGCTCTCGAGACCGCCGGTCGGCTCGGGATCGAGCTGGTGCTGCGCGCGGCCGCCACCGCCGCCGACGCCGTCGAGCCGATGATCACGGCGTTCCTCGACGACAACCCCGGTGTCACCGCGCTGGTCGTCCACAGCGACCGGACCATCGCGATGCTTCCCGCGATCCTGGGCCGACGCGCTGTCGCCGTGCCCGGGCAGCTGTCCGTCGTGAGCCTGTACTCGGCCGAGTTCGCCCGCGACTTCTCGCTCCCCTACAGCTACGTCGAGACAGGAGCCGCCGAGCTCGGTGCGCACCTGGTCGACACGCTCGTCGAGCGGATCGAGCAGCCGTCCCGCGGCGAGGAGCCGTCGATCCGCCTCCTGCCCGCGCGTCTCGTCGACCGCGGGAGCGCCCGCGCGGTCTGAGGGCCGCTCCAGAGCCCCCGAGGCCCGGTCAGAAGCGCGAGGCGACCTCGTAGAGGACCTCGTCGTCGCCCGCGTAGACGCCGTCGCGCCGCGGCCAGTGCGCGATCACGTCCGTGAAGCCGAGCTCCTCCGCCCGGCCGGCCATGTCCTCGAACCGGGCGACGCTCTCGAGGGAGTAGTCGCTCCCGGAGTCGAGCGAGAGGTGGCGCTCGACGGTGCGCGGGTCGCGCCCGGCCGCCTCGAGCGCCGCGTCGAGCCGCCGGGAGAGGGACGCGACCGCCCGCCACCACTCCTCGCTCGACACTCCCTCCGGGCCGGTGGTGACCCAGCCCTGCCCGCGATCGGCGACGAGCGCGAGGCCCTTCGGCCCGTTCGCGGCGAGGACGAACGGGACGCGGGGGCCCTGCACGGGCTCGCCCACCATGCGCGCCGAGCGGGCGGTGAACCACTCCCCCTCGAGGTCCACTCCGCCCGAGCCGGGCTCCTCGAAGCGCAGCAGCGCGTCGAGGGCCGTGACGAACTCGGTGAAGCGCTCGTGCCGCTGCCGGGGCGAGTAGTCGGGCTGCCCGAGCACGCGCGCGTCGAAGCCCGTGCCGCCCGAGCCGACCCCGAGGATGGTCCGACCGCCCGAGATCTCGTCCAGCGTCGCGATCTCCTTCGCGAACGGCACCGGGTGGCGGAAGTTCGGGGAGGCCACGAACGTGCCCAGGCGGAGCGTCTCGGTCACCATCGCGGCAGCGGTGAGGGTGGGGACGGTCGCGTGCCACGGCTGGTCGGCGAGGGAGCGCCAGGAGAGGTGGTCGTAGGTCCACGCGTGGTCGAAGCCCAGGCCCTCGGCCGACTGCCACTTCCGGCGGGCCTCGGCCCACGGGTCCTGCGGGAGGATGACGATGCCGTGTCGCATCGTCCGAGTGTACGAGCGCCGTCGGGTCAGAGCGTGGCGGGCGGCACCGGGGGCGGATCGGGCACCTCGTCCACGACCGAGCGCGGAACCATCAGGGTCGGCATCCGCACGCGCAGGCGCAGCGGCTCCCGCTCCGACGCGCCGAGCAGCTCGCGGGCGGCGCTCCGCACCTGCCGGGCCAGCGCCGGGTGCACGGCCCCCGGATCCTCGAACGCGGCGACCAGCTCGCGCAGCACTCGGGTGGTGCTCCGCGGGTCGCCGTCCTGCCTGGGCATCGGATCGGCCCCTCACTCTCGGCACGGCCGTCAGGGTCCCGGCGGTGCAGCGGATGTCTCGCGCCGACGGTAGGGCCGGGGACGGCGCCGTGGCACTGAGGTTGACAACGGGAGGACCCGGCGGTTCGCGGTGCGCGGGGTGCGATCCGGGCGAGCGCGGTCCTGCTGGGGATCGACGGCCACCGCCGGGAGAGCCCGCTTCCCACGATCGCGCCCGTCCGGTCGCGGCTACTCTCGGGGCGTGATCACGACGACGGAGCGGGTGGACGACTGGATCGAGGGCTGGTGCCGTGCACGCGGCGTGCAGCGCGTCCGCGAGGACGGGGCCTGGCTGGTCGAGGTCGGAGCGGAGTCGCGCACGCGGGAGCGGATCCTGGTCGATCCGTCGCCCTCCGCGCTGCAGGCGGGCGCCGAGCGGATGGCCGGGCCTCAGGAGTGGCTGACGGTCATCGGCCGGGGCGACGACGCCCGCCTCGCACCCGCCGCCGGGCTGGAGCTCGTCGCGGGCGACGAGAGCCTGATGGCGGCGCTCCTCGGCCCGGGCCGCACCGCCGAGGGTGCCCTGCTCGAGGGAGCCGTGCTCGAGGCCGCCGACGGAGTGGCGAGCGTCCGGCTGCTGGTCGACGGAGTCGTCGCCGCTCAGGGCACCTCCGCCGTGCACGAGACGGTCGCGGTCCTGGACCGGATCGAGACCGATGCGCGGTTCCGCCGACGCGGGCTGGGACGGCGGGTCGTCGACGCCCTCACCGCCTGGGCCCGGTCCGAGGGTGCACGGAGCGGTCTCCTCGTCGCCAGCACGGACGGCCGCGCCCTCTACCTCACCCTCGGCTGGGAGGTGGTCGCGCCGGTGCGCATCTGGCGCGGGGCCGCACTCCGAGATCCGGGACAGGGCTGCGCGGCCGCCGGGCGATGATCCCCCGCCGTACGGCCCTCCGGGAGCGCACGTCCGCCTGAGTACGGAATCCCGCGCAGCGGATCCAGGCGGCGGAGAACGGCGGAGCAGCCGTGAAGCGGACGCCCGCCGATCTGTATTCAACCGATAACACCACCCTCGAAAGAGGGACGCCCGCTATCGCTCACACGGCCTTGTCCGAGAAGCGGATCATCCGCTTCTCGGACTCGTGTCACCGCCCTCGGGTCGTCAGCCGAGAGCGCCCTTCTCGGCCGAGTAGAGCTGCTTCACCTGCTCCGCGGTCAGCGCCCGGTCCCACACCCGCAGTCGGGCGAGGGAGCCGGCGAAGCGGTTGATCATCGTGCCGTCCCGGCCGACCGCTCCGACCACGAAGTCGCCCGGAGCCGCGTTGAGGCCGTCGGGGTAGACGTAGGGGTTCTTGGCGTAGGTCGCGCCGAGCTTGTCGGTGTACACCGGGTACGCGGTGGCGGCGCCGTCGAGGTACGAGACCGCGACTGCGCCGTCGTACGTCCCGACGTGCAGCTGCCACACGCCGCGCGTGATCCGGCGGGGCTCCACCGAGTAGTCGCGCGAGTACGGGTAGCCGGGCGTCGGCCCGCCGAGCTTCGAGACGTGCATGCACACTCGCTCCCAGCCGCCGTACTCGGGAAGGTTGTTGAACAGCGCGTAGGAGCGCAGCGGCCCGACCGTCGACTCCTCCCAGACGCCCGCGATGCAGGCGCCGTCCGCGTCGGAGTTGAGCACCCACACCGCGATCGTCACCTGGCCGGTCGAGGCGCCCAGGTTGAGCGGGCCGACCTCGCCCTTGGGGACGACCAGGTGGTCCGTCGTCCCGTTGAGGGCGACTCCGGTGCCGAACGGCGTGGCGACGGCGCGGGCGGAGGAGCCCGCACCCTGCCGGAGAGCCGGAGCGCCCGCGACGGCCGAGGCGAAGGGGGCGGCGCTCTCGGCGAAGGACCACTCCGCGATCGGCGTGGGCACGGTGACCGTGGGGACCGGAGCGGCGTCGCCGACCACGAACGCGTCGAGGATCAGGTTGGTGCCGCTCGAGGAGGGATTGCGGCCGCTTCCGCGGCGGATGGTCACCGTGTGCGGCCCGGCCGCGAGCTGTCCGCTGCTCCAGACCGTCTGCTTGGACCGCGTCGCGGCGCTGTAGCGGTCGACGGACGCGACCTTGACTCCGTCGAGCTCGACGTCGTTGATGCCGGACGAGCCGGTGAGGCGGCTGATCCAGCTCACGCTGGTGCCCGTGAAGGCGAGGGTGGCGGAGGCGCCCGCGGTCGTCGAGTAGGCGATGCTGCCGCCGCTGTCCGTGCTCGCCTTCAGCGTCGACCACGTGCCGGTCGTGACGATCGGGGCGGCGCCGTTCTCGTAGGTGCCCGCTCCGGGCAGGGTCGTCGCCGGCGGAGGCGTCGCGTCGCCGACCACGAAGGAGTCGAGCAGCAGATTGCTGCCGGTCGAGGCCGGATTGCGGCTGCTCCCCCGGCGGATCGTCAGCGTGTGCGGCCCGGCCGCGAGCTGTCCGCTGCTCCACACCGTCTGCTTCGAGCGGGCGGACGCGCTGTAGCGGTCGACGGAGGCGACCTTCACGCCGTCGAGCTCGACGTCGTTGATCCCGGAGGACGACGTGAGTCGGCTGATCCAGGCGATGCTCGTGCCGGTGAAGGCGAGCGTCGCGGAGGCGCCGGAGCTGGTCGAGTAGGCGATGCTCCCGCCGCTGTCCGCGGTGGCCTTCAGCGTCGTCCAGGTGCCGGTGGTGACGATCTGCGCGGCGCCGTTCTCGTAGGTGCCCGCGCCGGGCAGCGTGGACACGGGCGGCGTCTCGGGCACGGGCTCCGTCTGCGGCACGGGGCCCTCGGCGATCCAGCGCTGGAAGGTGTCGATCATCTCCTTGTTGGTGAAGCTCGGGACCTTGTGGCCGTCGGTGCCCTCCCCCGGGTGGGTGCGCAGCGTCGCCTCCTTCGCCAGGGGCAGGGCCGCGGCGTGCAGGGCGGCGCCGTGCAGGGCGAGCGGCACCATGACGTCGTCGGGAGATCCGGTGATCCTCAGCCGGGCGCCGCGCCACACCGACGCGGGCAGCCGCGCCGGGTTGGTGGCGGCGATCGCCGCCGCATCCGCGTACTCGGGGCCGATCTTGTCCGGCTCGCTCGCCGCGCGCTCCTCCATGTCGTAGGAGCTGCTGCAGAGGTACGCGCCCCGGATGTTCGGCACCATCCGCTTCCCGTAGGCCCAGGCCAGGAGCGGCCCGCCTCCGGAGTCGGAGCGCAGGAGGCTCGCGTCGATCCGCCACACCGACGAGGCCCAGGCGGCGACAGCGGCCTGGATCTCGATCGCCCGCGGGCTCGACCAGATGCTGCCGCCGTAGGTCGGGCAGATGCTGACGATGCCGCGGTCCACGGCGAGGTCGGCGGAGTAGGCGAACGCGCTCGAGAGCGCCGTGTGGGTGCCGTTGCGGGCGTGGTAGTACCAGAGCATCGATGCGCCCCTGGTCTGCGACGGAGGCGTCGCGTGCGGCACGAACAGGCGCGCCCGGTCCCCCGCGACGACGACGTCGATGATCTCGTAGCGCTTCCCGCCCGTCTTCGACGTGGCGGTGGACAGGCGCGAGACCTCGCCGGGCAGTCGGGGCACCGCGGTGAGGTCGCCGGCCGCGAGGGCCGGCGTCGCGAACGCGATCGCGCCCGCGCCGGCGACGGATCCGGCGAGGATCGTGCGGCGGGAGAGAGCGGAGAGGGCCTTGACGCCCGACCGGGAGCCGGTGCGGGAGGAGTCGGCGGAGTCGCCTACGGCAGTGTCCTGAGGAGTCACGGAAGAGAGAGCCTTTCCGATCGTCACCGTTCCGGGTACACCGATCGAAAGAGGAGGAGAAGGCGTTCAGTGAACGAGCGGCAGTGCTCGCGCTGCTGATGCGGATCACCTTCTCCTCGAGAAGGAAAGGGAAGCCGGATCAGGCTAACAGAGGGGATGAGAAAGGGTTCAGTATTTCTACCCACCGCTTTATCAACCGGAAGAGAACGCACCAGGAATCGCTTATCCGGCCGCTTATCGTCCCTTTTCCGGTGACACGACGCGTGCCGGACACCGCCGTCTGGCAGGATGCCCCCGTGTCGGAGACGGGTCGGCTGCAGCGGGGCGGCGCCCTCCCCGTGCTCCTCGTGTTCCTCCGCCTCGGGCTGACCTCGTTCGGCGGGCCGATCGCGCACCTCGGCTACTTCCGCGAGGAGTTCGTGGTGCGCCGCGGCTGGCTGACCGATCGCGCGTACGCCGACCTCGTCGCGCTGTGCCAGTTCCTCCCCGGACCCGCGTCCAGCCAGGTCGGGATGGCTGTCGGCCTGCAGCGCGCGGGACTCGCCGGACTGGTCGCCGCGTGGTGCGGATTCACGCTCCCCTCGGCGATCGCCCTGGTCCTCGTCGCCGGTCTCGTCGCCGGTGCGGGCGATGTCGCCTCCGCCGGCTGGCTCCTGGGCCTCCAGGCGGCGGCGGCCGCGGTCGTCGCGCAGGCCGTGCTCGGGATGGCGCGCTCGCTCGCACCGGACCGCCGCCGCGCGACGATCGCCGGCGCAGCGGCTGTCGCCGTCCTCCTCGCCCCGGAGCCCGCGCTGCAGGTGGCGGTGATCGCGGCGGCGGGCCTGGCCGGCGTCCTGTGGCTGCGCGGCGAGGAGGCGGCTCCGGACGAGGGCCCGGGCTTCGCGGTCCGGATCCCGACGGCGCTCGCGGTCTCGGCCCTCGCCCTCTGGGGGCTCCTCCTGGCCGGCCTCCCCCTGCTGGCCGCTCTCACGGGCGAGGGAGCGGCGGGTCTCGCCTCCGTCTTCTACCGCGCGGGCGCTCTGGTGTTCGGGGGCGGCCACGTCGTGCTGCCTCTGCTGGAGGCGCAGACGGTCGGCGCCGGCACGGTCGGGCAGAGCGAGTTCCTGGCCGGCTACGGCGCGGCGCAGGCGGTGCCGGGCCCGCTCTTCACCTTCTCCGCGTTCCTCGGCGCGGTGGGCGCGGGGACGCCGGACGGCGTTGCGGGGGCGGCGATCGCGCTGGTCGCGATCTTCCTGCCGGGCGCTCTGCTCGTGGTCGGCGTGCTCCCGTTCTGGCAGCGGCTGCGGCACCTGCCGGTCGCGCAGAGGGCGCTGGCCGGCGTGAACGCCGGCGTGGTGGGACTGCTCGGCGCCGCCCTCTACGACCCGGTGCTGACGGAGGGCATCGGCTCGACCGGCGCCCTGGCGCTCGCGATCGGCGCCTTCGTGGCGCTGACGCGCTGGACCGTGCCCCCGTGGATCGTCGTCCTCGCCGCCGCGGGCCTCGGCACCCTGCTCCTCTGACTCCCTCCGGGGACGACGATCCGGACCAGCCCTGGCAGTCTGGACGCATGAGGGCTCGGGGGACGACAGCAGCAGTGGCGACGACGGCAGCGGCGGGGCTCCTGCTGCTGGGCGGGTGCACCGCCGGCGGCGGGGCCGAGGCGGTCGCCACGGCGTCCGCGCCCGCCTCGCGGACGCCGAGACCCGCCATCACCGACCTGATCACTCCGAGCCCGACCCCCTCCGCTCCGGCGACCGCCGAGCCGGTCGGAACCGTCGTCGACGCCGGGCCGGTCGGCGAGGGAGTCCCCGCCACCGTCTCGGGCACCGGCCCGGCCGACGTGTCGTTCCAGCGGCAGGGCGAGTTCGCGGTCGTCCTGAGCCTGGACTGCTCGGCCTGCACCGGCACGGCGATCGTCACCGCCGCGGGCCGGATGACGCCCTTCGGCGAGGCCGCCGCCCCGATGACGGGGTCGTTCCTGACCGGGATCTTCCGCGACGACCCCGTCGAGCAGCAGGTGATCGTCCGAGCCGACGGGCCGTGGACGCTCGGCCTGCAGAGCTGGAACGATCTCGCGACGGTGAGCGGTGCGCAGTCCGGCACCGGCCCGGCCGTCCTGTTCTTCTCCGACGACGTCCCGCGCGTGACGGTCGACTACACGCCCGCGGGTCCGGACGACTCGTTCTCCGGCCGCGTGTTCACGACCTCCGATCAGCCGCAGCTGTTCGGCGACTCCGTCGCCTTCTCCGAGGTGTTCGAGGCCGACCTGCCCGGCGTCATGGCCGTCCAGACCGAGGGGACCTGGACCGTCACGCCGACGCCCTGACCCGGGGTCGCGACGCGCCGGCCGCGGAGTCGGGGAACGGGCGCCCCTCGGCCCAGACCCGCTGCACGCGGAGCGACGCGTCGAGCAGGACGACGTCGGCGCGGTACCCGGGGGCCAGCAGGCCGAGGTCGCCACGGCCGAGCACGCGGGCGGGAACGGCGGTGAGGGCGGCGACGGACGCCTCCAGCCCGAGCCGGCCGGGCCCGACGGCGCGCCGCAGGGCCTCGTCCTGCGTGAGCGTGGATCCGGCGAGCACAGCGGTGCCCGCGAGCCGGGCGACTCCGCCGAGCACCTCGACGTCGAGCGGGCCGAGGCGGTGCGCTCCGTCGCCCGCCCCGGCCGCCGCCATCGCGTCGGTGACGAGCGCGATCCGCGCGGGAGCCGCCGCGAACGCGAGCCGCACCACCTCGACGTCCACGTGCCGGCCGTCGAGGATCAGCTCGAGCGCGACCCGCTCGTCTCCCAGGGCCACCGGGATCGGGCCCGGGGAGCGGTGGCCGATCCCGGGCATGGCGTTGAACGCGTGCGTGACCAGCCGGGCTCCGCGGTCGAACGCGGCCCGCGCCTGGTCGGCGTCCGCCTCGGTGTGGCCCACCGCGACCACCGTGCCGGCGCCGGCGAGCCGCTCCACCGCCGCGAGGGCTCCCGGCAGCTCGGGCGCGAGCGTGATCTGCGCGAGGCGTCCGCGGGCGGCGTCCAGCAGCCGGTCGACCGCGCCGGAGGAGGGGTGCACGAGAGCCGCGGGGTCGTGCGCTCCCCTGCGCGAGGGCGCGAGGAACGGGCCCTCGAGGTGCGCGCCGAGCACGAGCGGGTCGGCGGCCGCGAGAGCCGAGACCGCGTCCAGAGAGGACTCCAGCTGCTCCAGCGGCGCCGAGACCAGGCTGACCAGCGAGCGCGTGGTGCCACGGGAGCGGTGCAGCGCGAGGCCCGCGCGGATCGCCTCCGCTCCTCCGTCGAAGCCGTGACCGCCCCCTCCGTGCACGTGGAGGTCGAGGAAGCCCGGGACAGCGGTGAGGCCCCGCGCGTCGTGCAGCTGCGCCCCCTCCGCCTGCGCCTGCCAGCCGGTGCCGGTGCCGGTCGCCGTGATCGCGCCGTCCCGCGCGCGGAGCCAGTGGTCCTCCACCGTCCCGGCCGCGTCGACCTTCCGTGCGCTGTGGATGATCAGCGCGGCGTGCGCCATGCGGTCGTCTCCTGGGTGTCGGTTCCGGATCGTCGGGGACTCCGCCCCCTCCCGACGATGGCACAGCCCCTGCCGGTCGAGCCGGTCCGACACCGATCACTGCGCCACCCGAACGCAATCCGCGCCTCCGCGTCACGAACAGGGACCTCGCGCGTCTCCTGTGCATGCCTCCCCTGGACACCCGAACCCCCGCCCCCCGCCTCGCCGCCTCCCGCCGGCCGCTCGACGTCGTCGCCATCGCGGCGGCCGCCCTCGTCAACGAGCGCTACCTCGATCGGCGCTTCACCGTCCACCACCTCGCCGCCGAGCTGCGGATGCCCGCCCTGCTGCTGCGGCTGCGGTTCCGCCGCTGCTACGGGCTCGGCCTCGACGAGCACCTCGCCCTCCGCCGACTCGAGCTGGCCGCCGTTCTGATGGCGAGCACCCCCGTCGCTCTCGGCGGCCTCGACCGCATCGCCCGGGGCTCCGGCTACCGGGGCACCGCCGAGCTGGACCGCGACCACCGGAGGCACCGCCGGTCCTCCGCGCTGGCCGCCTGGTTCCGGGCCGCCCCGCGTCCCGAGCGCGAGCACCGGCCCGGCACCCGGCCCGAGGAGGAGCTGCTCGCCGCAGCGCCGGGCGCCGCGACGCCGGCCCGCCCCAGCAGCATCCGCTCGGCACCTGTCACCCCGCTGAGGCGCCGCGCCTGAGCCCGGCCGCGGAGCGGTACAGTGCCACGATGCGCACCTCCGGAACCCGCCGATGACGGCCGTCCGCTACGTCGCGATCGGCGATTCCTTCACCGAGGGCGTCGGCGACGAGCGGCCGGACGGCACCCCGCGCGGCTGGGCCGATCTGACGGCCGCGGGATGGGCGGCGGCCACGGGCGAGCGGATCGAGTACGCCAATCTCGCGATCCGGGGCCGGCTCATCGCGCCGATCCTCGCCGAGCAGCTCGAGCCCGCGCTCGCCCTGGGCCCGACCCACCTCTCCTTCAACGGAGGCGGCAACGACATGCTGCGCCCGCGCGCCGACATCGAGCGGATCGCCGACGCCTACCTCCGCGTCCTCGAGCGCTGCGACGAGCAGGGCGTCGTGCTGATCGCCCTGGCCGGCGCCGACCCGTCGCCGCGGCTCCCGCTCGGCTCTCTCATCCGCCGCCGCGGGGACGCGCTGACCGACGCCGTCCTGCGCCGGACGAGCCACCGGACCGACGTCGTCGTCGCCGACAACTGGCACGACCCCGCTTTCGCCGATCCGGAGCTGTGGTCGGAGGACCGCCTGCACCTCGGCCCGCGGGGACACCGGCGGGTGGCCGACCGGGTCCTGCAGGCGCTCGGGCTCACACCGCCCGCCGCGCTGCCCGACGCTCCCGAGGCCGCACTCCGGCGCGGCGGAACCGTGCAGTACTACCGGCAGCACGTCGCGCCGTGGGTGCAGCGCAGGCTCACCGGCACGTCCTCCGGCGACGGCCGCGCCGCGAAGTACGCGGGCTTCGTGCCGATCGACCCGGTCTGACGCCTCCCCCGAGGAGCACGGCCCTCGTTCGACGCGCAGGGATCGCCCCGTGAGGCGGTCAGCGGCGACCACTCGTGGCCGCTCGACGGCTTCTAGCGCTCAGTGCCAGCCGTACCGCGCCGAGAGCACCCGGGCGACGGCGTCGTACCGAGCGCGCTCCAGAGCTGCTCCTTCGCGGCGCATCCCGGCGGGGTGCACGCGGAACACGCGCTCCGGGTCGACCCAGCTGGGGCGCCCGTCCGGGTCCCAGCCGCCGGTGCCGACGGCCAGGTAGTCGGAGTGCTCCTTCGAGCTCAGCCGCACGGCGAGAACCGTCCCCGACTTCTCGACCGCGAGCACGAGCACCGGGCGGTCCTTGCCGCGGCCGTCGTCCTCCTCGTAGGGGACCCAGGTCCAGACGACCTCGCCCGGGTCCGGGTCGCCGTCGGGCGTGGGCGCGTAGCCCAGGCGGACCCCGCGGAGCCGCGACGGGTCGACCTCGACGGTGCGGCCCACTCCGCTCGCGCCCGGCGTCGGCGCCGTCGTGCTCAGGTACGGGCGCTGCGGGCGGGGCCCGGCGTCCGGCCGCGGGGCGACCGCGCGGCCGAGGAGTCGGAGGAGCAGGGACACGACCGAGCGCGAGGAGGGCACCCCGGAACCCTAGCCCGGATCCGCGGCCGCCCGCCCGCGGGGGCGCGCCCGGCGGTCGCCCGTCGCGGACGCGCCGACGGGGTGCCGGCTCCGGAGAGCCGGCACCCCGTCGGGTGCTGCGGAGGAGGGGGTCAGTCCGCCAGGACGTAGCCCGCCTCGCCGTGGATGGCCGTGTCGATGCCGGCGATCTCGTCCTCGTTCTTCACGCGGAAGCCCATCGTCTTCTGGATGATCCAGCCGATGAGGAGCGTCATGACGAAGGAGTAGGCGAGGACGGTGAAGGCCGCGAGGGCCTGCTTGCCGAGCTGGCTCGCGTCGCCGGTGAGGAACAGGCCCACGCCGGTGCCGAAGAAGCCGATGTAGAGCGTTCCGATGAGGCCGCCGACTAGGTGCACGCCGACCACGTCGAGCGAGTCGTCGTAGCCGAGGCGGTACTTGAGGTCGATCGCCAGGGCGCAGACGGCGCCGGTGATGACGCCCAGGACGATCGCCCAGAACGGCGACAGGCTGGCGCACGCCGGGGTGATCGCGACGAGGCCCGCGACCGCGCCCGAGGCGGCGCCGATCGAGGTGGGCTTGCCGTCCTTGATCTTCTCGACGACGAGCCAGCCGAGGATCGCGGCGGCCGGAGCGGCGATGGTGTTCAGGAAGGCGACGGCCGCGATGCCGTCGGCGGCGAGCTCGGAGCCGGCGTTGAAGCCGAACCAGCCGAACCACAGCAGTCCGGCGCCCAGGAGCACGAACGGCGGGTTGTGCGGCTGGTGCGCGCCCTTGGTGAAGTTGACGCGCTTGCCGAGCACCAGGGCGAGGGCGAGGGCCGCCGCTCCGGCGTTGATGTGGACGGCGGTGCCGCCCGCGAAGTCGATCGCGCCGACGCCGTAGGCGATCCAGCCGCCGTCGACGACGGTGGCGTCGTCGCCGAGGGTGAAGTTGAAGACCCACGAGGCGACCGGGAAGTAGACGACGGTGGCCCAGACGCCGGCGAAGACCATCCAGGCGCCGAACTTCGCGCGGTCCGCGATGGCGCCGGAGATGAGCGCGACGGTGATGATCGCGAACGTCGCCTGGAACGCGGCGAAGGCCAGCGTCGGGTAGGCCGACGTCTGCTCGCCGAGCGCGTCGTTGTAGATGCCCTGCAGGCCGATCTGGGCGGTGTCGATGCCGAGGACGCCGTCGATGCCGACGAAGGTGTCGGTCCCTGCGGGGCCGGACGGGCCGTTGCCGAACGCGATCGCGTAGCCGTACAGGACCCAGAGGACCCCGATGAGGCCCATGGCTCCGAAGCTGAGCATCATCATGCTGATGACGCTCTTCGCACGCACCAGGCCGCCGTAGAAGAAGGCGAGCCCGGGGGTCATGAGCAGGACCAGCGCGGCTGCGATGAGCAGGAACGCGGTATTGCCTTGATCCATTGTTGAACCTCTCGTGAGTGTGCAGAGAAAAGCCCGGAGCGAGGACGCTGCGTCGGAGCACGGCCTGGAGACACGCGGGTGTCGGGTCACCTCGGGTAGCCGACAGTCTGGTGGCGCGAGGTTTCGTCCCGTGAGGCACCGCGTTTCGCGGAGGTTACGGCCGAGGCCCCTGTGTAAAAAGCGCGTTACGGCGCGCTGGCGGACGGCACGACGACGACCCCGGGAACGCTGGGAGGAGAGCGGATCCGCCCCTAGGAGCGGGGCGCCATCGAGGTGAGCGCGATGAGCCGCGACATCGAGCGCAGGTACTTCTTGCGGTAGCCGCCGCTCAGCATGTCGCCGCCGAAGACCTCGTCGAGGGGCGTCCCGGAGGCGAGGACCGGGATCTGCGCGTCGTAGACCCGGTCGATGAAGGCCACGAGGCGCAGGGCGTCGGTCTGGTCGGTCAGAGCGGTGACGCCCCGGAGCACGATGGTGTCGACGCCGTCGATCACCTTGATGTAGCGGGAGGGGTGCACGGTGCCCAGGTGGTGCACGGCGTCCGCGAACGGGTCGTCGGTGACGACGGAGCCTGCGGGGGCGGCCGCGACGAGAGCGTCGATCTCCTCGTCGGTGCGCACCACGGCGTGGCCCTCGATGTCGCGGCGCCGGTAGTCGGTGCCGTCGATCCGCATCGTCTCGAAGTGGGCGGCCATCGACTGGATCTCGCGGAGGAAGTCCGCCGCGGCGAAGCGCCCCTCGCCCAGCGCGTTGGGCGGGGTGTTCGAGGTCGCGGCGATGCGGGTCCCGGAGGCGACGAGCTCGCCGAGGAGCCGCGTCATCAGCATCGTGTCGCCCGGGTCGTCCAGCTCGAACTCGTCGATGCACAGGAGCGCCGAGCCCTTGAGGAGCGAGACGGTCGCCGCGTAGCCGAGCGCGCCGACGAGTGCGGTGTACTCGATGAACGTCCCGAAGTAGGTGCGGCCCGGCACCGCGTGCCAGATCGCCGCGAGCAGGTGGGTCTTGCCGACGCCGAAGCCGCCGTCGAGGTACACGCCCGGCTTGACCGCGGGGGCCTTCTTCCGGCCGAAGCCCAGGAAGCCGCCTCCGCCTCCCTTGGATCCGCCGCCGGCGGCGAACGCGCGGAGAGCCTCCACCGCGTCGGCCTGCGAGGGGTACTCCGGGTCGGGACGGTAGCTCTCGAAGGTGGCGCCCTCGAACTGGCGCGGGGGCACCAGCGTCGACGCGATCTCGTGCCCGCTGATCTGGGGCGAGCGGGCGGTCAGGCTGCTCGTCGATCGGACGTCGTCGGGGCTCACTCGCGTCTCGCATCCTGCGCACGGCGGGGTCCGTGCGCTCAGTGGCGGCGGCCGCACCGGGCACGGAGCCGCCGCGGTTCTGTGTCGAACTCTTACGGCGCCCTCCGTGCGGCGTCGTCCGCGGACGCGTACTGTCGCTGAAGGGCGGGCTCCAGCGTAGCCCGCCGTGGAATCACGCCCGCGCTCCGCGCACCATCCTGGAGGTCCTCCTTGTCCGTCGAAACCGATCCGTCGCCGAAGTTCGCCTCCTACGCGCACCCCGAACGGCTCGTCAGCGCCGACTGGCTCGAGCAGCGCCTCGGCACTCCCGGTCTCGTCGTCGTCGAGTCCGACGAGGACGTCCTGCTCTACGAGACCGGCCACATCCCCGGCTCCGTCAAGATCGACTGGCACACCGACCTCAACGACCCGGTGCAGCGCGACTACATCGACGGCGCCGCGTTCGCCGCGCTGGTCGGCGGCAAGGGCATCGCCCGCGACACCACCGTCGTCGTCTACGGCGACAAGAACAACTGGTGGGCCGCCTACGCGCTCTGGGTCTTCACCCTCTTCGGTCACGAGGACGTCCGTCTGCTCGACGGCGGCCGCGACAAGTGGCTCGCGGAGGGCCGCCCGACGACCACGGACGCCTCCTCCCCGGAGTCCGCCGAGTACCCCGTCGTCGAGCGCAGCGACGCCGAGATCCGCGCCTTCAAGGACGACGTCCTCGCGCACTTCGGCAACCCGCTGATCGACGTCCGCTCCCCGGAGGAGTTCACCGGGCAGCGCACCACGGCGCCGGCCTACCCGGAGGAGGGCGCCCTGCGCGCCGGTCACATCCCGAGCGCGCAGAACGTGCCGTGGGGCAGGGCCGCCGCCGAGGACGGCACCTTCCGCCCCCTCGACGAGCTGAACGGCATCTACCGCGAGGGCGCGGGGCTGAAGGACGGCGACTCCGTCATCGCCTACTGCCGGATCGGCGAGCGCTCCGCCCACACCTGGTTCGTGCTGACCCACCTCCTCGGCTTCGAGGGCGTCCGCAACTACGACGGCTCCTGGACCGAGTGGGGCAGCGCCGTCCGCGTCCCGATCGTGCAGGGCGCCGAGCCCGGCGAGGCCCCCGCGGCCCGCTGACGCGTCACGACGGAGGCCGGGAGCGCCGATCCGCCCGTCGACGGGCCGGATCCGGGCTCCCGGCCTCCGCTGCGACCGCCCGCCGCCCCTCCCCCGATGAGACACTGGACCGGATGACCGACACCACGCTCCCCGACGCTCTGCGCGACATCCGCGAGGAGTTCCTCGCCCTCGAGAAGCCGGAGCGCCTGCAGCTCCTGCTCGAGTTCTCGAACGAGCTCCCCGACCTGCCCGAGCGCTACCGCGACCACCCGGACCTCTTCGAGCGTGTGGAGGAGTGCCAGGCGCCCGTCTTCATCGTCGTCGACGTCGAGGGCGGGATCGTGCACCTGCACGCCACGGCGCCCCGCGAGGCGCCCACGACGCGCGGCTTCGCGTCGATCCTGGCGCAGGGCCTGGCCGGGCTCACCCCCGAGCAGGTGCTCGCCGTCCCCGACGACTTCCCGCAGACCATCGGCCTCTCGGAGGCGGTCTCGCCGCTGCGCCTGCGCGGCATGACCGCGCTGCTCGGCCGCACCAAGCGGCAGGTCCGCGCGCACCTGGCCGCATGATCCTCCGGCCGCTCGTCCCCGCCGGTCCGCCGATCGTGATCGGCGAGGAGGGCGCGCGAGCGGCGGTCGCAGACGCCTGGCGTCCCGACGAGGCGGTGCGCGTGCGCCTGAACATGATCGCGAGCGTCACCGGCTCCAGCACCGGCTCCGACGGAACCAGCGAGACGCTCACCAACCGCGTCGACCGCACGATCCTCGGAGTCGTCCGCGAGCAGGCCGACGTCGTCCTCGTCGGAGCCGCCAGCGTCCGCGCCGAGGGCTACCGCGTCCCCCGGCGGGTCCCGCTCGCCGTCGTCTCCGCCTCGGGCGATCTCGCCGGGCACCGCCTGGAGCTGCAGGAGGGCTCCCGGGTCCTGCTCCTGGTGCCGGAGTCGCGCGGCGCGGTGGAGGGGCTCCCCGCCGGCGTCGAGGTCGTCCCGATCCCGTCCTCCTCGGAGCGGATCGGCGTCGACGAGCTCCTGGAGGCTCTCGCCGGGCTCGGCCTGCACCGCGTCGTCTGCGAGGGCGGCGCCTCGCTCTCGGGCCAGTTCCTCGCCTCGGGCCGGGTCGACGAGCTGTGCCTCACCACCTCGCCGCGCGTCGTCCTGCCGGGCCTCCCGGTCGCGACGGGCACGGCCGTCGTCGACGACGCCTACGCCCTGACGCTCCTGGCCGCGGACGATTCCGGGGCCGTCTACGCCCGCTGGAGCCGCACGCGCTGAGAGCCGCCCACCCGGCGTGCCTCCGCGTCCCGGGCGCGTCGGAACCCTAGTCTGCGACCGTGCCCGAATTCCCAGCGTCGTCCCAGCTCCCCGAGGAGTTCCGGGTCGCGACGGAGTCGATCCGCGCCGCTGCCACGCGCGCCGAGCTCACCGTGTCCGAGATCGCCTCGCCGTCGGGTCTCGCGCCCTGGGCCCTCGCCCTGTCGGGCGACGTCGCGCCGCACGCGCACGGACGCGACTCCGAGCTGGGCACGGGGCGCTTCATCCTGCTCTACGACCCCGAGGAGCCCGAGCAGTGGGGCGGCCCCTTCCGTGTCGTCTGCTTCGCCCAGGCCCCGCTCGAGGTCGAGATCGGCACCGATCCGTTCCTCGCCGAGGTCGCCTGGTCCTGGCTCATCGACGCCCTCGGGGCGCGGGGCGCCTCCTATTCCGCCGCGTCCGGCACGGCCACCAAGGTGCTCTCCACCGGTTTCGGCGAGCTGGCCGCTCAGGGGGACGGTGCGCAGATCGAGATCCGCGCCTCCTGGAGCCCGGATGATGCGCAGCTCGCCGCTCACGTGGAAGGGTGGGGGGAGCTGTTGTGCATGCTCGCGGGTCTCCCGCCCGTATCGAGCGACGGTGTGACCCCGCTCGCCTTCCGACGGAACAACCGTGACTGATTACCGTGTCCTCTCCACGCCCGACGAGTTCCTCGCCGCGGTCGACGCCCTCGCCGCCGGCGAGGGCCCCGTCGCCGTCGACGCCGAGCGCGCCTCCGGCTTCACCTACTCGCAGCGCGCGTACCTGATCCAGGTCTACCGGCGCGGTGCCGGCGCGTTCCTCTTCGATCCCCCCGCCATCGGCCGGATGGACGCCCTGCAGGCGGTCATCGGCCAGGAGGAGTGGGTCCTCCACGCCGCCAGCCAGGATCTCGCCTGCCTGCGCGAGGTGGGCCTGGACCCGGTGCGGATCTTCGACACCGAGCTCGCCGCCCGGCTCCTCGGACTGCCCAAGGTGGGCCTCGGCGCCGTCGTCGAGGACCTCCTCGGCATCCACCTGGCCAAGGAGCACTCGGCCGCCGACTGGTCGACCCGCCCCCTCCCCCAGAGCTGGCTCGTCTACGCCGCGAAGGACGTGGAGCTCCTCGTGGACCTCCGCGACCGCATGGAGGAGATGCTCATCGCCGCGCGGAAGACGCGCATCGCCCGCGAGGAGTTCGAGGCGACGCTCGCGCGCGCCCCGAAGGCGGTCCCGCCGGATCCGTGGCGCCGCCTCTCCGGCATGCACTCGCTCCGCGGCCCGCGCCCCCTCGCCGTGGCGCGCGAGCTCTGGCTGGCCCGGGACGCGTTCGCCCGCGAGCGCGACATCGCTCCCGGCCGCCTGATCCCCGACTCCTCGATCATCGCGGTCGCCCGCAACATCCCGACCAGCATCGGCCAGCTCTCGGGCCGCCGCGATTTCACCGGCCGCGCCAGCCGCGGCGAGGTCGAGCGCTGGTGGGCCGCGATCGAGCGCGGGACGACGACCGAGGACCTGCCGAGCCCGACCCGCCCGGCCGCCGACACGCTCCCCCCTCCCCGCGCGTGGGGCGATCGCAACCCGGCCGCCGACGCGCGCCTGAAGGCGGGACGCGCCGTGGTCACCGAGATCGCCGAGCTGCTCTCGCTCCCGGTCGAGAACCTGCTCACGCCGGAGCTGCTGCGCCGGGTGGCCTGGAACCCGCCCGAGCCGCTGACCGCGGAGTCGGTCGCCGCGGAGCTCACCCGTGCCGGCGCCCGCGCCTGGCAGGTCGAGGCCACGTCGGGCTCGATCGCCACCGCGTTTGTCGAAGCGGCCCAAGCGCCGGCCGAGGGCACCGAAACCCCTTCGTAGGAAGCGGCAAAGGATTCCGGCTGCGCGGTGCCGGTTCCTACGATCGACGGCGACCGTGAGTTCCTGGGAGGCATTGTGGCCGAGAGATCCGAAGTCGTGTTCGTCGACGGAGTCCGTACTCCGTTCGGGCGTGCCGGCGAGAAGGGCATGTACTGGCAGACCCGAGCCGACGACCTCGTCGTCAAGGCGATGATCGGTCTGCTGGAGCGCAACGGCGCGCTGCCGAAGGAGCGGGTGGACGAGGTGGCGATCGCCGCCACCACCCAGCAGGGCGACCAGGGCCTGACCCTCGGCCGCACGGCCGCGCTGCTCGCAGGGCTGCCGAAGTCGGTGCCCGGCTTCGCCATCGACCGCATGTGCGCCGGAGCGATGACCTCGGTCACCGCGACCGCGGGCGGCATCGCGTTCGGCGCCTACGACGTGGTCCTCGCCGGCGGCGTGGAGCACATGGGCCGGCACCCGATGGGCTTCGGCGCCGACCCCAACCCGCGCTTCCTCTCCGAGCGCCTCGTCGGCGAGGACGCGCTCAACATGGGCCGCACGGCGGAGCGGATCCACGACCGCTTCCCGCACCTGACGAAGGAGCGCGCCGACCACTACGCCCTGCGGAGCCAGCAGAAGCTCGCCGCCGCGTACGCCGCCGGCAGCATCCAGCCGGACCTCGTCCCCGTCGCCACGCGCAGTGCCGCGGGCTGGGGCCTCGCGACCGCCGATGAGGCACCGCGCCCCGAGACGACCCTCGAGGGCCTCGCGGGCCTGCGGACCCCGTTCCGCCCCCATGGCCGGGTGACCGCGGGCAACTCCTCCGGGCTCAACGACGGAGCGACGGTGTCGCTCCTGGCCAGCGCCGACGCCGCGCAGGAGCTGGGCCTGTCCGCGAAGATGCGGATGGTGAGCTTCGCGTACGCCGGCGTCGAGCCCGAGATCATGGGCATCGGCCCGGTCCCCTCGACCGAGAAGGCGCTCCGCAAGGCGGGCCTGGGCATCGAGGACATCGGGCTCTTCGAGCTCAACGAGGCGTTCGCCGTGCAGGTGCTCTCCTTCCTCGACCATTTCGGCCTCGACGACGACGACCCGCGCGTCAACGAGTACGGCGGAGCGATCGCGATCGGCCACCCGCTCGCCTCCTCCGGGGTCCGGCTGATGATCCAGCTGGCCCGGCAGTTCGAGTCGCACCCCGAGGTCCGCTACGGCGTGACGGCCCTCTGCGTCGGCCTCGGCCAGGGCGGCACGGTGATCTGGGAGAACCCGCACTACGACGGCAAGCGCGGACGACGGAAGGGACGCTGACCCATGCTCGACGGATTCGAGAACCTCGTGGACCTCGCCGAGGGCGAGGTCGTCACCCACTCCTACGTCCGCGACGTGCCGCTGCCCAGCGGCCGCACGCTCGCCCTGATCACGCTCGACAACGACCGCGACCACACCCGCCCCAACACCTTCGGGCCGGCGTCGCTCTTCGAGCTGGCGGACGTCCTCCTCACGCAGAAGGAGCGCGCCTCGCGCGGCGAGATCCAGGCGGTCGGCATCACCGGCAAGCCGTTCATCCTCGCCGCGGGAGCCGACCTCAGCAAGGTCGGGGCCATCCCGAGCCGTGAGCTCGGCCGCCAGCTGGCGCGCCTGGGCCACCGCACGCTGGGGATGCTGGCCGAGCTGGGCGTGCCGTCCTTCGCCTTCATCAACGGCCTCGCCCTGGGCGGCGGCACCGAGATCGGCCTGAACGCCGACTACCGCACCGTCGACTCCTCCATCCCCGCGCTCGGGCTCCCCGAGGTCTTCCTCGGCATCATCCCCGGCTGGGGCGGCGCGTGGCTCCTGCCGAACCTGATCGGCATCGAGAACGCCCTCAAGGTCGTCGTCGAGAACCCGCTGAAGAACAACCGCACGCTCAAGGGCCAGGAGGTGTTCGACCTCGGCATCGCCGACGCGATCTTCCCGCCCGCCGCCTTCCTCGAGGACTCGCTCCGCTGGGCCGACGGTGTGATCGGCGGCTCCGTGAAGGTGGAGCGGCCGAACGCGCCCGGCAAGCTGGAGCGGCTGGTCAAGTGGGACGTCGCGATCTCGATCGCGCGCAAGCAGCTGGAGTCGCGGATCGGCACGGTCGCGGCGTCTCCGTACCGCGCGCTGGAGCTGCTCAAGGCCGCGAAGAACACCACCCGCGAGGAGGGCTTCGCCGCCGAGGACGAGGCACTGGCCGACCTGATCTCGGGCGACCAGTTCCGCGCGAGCATCTACGCGTTCGATCTGGTGCAGAAGCGCGCCAAGCGTCCCGCGGGAGCGCCCGACAGGGCGCTGGCCAAGCCCGTCACCAAGGTCGGGGTGGTCGGCGCGGGCCTCATGGCCTCGCAGTTCGCGCTGCTCTTCCTCCGCCGCCTCCAGGTGCCGGTGGTCATCACCGACCTCGACCAGGAGCGGGTCGACAAGGGCGTCGCGGGCATCCGCGCCGAGATCGACGCGCTGCTGGCGAAGGGACGCGTCTCCCCCGACGACGCGAACCGCCTCCGCGCGCTGATCACCGGCACGACCGATCGCTCCGACTTCGCCGACGCCGACTGGGTGATCGAGGCGGTCTTCGAGGAGCTGTCGGTGAAGCAGGAGGTGTTCGCCGATATCGAGCGCTACGTCTCGCCCACGGCGGTGCTCGCGACCAACACCTCGTCCCTCTCCGTCGAGCGCATCGGCGAGCGGCTGGAGCACCCGGAGCGCCTCGTCGGCTTCCACTTCTTCAACCCGGTCGCGGTCATGCCGCTGATCGAGGTGGTCCGGACGCCGCACACCGACGACGAGACCCTCTCGACGGCGATGGTCACCGCCGCGAAGCTCAAGAAGAACGCCGTCATCACGCGCGACACCCCGGGCTTCGTGGTGAACCGCGTGCTGGCGAAGGTCCTGGGCGAGGCGATGCACGCGGTCGACACGGGCACTCCCTTCGAGGTCGTCGAGCAGTCGCTGGCTCCGTTCGGCCTGCCGATGACCCCGTTCGAGCTGCTCGAGCTGGTGGGCCTCAAGGTCGGCGCGCACGTGCTCGACACCCATCACGCCGCGTTCCCCGACCGCTTCTTCGACAGCCCCAACCTGCACCGCCTCGCCGAGCTCGGCCGCGTCTTCGAGCGCGACGCGAAGGGGCGGGTGAAGGGCGTCGACAAGCGCGCGGTCGCGATCGTCTCCGGCGGCACGGAGCCGATGACGGCCGAGCAGCTGCGGCTGCGCGTCGAGACGGGTCTCGCGGACGAGGTCAAGCGGATGCTGGACGACGACGTCGTGCACGCCGCCGAGGACATCGACCTCTGCCTGATCCTCGGCGCGGGCTACCCGTTCCAGATGGGCGGGCTCACGCCCTACCTCGACCGGGTCGGCGCGAGCGAGCGGGCGTTCGGGGACACGTTCCACCACCCCGCGATCCGCGGCGTCGACTGACGCGGAGTGCAGTGACGCGGAAGGGGCGCCGGATCGGATCCGGTGCCCCTTCCGCGCGTCGCCTGCGGGACGGGTCCCGACGGACGATCAGTCGCTGCGGGCGTCGTCCCGGGCCTCGACCTCGTCCGGGAGCGGGCGGGCGACCGGGATCTTGCTGCCCAGCACCTGCGCGACGACGTCGCGGGCGATGTGCTGGGGAGTGAGCCCGACGTCCTCGAGGATCTCCTCGCGCTTGGCGTGGTCGAGGAACTGGTCGGGCAGCCCGAGCTCGGTCACCGCGGTGTCCACGCCGGCCTCGCGCAGGTCCTGGCGGATGCGTGTGCCGATCCCGCCGACGCGCACCCCGTCCTCGATCGAGACGACGATGCGGTGCTCGCGGGCGAGCTCGATGATGCTGGTGGGCACGGGCACGACCCAGCGGGGGTCCACGACGGTGGCTCCGATACCCTGGGCCGCGAGCCGCTGAGCGACCTCGAGACCCATCGCGGCCATCGGCCCGACCGTGACCAGCAGCACGTCCTTGCGCTCTGCGCGGGCGAGCACGTCGACCCCGTCGCCGAGACGCTCGACGGCGTCGATCTCGTCACCGACGCTCCCCTTCGAGAAGCGCACCACGGTCGGCGCGTCGGTGACGCCGACGGCCTCGCGCAGCTCCTCGCGCAGGCGCACGGAGTCGCGCGGAGCGGCGAGGCGGATGTTCGGGACGACCTGCAGGATCGCCAGATCCCACATGCCGTGGTGGCTCGGACCGTCGGGCCCGGTGACTCCGGCGCGGTCCAGTACGAAGGTGACGCCCGCGCGGTGCAGTGCGACGTCCATCAAGACCTGGTCGAAGGCGCGGTTCACGAAGGTGGCGTACAGCGCGACGACCGGATGCAGCCCGCCGAAGGCGAGACCGGCGGCCGAGGTCACGGCGTGCTGCTCCGCGATGCCGACGTCGAAGACGCGCTCCGGGTACTTCTCGGCGAGTTGGTCGAGACCGACGGGCCGGAGCATGGCGGCCGTGATGCCGACGATCGTCGGGTCCTCGTCGGCCAGGGTGACGATCTCCTCGGCGAACACCGAGGTCCACGATCGGGCCCCGGCCGCGCTCAGCGGCTCGCCCGTCTCGGGGTCGATCTGCCCGACGGCGTGGAACTGGTCGGCGAGGTCGTGCACGGCCGGACCGAAGCCCTTGCCCTTCTGGGTGATCGCGTGGACGATGACCGGCTGGCCGTAGTCCTTCGCCTGCTGGAGGGCCTCCTCCATCGCCGTCAGGTCGTGTCCGTCGATCGGCCCCAGGTACTTGATGTCGAGGTTGGAGTAGAGCGCCTCGTTGTTGATGAAGCGGCTGAGGAAGCCGTGGAGCCCGCCGCGCACGCCGCGGTAGACGGCGGCGGCGGGGCCGCCCAGCCGCTCCGAGACGGCCCGGGAGCCGCGGTGCATCGTGCGGTAGGTGGGCCGCGTGCGGACGCCGTTGAGGAAGCGGGCCATGCCGCCGATGGTCGGGGCGTAGGAGCGCCCGTTGTCGTTGACCACGATGACCAGCCCGCGGGAGTTGTCGTCGCTGATGTTGTTCAGCGCCTCCCAGGTCATGCCGCCGGTGAGGGCGCCGTCGCCCACGACCGCGACGACGTGGCGGTCGGTCTGGCCGGTCATCGTGAAGGCGCGGGAGATGCCGTCCGCCCAGGACAGCGAGCTGGAGGCGTGCGAGCTCTCGACGATGTCGTGCGGCGACTCCCTCCGCTGCGGGTAGCCGGCGAGGCCGCCGCGCTGCCGGAGCTTCGAGAAGTCCTGGCGACCGGTGAGCAGCTTGTGGACGTAGGACTGGTGACCGGTGTCGAACACGATCGCGTCGTGCGGCGAGTCGAAGACCCGGTGGATCGCGATGGTCGTCTCGACGACGCCGAGATTCGGCCCCAGGTGGCCGCCGGTCTTCGAGACCTCTCGCACGAGGAAGTCGCGGATCTCCTGCGCCAGCGTCTCGAGCTCGGCCGCGGTCAGGCGATCGAGATCGCGAGGACCGCCGATGGTCTCGAGAACAGCCATGCGCGCCGCCTTCCGGGGTCGTGAGCGAGGTGGGGACGTCTCCCGAGTCTACGCACGGGGCCCCCGGGAACGCGTGTGCGCCTCCCCCGCAGGGAAGGCGCACACGCTCTGCGGCTGATCTAGACGAGCGAGCGCAGCACGTACTGCAGGATGCCGCCGTTGCGGTAGTAGTCCGCCTCACCGGGGGTGTCGATGCGGACGACCGCGTCGAACTCGACGGTCCGCTTGCCCTCGGCCGAGTGCTCGGTCGGCTCGGCGACGACGTGGACCGTCTTGGGGGTGACGCCCTCGTTCAGCTCCTCGATGCCCGAGATGCTGATCGACTCGGTGCCGTCCAGGCCCAGCGACTCCCAGCTCTCGCCCGCGGGGAACTGCAGCGGGACGACGCCCATGCCGATGAGGTTCGAGCGGTGGATCCGCTCGAAGCTCTCGACGATGACCGCCTTGACGCCCAGCAGGCTCGTGCCCTTGGCCGCCCAGTCGCGCGACGAGCCGGAGCCGTACTCCTTGCCGCCCAGGATGACGAGCGGAGTTCCCTCGGCCTGGTAGTTCTGCGACGCGTCGTAGATGAACGACTGCGGGGCGTCCGGCTGAGTGAAGTCGCGGGTGTAGCCGCCCTCCACGCCGTCGAGCAGCTGGTTGCGCAGGCGGATGTTCGCGAACGTGCCGCGGATCATCACCTCGTGGTTGCCGCGGCGCGAGCCGTAGGAGTTGTAGTCCTTGCGGTCGATGCCGTGCTCGTCGAGGTAGCGGCCGGCGGGGCTGTCGGCCTTGATCGAGCCGGCGGGGCTGATGTGGTCGGTCGTGACGGAGTCGCCGAGCTTGGCGAGCACGCGGGCACCGGCGATGTCGGTGACCGGGGTCGTCTCCATCGTCATGCCGTCGAAGTACGGGGGCTTCCGCACGTAGGTCGACGACTCGTCCCACTCGAAGATCGAGCCCTCGGGGGTCTGCAGCGCGCGCCAGCGCTCGTCACCGTCGAACACGCCCGCGTACTGCGTGTCGAACATCGACTTGTCGATCGACGAGTCGATCGTCGCCTGTACCTCGGCCGCGTCGGGCCAGATGTCCTTGAGGAACACGTCGTTGCCGTCGGAGTCGGTGCCGAGCGCGTCGACCTCGAAGTCGAAGTTCATCGAGCCGGCGAGCGCGTAGGCGATGACGAGCGGGGGGCTCGCCAGGTAGTTCATCTTCACGTCCGGGTTGATGCGGCCCTCGAAGTTGCGGTTGCCCGAGAGCACGGCGGTCACGGCGAGGTCGTTGTCCTGCACCGCGGCCGAGATCTCCTCGAGCAGCGGGCCGGAGTTGCCGATGCAGGTCGTGCAGCCGTAGCCGACCGTGTAGAAGCCGAGCGCCTCGAGCGACTCGGTCAGGCCGGCCTTCTCGTAGTAGTCGGTGACGACCTTCGATCCGGGCGCCAGCGTGGTCTTGACCCACGGCTTGGCCTTCAGGCCCTTCTGCGCCGCGTTGCGGGCCAGCAGGCCGGCCGCGAGCATGACGGACGGGTTCGACGTGTTCGTGCACGAGGTGATCGCCGCGATCGCGACGGCGCCGTGATCGATCGTGAAGGTCCCGCCCTCGCCGAGCTCGACCGTGGTCGGCTTGGAGGCGGTCGCCGGCGCGTGCGAGCGGTGGGTGTGCTCGTGGCTGCTGTGCTCGTCCTGCGGCTGCAGCTCTCCGGGGTCGGAGGCGGGGAACGACTCCGCGATGGTCAGGTCGACGATGTCGTGCGAGACGTCCGCGTAGTTGGTGAGGTCCGACTCGAACTGCGTCTTGGCGGACGAGAGCTCGATCCGGTCCTGCGGGCGCTTCGGGCCGGCGATCGAGGGGACGACGGTGCCGAGGTCGAGCTCGAGGTACTCGCTGAAGACCGGCTCGACCGCGGGGTCGTGCCAGAGCTTCTGCAGCTTGGAGTACTGCTCGACGAGGGCGATCTGCTCGTCGCTGCGGCCGGTGAGGCGCAGGTAGTCGAGGGTCACGTCGTCGATGGGGAACATCGCGGCGGTGGAGCCGAACTCGGGGCTCATGTTGCCGATGGTGGCGCGGTTGGCGAGCGGCACCGCGGCGACGCCGGCCCCGTAGAACTCGACGAACTTGCCGACCACGCCGTGCTTGCGCAGCATCTGCGTGATGGTGAGCACGACGTCCGTCGCGGTCACGCCGGTCGGGATCGAGCCGGTGAGCTTGAAGCCGACGACCTTCGGGATGAGCATCGAGACGGGCTGGCCGAGCATCGCGGCCTCGGCCTCGATGCCGCCGACGCCCCAGCCGAGCACGCCGAGGCCGTTGACCATCGTCGTGTGCGAGTCGGTGCCGACGCAGGTGTCGGGGTAGGCGCGCAGCGCGCCGCCCACCTCGCGGGTCATGGTGACGCGGGCCAGGTACTCGATGTTGACCTGGTGCACGATGCCGGTTCCGGGCGGGACGACCTTGAAGTCGTCGAAGGCGGTCTGGCCCCAGCGGAGGAACTGGTACCGCTCGCCGTTGCGCTCGTACTCGAGCTCGACGTTGCGCTCGAGCGCGTCCTCGGTGCCGAAGAGGTCGGCGATGACGGAGTGGTCGATGACCATCTCGGCGGGCGCGAGCGGGTTGATCCGGTTCGCGTCGCCGCCCAGGGCAGCGACGGCCTCGCGCATGGTGGCGAGGTCGACGATGCAGGGCACGCCGGTGAAGTCCTGCATGACCACGCGGGCCGGCGTGAACTGGATCTCGGTGTCGGGCTCCGACTCCGGGACCCACTCGCCGAGGGCGCGGATGTGGTCGGCGGTGATGTTCGCGCCGTCCTCAGTGCGGAGGAGGTTCTCGAGCAGCACCTTGAGGCTGAACGGGAGCTTCTCGTGACCGGGGACCCGGTCGATGCGGAACACCTCGTAGTCGGTCGAGCCGACCTTCAGGGTGTCTTTCGATCCAAAGCTGTCTACCGCGGACACGTCGCCCTCTCCTTCGCTGACTGCAGCGTCCGCCGACGGGCGGAGCCGCTCTCCGTCCTCATCTTGACGACCGCGCACAGCGGCCTGCCACCAAGGAGGACCTAACTCCTCGACGCCGAGGCGCCCGGTCGACCTCGCCGCGACGGTGCGGGGAGGCGAGCGCTATTTATCTCGACGTCGAGACAATTCTATGCACGATCCGGAGCATCGCCCGCATCGGCGCGCTCGCCGGCTCCGCGGTACTCGGCCCGGACGGCGAGCACGGTGAGCACCAGCAGCGGCGCGTACAGGGGCAGGCCCAGCGCCAGCTTCCAGATGCCCAGCGCCGTGGTGTCCTCGGCGAGGAACAGCGGGTACTGCACGGCCAGGCGCAGGAGGAAGAGCCCCGCCCACGCGAGGGTCAGGGCGCCGAAGAGGCGGCGCTTGCGCCGATCGGACCGCCAGGAGGTGCCGTCCCCCATCAGGAAGCCGGCGGCGACGCCGATCAGGGGCCAGCGCACGAGGACGGAGAGGAGGAAGACGAGCCCGTAGACGAGGTTGGTGAGCAGCCCCAGGGCGAAGTTGTCGACGCCCCGCCCGGTGAACAGCGCCAGTGCGGCCGAGACCACCACGGCGAGCAGCCCGCCGACGGCCTGAATCACCGGCGTCCGGCCGAGCACCCGCGCCACCGTGAACGCCACGGCGAGCCCGACGGATGCGACCAGCGAGAGCACCAGCTCCGAGGTGACCGTGTAGAGCAGGACGAAGGCGATGCCGGGCACGACGGCCTCGAGGATCCCCCGGACGCCGCCCATGGTGCGCAGCAGCGCCTTCCCGTCGAACGGCTCGCCGTCGGCGACCGCGCCGAGTCCCGAGCGGCGGGCGGCCTGCGCGATCGCGTCGCCCACCTCGGGCCGGACCGGCTCCTCCGATCGGGCCGGGTCCTCGGGCCGCACCGGCTCCATGCCGGTCAGCTCGCGCTCTGCTGGGTCTGGCTGCCGGTCGGCACCTTCAGCGGGATCAGGTCGCGCGGAGGCATCGGGCCGCTGCCGCGGACCACGACGATGCTGCGGAAGAGCTCCTCGACCGAGGCGGCCGCCTGCTCGTCGACGGCTCCGGCTCCGGCGATCACGCCGCGGAGGAACCAGCGCGGACCGTCGACGCCGACGAACCGGGCGACGCGGGTCTGGCCGCCGGCGATCGGGAGCTCGGCGACGAGCTCCGGACCGAAGACGCCGTCGCGCTCCGTCGTCGATCCGCCCTGACGGCCGATCTGCTCGGCGATCTGGCCGCGGATCTCGTGCCAGAGGCCCGAGGAGCGCGGCGCGGAGAAGGGCTGCACCTGCAGCGTCGACCCGGCGTAGTCGAGGCCGACGGCGATGACGCGCTTGGTCCCCTCCTCGACCTCGAGGCGGATGTGCATGCCCTCGCGGGGAAGCACCTTCACCCCGCCGAGGTCGATGTAGGGGCGGACCGGGTTGGCCTCGCGCTCGTCCAGGGGCCCGGCCTCCGCGCGGTCCTCCGGCGCCGACTTCTCGAAGTCCTGCTGGACGGGCTCGGCGGCCTCGCCGGCCGTGGGCTGGATGTCGCTCATGCGCTCTCCTCGTGGATTCTGGTCTCCTGGGCGCCGGCGGCGTACCCGGTGGATCCGAAGCCGCCCGTGCCGCGGACCGACTCGGGAAGCTCGTCGACGGCCGTGAACCTCGCCTGGACGACGGGGACGATCACGAGCTGCGCGATCCGGTCCCCCGCCGAGACGCGGTACGTCTCGCGGCTGTCGGTGTTCAGCAGCGCCACCCGGATCTCGCCGCGGTAGCCCGCGTCGATCGTTCCGGGGGCGTTGACGACGGTGATGCCGTGCCTGAAGGCCAGCCCGCTGCGGGGGACGACGAAGCCGGCGTGGCCCTCCGGGAGGGCGACGGCCACCCCTGTGCCGACGGAGGCGCGCTCGCCGGGGGCGAGCACCACGTCCTCCGTCGAGTGGAGATCGGCTCCCGCGTCGCCCGGACGGGCGTAGGAGGGGAGCCGGTCCGCGGTGATCGGGACGTCGACGGTTGCAGGCACGTGACGAGGGTAGACCAAACGTCTGATCCAATAGGGTCATGCCGTCCTACCGAGAGAGGCTGTGGCCCGCGCCCTGGCTCTTCGTCGCCACCGCCCTCGTGATCCCCGCCAGCATCCTGGTGTTCGCGCCCATCGACCTCGCGGTGGGGGTGATCGTCGCGGTCGTTCTGTACGCGGGCTGCGTGCTGTCGCTGCTGGCCCTCTCCCCCGTGATCGAGGTGGCGGAGGGGGAGCTGCGCGCCGGCCGCGCGCACATCCCGCTGGACCTCGTGGGCGAGCCGTCCTCCTACTCGGGGGACCAGGCGTTCGCCGAGCGCGGGACGCGCCTGGACGCGCGGGCGTACCTGGTCATCCGCGGCTGGGTGAAGGAGGTGGTGCGGGTCCCGATCGAGGATCCGGCCGACCCGACGCCGTACTGGCTGGTCTCCACTCGCCGCCCGGACGACATCGTCGCCGCGATCCGGGGATCACGGCGACGGAGCGGTCGTCCTTCGGAGCCGGGAGGCGCTTAAGCGGCGCACTCCAGGCAGATCGGTCCGAGCTTCTCCTCGTGGTCGATCTGCGAGCGGTGCTTCACGAGGAAGCAGCTCACGCACGTGAACTCGTCCGCCTGGGGCGGAAGGACCACGACGTCCAGATCGAGGTCGGACAGATCGGCACCGGGCAGTTCGAATCCGCCCGGGTTGTCGGCGTCATCGACGTCGACGACTCCGGACATCTTGTCGGGGACTCGCTCCTTCAGGGCCTCGATCGACTCGGAGTCGTCATCGGTCTTGCGGGGGGCGTCGTAGTCCGTAGCCATTCCCATCCACTTCTTATTTCTGCTGTTCAACAAATCGGCGGGGTCAGTGTGCATCACGACGCATCGATTCGCAAACCACCTCGAACGGCTCTTGACACCCGCTCGCCCCGCCTCCTTCCGCACCAACTTTCGACCCGCCCGGGGTATTCCCGGCCGATCGCCCGGGCGCGTGGCATCCTTGCCCGGTCCGCGTCCAGAAGGAGGGTCCCCACGATGATGGAACTGAAGGTGATCGGCGTCGAGGGCGGATCGCTCGTCCTCGTGTCCGAGGGCGGCGAGCGCTTCTCGGTCCGCATCGACGAGACGCTGCAGAGCCAGCTGCGGCCGCGGGTCCACACCCTCCCGCCGCGCGAGAAGCGCGTCTCCCCCCGTGAGATCCAGGCCCACATCCGCTCCGGGCTCTCCGCCGAGGAGGTCGCCGAGCTCACGGGCGCCGACCTGGGCTACGTCCAGCGCTTCGAGGGACCCGTCACGGCCGAGCGCGAGCACATCGTCGCGTCCGCCCTCGCCGTGCGCGTCTACACGACCACCGACCCCGATCCCCTCGAGGAGGGCACGCCCTTCGGCGACGTCATCCGCGACCGCCTCGCGTCGCTCGGCGCCGAGGGCGAGCAGTGGTCGAGCTGGAAGGAGGAGGAGGGCTGGGTCGTCAAGCTCCTCTTCCGCTCGGACGAGATCGACCACGACGCCCGCTGGCGCTTCGACCCGCGGAAGGCGCTGCTGTCGCCGCTGACCTCCGAGGCGATCACGCTCTCGCAGCAGGGCGAGATCCGGCCGACCCTCATCCCGCGCCTGCGCGCCGTCATCCCCGCAGCCGTCGACGAGCTCGCCACGCGCTTCGACACGGAGTCCGCGGAGGCGCCGAGCCGCTCCGCCCGGGCCGACCACCCCACCGCCGGCCGCCCCGCCGCGATGCCGCACGCCCGGCCGGCCGCCGTCCGCCCCTCCGACACGGAGCCGCAGCCGGCCCTCTCCGAGACCCCGCGCCCGATCTCGACGCTCCCCCGCCCCGTCACGAGCACGACGGAGCAGCGCGAGCGCAACCTCAACGACACCGCCGACCTGCTCGACGCCCTGCGGCGCCGCCGGGGCGAGCGCGATCACGCCTCGAGCCTCCGCGTCCGCGAGGAGCCGGAGCCCGAGGCCGAGGCCGCTCCTCCCGTCGAGAAGGCACCGGAGCCGCCGCGCACCGCTCCCCCGGTCCCCGAGCAGCCGTCGGGCGTGCGCGGGAGCCTCCGCAGGGGGCGGGCGTCGATGCCGAGCTGGGACGAGATCGTCTTCGGAGCGCGCAGCGACGACTGATCCTCCGCCGGCGCGGCTCCGCCGGGGCGGACGGTGCCCCCCGTCCCTCCGGCCCGGCTCAGGCCAGCGCGCCGAAGCGGAGGAGCGGCACCTTCGTCTCCTCCGGCGTGAGCGACCCGTGCTGCCCGATCATGGAGCGGCCGGAGGAGTCGTCCGCCGCGTAGTAGGCGATGGTCCTCCGCGCCGCGACGAACACGTCGCCCATCCGCTCGGCCGCCGCCGGAGAGACCTCGCCGAACCAGCCGCTCACGGCGACCTCGTCGCGCGTCGCGATCCAGGCGCGTGCGCCCTCCGCCTCGATCCAGCGCCGCGCCACCTCGTCGGGGTCCACACCCGGCTCGAGGTGCAGCTGCAGGCAGCGGGGCTCTCCGCCGAGGTGCCGGACGCCCTCGAGCAGCGGTCCCCGCTCGACGAGCACGTGCGAGGACGCCGGAACGTCCACGATGCCGTGGTCGGCGGTGACCAGCACGCTCTCGCGGGCGGAGAGCCCGCGGACCGCTCCGCCGACCTCGCCGTCCAGGAGCTCGAGCGCTGCCGTCCACTCCGGCGACTCCCAGCCGCGCGCGTGCGCCGCCTGGTCGAGCTCGGGGACGTAGAGGTACACGAGCTGCCGGCCGCCCTCGTCGAGCAGGGCGCGCGCCGCCGTGAAGCGCTCGGCGACGCCGCCGGCGGAGTGGTACTCGGCGCCGCGCAGGATAGCCCGCGTGAGACCGGAGCGGGCGTACCGCGCGGGGCCGATCACTCCGGCCCGGACACCGGCGGCCGAGGCCTGCTCGAAGACCGTGGGGTGGGGCTGCCACGTCTCGGGCACCATGCCCTCGTCCCAGCCGGAGAGCTGGTTGACCAGGCGGTCGGAGGCGCGGTCGAGCACGCGGTAGCCGACCATCCCGTGCCCGCCCGGGCGCAGGCCCGTCGTCAGGCTCGCCAGGGCCGCCGCGGTGGTCGTCGGGAAGCCCGAGACGAGCGTGGTGCCGCGGTTGAGGGCCGGAGCGAGTGTGCGCGAGTGGCCCCCGCGCTGGCGGAGGTTCGCGGCACCCAGGCCGTCGACGAGGACGACCACGATCCGCTCGACGCGGGGCGAGCCGAAGAGGCCGGGGCGGCCCAGGAGCGCGTCGAGGGCGCCCGGCAGGACGTCGGCGAGGCTCCGCCGCCCGTCGGGGGCTGGCGGTAGCATGTGGGTCATCGCGCCCAGTTTCGCACAGCGCCGCCGTCCCCGCCGGGCCGGTGCGGCGGAGAGTCCGCGGGAACGGGAGGGCCGGTCCCGTCCGCGAGGCGCCGTCTCCGCTCCGCCCGTCCCGTCGAGCGTCGCAGGGCGGTGCAGTCCCCCGCCGCCGCCCCGCGCCCGCCACCGAATCGAGTCATGAACGCTGCAGCCCCCTCCTCCGGATCCTCGCTCACCGAGCGCATCGAGGACGTCGACGTCTCGGCCGAGATGGAGGGGTCCTTCCTCGAGTACGCGTACTCGGTCATCTACTCGCGGGCCCTGCCCGACGCCCGCGACGGCCTCAAGCCGGTGCAGCGCCGGATCCTCTACATGATGAGCGAGATGGGGCTGCGGCCCGATCACGGCCACGTGAAGTCGGCGCGGGTGGTCGGCGAGGTGATGGGCAAGCTGCACCCGCACGGCGACGCCTCGATCTACGACTCACTCGTCCGCCTCGCCCAGCCGTTCACGATGAGGGTCGCCCTCGTCGACGGGCACGGCAACTTCGGCTCCCTCGACGACGGCCCGGCCGCGGCCCGCTACACCGAGGCCCGCCTCGCCCCGGCCGCCACGGCCATGACCGAGCACCTCGGCGAGGACGTCGTCGACTTCGTCCCGAACTACGACAACTCGCACGACCAGCCCGAGGTCCTCCCCTCCGCGTTCCCGAACCTGCTGGTCAACGGGGCCAGCGGCATCGCCGTCGGCATGGCGACGAACATGGCGCCCCACAACCTCGTGGAGGTGATCGGGGCGGCCCGGCACCTGATCGCCCATCCCGACGCGTCCCTGGACGACCTGATGTCGTTCGTCCCCGGACCGGACTTCCCGAGCGGTGGCACGATCGTCGGCCTCGCCGGCGTGCGCGACGCCTACGCGACCGGCCGGGGCGGCTTCAAGACCCGCGCCCGCGTCTCGGTCGAGAGCATCACCGCGCGCAAGTCCGGCCTGGTCGTCACCGAGCTGCCCTACCTCGTCGGCGCCGAGAAGGTCATCGACAAGATCAAGGACGGCGTCCAGAACAAGAAGCTCAGCGGCATCTCGGACGTCACCGACCTGACGGACCGGGACAACGGCCTCCGGCTCGTCATCGGGATCAAGACCGGCTTCAGCCCGGAGGCCGTCCTCGAGCAGCTCTACCGCTACACGCCCCTCGAGGACGCGTTCTCGATCAACAACGTCGCGCTGGTCGACGGCGGCCCGCGCACCCTCGGCCTGAAGGAGCTGCTGCAGGTCTACATCGGCCACCGGGTGCAGGTCGTCACCCGGCGGACCCGCTACCGACTGCGCAAGCGCCAGGAGCGGCTGCACCTGGTCGAGGGCCTGCTCATCGCGATCCTCGACATCGACGAGGTCATCCAGCTGATCCGCGGGAGCGACGACACCGCGGCGGCGCGGGCCCGGCTGATCGAGGTCTTCGACCTCAGCACCCTGCAGGCCGACTACATCCTCGAGCTCCAGCTCCGCCGCCTCACGAAGTTCTCGCGCATCGAGCTCGAGACCGAGCGCGACACCCTCCTCGCCGAGATCGCCGAGCTCGAGGCCCTCCTCGCCAGCCGCTCACGGATCGACGAGCTGGTCTCGGACGAGCTCGACGAGGTCGCCCAGCGCCTCGGGACCCCGCGGCGCACCCTGCTCACCGAGGCGCGTCCCTCCGTCGCCACCACCGGGCGAAAGGCCGCCGCGGTGCTCGAGATCGCGGACGTGCCCTGCCGGGTGCTGCTGAGCACCACCGGCCGCATGGTGCGGGTCGACCGCGACCCCGAGGCCGCTCCCCACCCCGAGCGCGCCACGCGCCGCTCGAAGCACGACGCCGTCCTCAGCGTGCTCGACACGACCAGCCGGACGGAGATCGGCGCGGTCACCAGCGCCGGTCGGCTCCTCCGCTTCTCGCCGGTCGACGTGCCCGCCGTCCCCTCCTCCTCGGTGCAGCTGGGCGCGGGCGTGCGCATGAGCGACTACCTCCCGCACCTGGCGAAGGACGAGCGGGTGCTCGCGCTCGTCGCCCTCGACGACGAGCGGCCGATCGCGCTCGGCACCCAGCAGGGCGTCGTCAAGCGCGTCGCGCCGGGCGAGCTGCCCAACCGCCCGGACATCGAGCTCATCGCCCTGAAGCCGAAGGACGCCGTCGTGGGCGCGGCCGCGTCGGCGGAGGAGGACGAGCTGGTCTTCGTCACCGGCGAGGCCCAGCTGCTGCGCTTCCCCGCGTCCGCCGTCCGCCCTCAGGGCCGGACCGCCGCGGGGATGGCCGGGGTCAAGCTGGCCGAGACCGACGACGTCGTGCACTTCGCCGTCGTCGCCGCCGAGGACCGGGACGAGGCCGTCGTCGCGACGGTCGCCGTCGACAGCTGGGCCCTCTCGGGGACCGACACCGGCAGTGCGAAGGTCTCGCCGTTCTCGGAGTTCCCCGCCAAGGGCAGGGCCACCGGCGGAGTCCGTGCGCAGCGCTTCCTCAAGGGTGAGACCGCCCTCGGAGTGGCGTGGGTCGGCCCCGGTCCCGCGCACGCGCTCGAGGCCGACGGCTCGGTCGCCGCGCTGCCCGACTCCGGGATGAAGCGCGACGGCTCCGGCGTGGCGCTCGCGGCGCCGATCGCGACGATCGGAGCGGCGCCCGAGGTGTTCTGAGCCCCGCGGCTCAGACGTCGATGCGGTCCCGCGACAGCGACTCGGACCCGCGGACGATGAACTCCTTGCGGGGTGCCACGTCGTTGCCCATCAGCAGCTCGAACACCCGGCCGGCGTTCTCCGCGTCGGCGACCCGCACCCGGCGGAGGGTGCGGCGGGAGCGGTCCATGGTCGTCGTGGCCAGCTGGTCCGCGTCCATCTCGCCGAGCCCCTTGTAGCGCTGGATCGGGTCCTGGTAGCGGCGGCCCGCCTTGCCGAGGGCCGCGAGCACGCTCTGCAGCTCCTTCTCGGAGTAGGTGTAGATCGTCTCGTTCGGCTTCTTCCCCGCGTTCATCACCACGAGCCGATGCAGCGGAGGCACGGCGGCGAAGACGCGCCCCGCCTCGACGAGCGGCCGCATGTAGCGGAAGAAGAGCGTGAGCAGCAGGGTGCGGATGTGGGCCCCGTCGACGTCGGCGTCGCTCATCAGGATGATCTTCCCGTAGCGGGCGGCCGAGAGGTCGAAGGAGCGGCCGGAGCCGGCTCCGATCACCTGGATCATCGAGGCGCACTCGGCGTTCGAGAGCATGTCGGCGATGCTCGCCTTCTGCGTGTTGAGGATCTTCCCCCGGATCGGCAGCAGGGCCTGGTACTCGCTGTTTCGGGCGAGCTTGGCGGTGCCGAGGGCGGAGTCGCCCTCGACGATGAAGAGCTCGCTGTTCTCGACGTCGCTGCTGCGGCAGTCGACCAGCTTCGCCGGAAGGGAGGAGGACTCCAGCGCGTTCTTGCGGCGCTGCGTCTCCTTGTGCGCGCGGGCCGAGATCCGCGACTTCATCTCGGCGACGACCTTCTCGAGGAGCTGGGAGGTCTGCGCTTTGTCCTCGCGGCGCGTCGAGGAGACCACCGCGCCCAGCGTCGAGGCGATGGTGGAGGCGACGATCGCGCGGACGGCGGGCGTGCCCAGCACCTCCTTCGTCTGGCCTTCGAACTGCGGCTCAGGGAGCCGCACGGTCAGCACGGCGCTGAGCCCGGCGAGGACGTCGTCCTTCTCGAGCTTGTCCGAGCCGACCTTGAGGCGGCGGGCGTTCGCCTCCACCTGGGAGCGGAGCAGCTTCAGCAGGCCCTGCTCGAAGCCGGTCTGGTGCGTCCCGCCCTTGGGCGTCGAGATGATGTTCACGAAGCTGCGCATCACCGTCTCGTAGCCGGTGCCCCAGCGCAGGGCGATGTCGACCTCGCAGGTGCGCTCCACCTCGGTGGGCACCATGGCGCCGCCGGGGGTCAGCACCGGCACGGTCTCGGTGAAGGTGCCGGAGCCGGTGAGGCGCAGCACCTCGGTCACGGGAGCGTCGGGGGCGAGGAACTCGACGAACTCCGAGATGCCACCGTCGTAGCGGAACATCTCGGCGCGGCGCTCGTCCGCCCGGTCGTCGACGATGTCGATCGTCAGGCCGGGGACGAGGAACGCGGTCTGCCGGGCACGCGTCACCAGGTCGTCCGTCTGGAACGAGGCGCCCTTCGTGAAGATCTGGCGGTCGGCCCAGTAGCGCACGCGCGTTCCGGTGACGCCCTTGGCGACCTTCCCGACGACCGTCAGCTCCGACCCGTTCTCGAACGGCGTGAACGGAGCGTCGGGGGTGGGCTCGCCCGCGTCGGCGAAGCGCCCGGGCTCCCCCCGGTGGAACGACATCCGGTAGGTGCGGCCGTTGCGGTCGACCTCGACGTCCAGGCGCTCCGAGAGCGCGTTGACCACGGAGGCGCCGACGCCGTGCAGACCGCCGGACGCCGCGTAGGATCCCGAGCCGAACTTGCCGCCCGCGTGCAGCTTGGTGAACACGACCTCGACTCCGGAGAGCCCCGTCTTCGGCTCGATGTCGACCGGGATCCCGCGCGCGCGGTCGCGCACCTCGACGCTGCCGTCGGCGTGCAGGAGCACGCTGATCTCGGTCCCGTGCCCGGCCAGCGCCTCGTCGACGGAGTTGTCGATGACCTCCCAGAGGCAGTGCATGAGGCCGCGCGAGTCGGTCGATCCGATGTACATGCCGGGCCGCTTCCGGACCGCCTCGAGACCCTCGAGGACGGAGAGGTGGCGGGCGTTGTAGTCGGTGGAGGCCATCCGCCCAGTCTACTTTCGGGAACCGCTCCGGCCGCGGTGGCGCGGCACCCGGCGACAGCACGATGGCCGCTCGGCGCGGGGCCCCTACGCGCAGAGCGAAATGCCGACCGATCGACTCCGTGCGGAAACAATCGCGTGCTTGGATGGGTTCCACTAAGCAGAGATCGAAGACCGAGTGCAGGAGGCCAAGTCATGTCGACCACAGCAACCCAGAACGGCGTGGACGAGCTCGCCGGTGCCCACCAGCTCTCCGCCGCCGACCGCTGCGACAGCTGCGGTGCCCAGGCGTACATCCGAGTGGTCGTGAACAACGGAGAACTGCTGTTCTGCGCACACCACGGGAAGAAGTACCAGGAGAAGCTCTCCAGCATCGCCCAGAGCTGGCACGACGAGTCCGCCCGACTCTTCGAGGAGCAGCGCCCCTAGCGCGTCCCCGATCAGCCCGGACGGCGCGTCAGCGCCCTACCGACCGACACCGAGCCGCTTCGCGATCACATCGCGAGCGGCTCGTGCCGTTTCATCGACCAGGCGGAGACGCTCGTCCGACGGGGAGTAGGCGTCGCCGAGGGCGCGCCGCAGGATCGCGTCCGCGAGCGAGGGGTTCTTCGCGAGGACGGGGCCGTGCAGGTGCGTGCCCAGAAGGCCTCCCACCGCGTAGCCCTCGTGGCCGGCGCCGTCGCCGGTGCCGTGCAGCACTCGGCCGAGCGCGTGCTCGAGCGGGATCCCGGTCATCCGGCGCTCGTGGTTCTCGAAGCCGACGAGGACACCGCCCGGCGTCTCGACGAGGAGGTCGTCGGTCGCGCGCTCGCCCGTGACCGAGTCTCCGGGGAACAGTCCGATCCCCCGGGCGCCGCCCGCGGCCGTGCTGATCGAACCGGCCAGCATCTCCCAGCCGGCCCCGACCGCGACCACCTGGGTGCCCTGGTCGACCCAGGCCCGCAGCGTCGGCGCGATCTCGTGGAGGAATGCCAGGACGCCCGGGAGGTCCTCGTCCGCTCCCGTCCCGGCGACAAGGACGTCCGGACGGACCTCGGCGTCGGAGGCGGTCGCCAGCGGCACCACCTCCGCCTCGACGCCCGACCAGCGCGCCCGAGCCGCGAGGACCCGGGCGTTCGCCGCGTCGCCGTTGCTGTCCAGGACGTCGGGAGCGAGCACGGCGATGCGGAGGGTGGTCACGCGGTCTCCTCGCGGTTGGTGACGAGCTGCAGGTGCGCACGGGTGCGGCGCATCGAATCGGCCGAGAAGACGATGGTCTTCCGGCCGGAGGCGGGGGTCGGCAGAGCGAGGAACGCGTCGAGCGCGCGACCCAGGTCCTCGTCGACGGAGTCGACGCGCACGCCGTCGTAGCGCAGGTGCAGCGCCGCCTCGTGCGCCTTCGACCCCGAGACGACTCTGACGTGCCCGAGCACGGAGGTGTCCACGGGCCAGAAGTAGGAGGGGTCTCGGACGTCGGAGCCGATCGCGAGCATGATCTGCTCGGTCCCCTCGGGGATCTCCGCGATGTTCAGGCGGTAGCTCGCCGGGTTCTGGACCAGGACGAACTCGACCTCGTGGCCGCGCACGGTGACGATCTCGCCCCGCCCGAAGACGGGGTCGATGCTCGAGAGCGCGGAGGCGGCGAGGGCCGGGTCGAAGCGCTCAGCGAGCACGGCGCGGGCCGTGGAGACGGCCGCCGCGGCGTCCACCGCGTAGTGGACGCCCCGTGCGGGGAGCCGGACCTCGAGCGGGTCGCCGTCGCTGATGATGCGCGCGGCCGCTCCCGTCGTGCTCTCGACGACGGTGGTCGCACGGTCGGTCCCGGCCTCCGCCTCTGCGGCGTAGCCGAGACCGCCGGACGCGGAGTCGCGGACGGAGGAGGAGACGCCGTACCAGCGGATCCGCTCGCCGGGGAGGGAGGTCGCGACATCGGCGACGTGGCGGTCGTCGGCGTTCAGCACGACGGGACCGGTCGCGCGGGAGGCGATGGTGCCGAGCATCCGGGCGACCATGGCCGGATCGAAGAAGCGGTCGATCTGGTCGACCACCACGTTCGTCAGCAGGACGACGCGGGGGCGCATCCGGGGCGCGAGGCGCGCGCCGTGACCCTCGTCCATCTCGAGGACGGCGATGTCGGCGTCGATCCGTCCGCGGAGGTCCGCCTGCTCCAGGAGCGCGGAGGTCAGCCCCTGGGCGATGTTGGCCGTCGAGGGGTTGGTGAAGACCCGGAGCCCGTGCGCGCGGAGCACCGCGACCAGCATCTTGGTCGTGGTCGACTTGCCCGCCGATCCCGTGACGACCACGAGGCCGTCCCGGAATCCGTCGAGCACCGCGGGCAGGAATCCGGGCGCGACGCGGTTCACCACGAGTCCGGGCACGGCGGATCCCCCGCCGGGCTTCCGGACCCGCGCGGCGAACCGGGCGGCCCTCCCGAGGAGGACCGCCGGCGCGTAGCGGATCACCGGCCTACTCGAGGTAGTCGCGGAGCGACTGCGAGCGGGACGGGTGGCGGAGCTTGGCCATCGTCTTGGACTCGATCTGGCGGATGCGCTCGCGCGTCACGCCGAAGGTGTCGCCGATCTGGTCGAGCGTCTTCGGCATGCCGTCGCCGAGGCCGAAGCGCATGCGGATCACGCCGGCCTCGCGCTCCGAGAGCGAGTCGAGCAGCGACTCCAGCTGCTTCTGCAGCATGGTGAAGCCCACGGCGTCGGCCGGGACGACCGCCTCGGTGTCCTCGATGAGGTCGCCGAACTCGCTGTCGCCGTCCTCACCCAGGGGCGTGTGCAGCGAGATCGGCTCGCGCCCGTACTTCTGCACCTCGATGACCTTCTCGGGAGTCATGTCGAGCTCGCGCGAGAGCTCCTCGGGCGTGGGCTCGCGGCCCAGGTCCTGGAGCATCTGGCGCTGCACGCGGGCCAGCTTGTTGATGACCTCGACCATGTGCACCGGGATGCGGATGGTGCGGGCCTGGTCGGCCATCGCGCGGGTGATCGCCTGGCGGATCCACCACGTGGCGTAGGTCGAGAACTTGAAGCCCTTGGTGTAGTCGAACTTCTCGACCGCACGGATGAGGCCCAGGTTGCCCTCCTGGATGAGGTCGAGGAACTGCATCCCGCGACCGGTGTAGCGCTTCGCGAGGCTGACGACGAGCCGGAGGTTCGCTCCGAGCAGGTGGCTCTTCGCGCGCTGGCCGTCCTTCGCGACCCAGCGCAGCTCGCGGACGAGCTCCGGGCTGAGGTCGGTCGAGTTGGCGAGCTTGTCCTCGGCGAACAGGCCGGCCTCGATGCGCATCGCGAGCTCGACCTCCTCGGCCGCGTTCAGGAGCGCGACCTTGCCGATCTGCTTCAGGTAGTCCTTGACCGGGTCGGCGGTGGCACCGGTGATCGCGGTCGAGTAGACCGGGACCTCGTCGTCCTCTCCGCCGAACGACAGGACGAGCGCACCGCTCGGGAGCGGCTCGGCCGGAGCGGCGACGGCAGCGGCGGCCGGGGCCTCCGGCGTCTCCGCGTCGTCCTTGGCGTCGGTCTCGGTGTCCTCGGCGACGACCTCGGTCTCCTCCTCCTCCGCTGCCTCGTCGGGCTCGACGGCGTCGGTCGGCTCCTCCTCGGTGTCGGCGGGAGCGGCGGCCTTGGTCGTGGCGCGCGAGCGGGTCGTCTTGGCCGCGGTGGTCTTGGCCGCCGTGGTCTTCGCCGCGGGCTTGCGCGTCGCGGGCTTCTTGGTGGTCGTCGTCACGTCGTCGTCGACGGCGTCGAGCGTTGCGGTCTTGGTAGCTCTGGTGGCCATGGCGGCACCTCTCCATCCGTTGCGTCCCGGGGGCGGGCGGCGCGGGAGGGCGTCGTCCGTCGGTGGGCATTACGAGGACCCATGTCAAGTCGAGGACGTCGCACGCCCGACGTGGGCCTGGTGCTCCTCGACCCGAACGGGTCCTATTGACAATTATTGCACGTCTGAGTAGTGCAGCCGTGCGGTGCGGTGCGAGTGGGGCTCGATCCGGCGGGATCCGGGCCGTTCCGCTGGGACATCGCGTCTGCAGAAGGGCGGATCGACGGGGACGACCGTCAGCGCCCCGCGCGGCCGCGGCGCATCCGGTCACTCAGTGCAACCCAGAGAGGGGCCACGGTTATTCCCTCGTCCTCGGCCAGGCGGCGGCGGGTCCGGCGGCGCGCGACGACGAGTCCGACGACTCCGGCGCCGACCACCACGTACTGCACGCACCACGCCAGGCGGAAGTGCTCGAGCGAGTAGGTCTGCTCGGAGGAGGCACCGGGACCGGCCAGTGCGTCGAGGATCAGGCCGATCGCGAACATCATCGTGAAGCTGGCCAGGAACCCGCCCACGTTGACGACTCCGTTCGCCGCGCCGAGGCTCCGCGAGGGGTTGAACGTGCGGGCGAAGTCGAACCCGATCATGGAGCCGGGGCCGCCCGCTCCGACGACGATCAGGAGCAGCACCACGAGCCAGTACGGCGGGACGCCGGGCCAGAGCAGCACGACGGTCCAGGCGACCGCCATCGCCGAGACGATCCCGAGCACGAGGTTGCTGCGGCGCATGGGGTGGCGGGCGGTCAGGACGCCGAGCACGGGCCCGACGACGATCCCCGCGATCACGACGATCGTGAGGGTCGGCGCGGCGACGGTCGGCGGCAGGCCGATCGCGTAGACGAGGAAGGGGTAGCCCCAGAGGAGCGTGAAGACCGTGCCGGAGGACTGCGTGACGAAGTGCGACCAGAAGCCGAGCTGCGTCCCCGGCCGGCGCAGGCTCACTCCGAGCTGCGCGATCGTCGCCCGGAGCGTCGGCGGCACCAGGGTGATCGGCTCGGTGCGCGGCGGGACGTCGGCGACCAGGAGGAGCACGCCGAGGAAGGACACGGCCCCGAGGCCGGCGGCGCTGAGGAACGCGGGCTCCCAGCCGAACGTGTGGAGGATCGCCGCGAACGGGAGTGCGGAGAGGATCTGGCCCACCTGGCCGATGTTGCCGATCCACTGCGAGAGCTGCGGCACGATCGGTCCGCTGAACCAGGTGACCGTGAGGCGGATCACGGAGGTGAAGATCGCGGCGTCCCCCGCTCCCAGCAGGATCCGCCCGACGATCGCGACGCCGATGCCCGGCGCGATCGCGACCACGACCTGGCCCGCCATCATCAGGGCCGTGCCCGAGAGGATCAGGGTCCGCGGGCCGAACCGGTCGATGAGGATCCCGACCGGGATCTGCATCCCGGCGTAGACGATCAGCTGGACGACGGCGAGCGACGAGAGGACGGCGGCGGCCACCCCGAACCGCTCCGCGGCGTCCACTCCTGCGACGCCCAGCGTCGTGCGGTCCAGGACCGCGACGAGGTAGGCGAACGCTCCGGCACCGAAGACGAACCAGGCTCGACGATCACGCACTCGTCCGATCCTACGGCCGCTCAGGAGGCGGTGGGCTCCTCGCCCGGGCGGCGGATCGCGAGGAACTTCTCGAGCTCGGCGGCGATCGCGTCGGCGCTGGGCACGAAGCCGTCCTCGTCGGTGAGCGGCGAGCGGAGGCTCGTCCCCTCCATGTAGGTGTCGTGCCGCGCCTCGAGGGCCGAGACCAGCTTCTGCAGCTCGTCGTTGCCGCCGACCTGCTCGTCGACCTTGCCGAGGAACTCCCGCCCGCTCTCGCGCAGGCGGTCCGTCGGGAAGATGAGGCCGGTCGACGCCGAGATGCTCTCGAGCGCCGCGACCGCCGCCTGCGGGTACTCGGTGTCCGACAGGTAGTGGGGGATGAGCAGCGCGAAGCCGACCACGGTCAGACCGCGCTCGTAGAGGCGCAGCTCGAGCAGGTGGAGGACGTTCGAGGGCACCTGCGTGTGCGGCTTCCAGACCGACATCGCCTCGATCAGGTCCTCGCGGTTGCCGCTCACGGTGACGCCTACGGGCCGGGTGTGCGGCACGGGCATCGGGATCGCCTGGACCCACGTGGTCGAGGCGACGTCGAGCCGCTCGAGGAGGGAGACCACCGCGCGGGTGAACCGCTCCCACTGGAAGTCGGGCTCGAAGCCGGTGAGCAGGAGGAACGGCTGGTGCAGCTCGTCGTGCGCGAGCGAGAGCCGGAGCATCGCAGGACGGTAGTCCGTCAGGTGGTCCTGGTCGAACGTGATGATGGGGCGGCGGGCCCGGTAGTCGAGCAGCTGATCCTGGTCGAAGACCGCGACCCCGCGGTGCTCGAGGGTCTCGAAGAGGTACTCCCCCAGCTGCCCCACCGCTCCCCCGGCGTCGGCCGAGCCGGTCAGGCCCGCGACGAGGTGCAGCCCGCGCGGGATCTCGGAGAGGTCGCCCTCGATCTCGAACAGGTCTTCCGGATCCAGCATGCGTCCAGTCTAAACGGGGGTCCCGGCGCCCCGGCCGGGTCCGCTGAGCCCTCAGCGAACAGCGCCTAGCATTGCCGCCATGCCCCTCTCCTCTCTCGAGTACTCGACCGTTCCCGCCTCCGACATCGACACCGACGCCCTCGTCCTCGGCGTCGCCCCGGGACCCGACGGTCCCCGGCTCGTCGGTGCGGAGGGCTTCGAGGAGCTGGCCCCCGCGCTGAGCGCGCTCGGCGCGACCGGCGCGGCCGAGACGCTCGTGCGCGTGCCGTCCTCGGTCCGTGCCGGAGTGATCGTGCTCGCCGGACTCGGCTCGGCGGAGCCCGACGACACCGCGCTGCGGAACGCCGCGGGCGCCGCCGTCCGCCTGCTCGCGGGGTCCGCCTCCGTGGCCCTCTCCCTCCCCGCCGGCTCCGACGGCACGCTCGCCGCGGTCGCCGAGGGCGCCGCGCTCGGCTCCTACTCCTTCACCGCCTTCCGCGGCAGCACCGCCGCCACGGCGAAGGCGCCCGTCGAGCACGTCGTCCTGCTGGGCGGCGGCGAGTCGGCCGACCCCGCCGTCCTGGACCGGGCGCTCGTGCTCGGCCGCGCGGTCGGCACGGTGAAGGACCTCGTCAACACTCCCCCGTCGCACCTCTACCCGCAGACGCTGGCCGAGGCCGTGCAGACCGGCGCAGAGGGACTGCCCCTCGAGGTCACCGTCTGGGACGAGGAGGCCCTCGCGGAGGAGGGGTTCGGCGGCATCCTCGGAGTCGGCAGCGGATCCTCCCGCCCACCCCGCCTCGTGAAGGTCGCCTACGCGCCCGAGGGCGCGAGCACCCACCTCGCCCTGGTCGGCAAGGGCATCACCTTCGACAGCGGCGGACTCTCGCTCAAGCCGCCGGCCTCGATGATCGGGATGAAGACCGACATGGCGGGCGCGGCGACCGTGTACGCCGTCGTGCGCGCCATCGCGGAGCTCGGCCTCCCGCTCCGCGCGACCGCCTGGCTCTGCATCGCCGAGAACCTCCCCTCCGGGACCGCGATCCGCCCGGACGACGTGCTCACCGTGCGCGGCGGGACCACGGTGGAGGTGCTGAACACCGACGCCGAGGGCCGGCTGGTGCTCGCCGACGGCCTCGTCGCCGCCAGCGAGGAGCAGCCCGATGCGATCATCGACGTCGCGACGCTGACCGGCGCCTCCGTGGTCGCCCTCGGCAACCGGACCGTCGGCGCTCTGGGCGACGACGAGCTGGTCTCCCGCGTCCTCGACGCCGCCCGCGCGGCGGGAGAGCCCTTCTGGCAGATGCCCCTCCCCGCGGAGCTGCGACCGCTGCTCAACTCGGACATCGCCGACATCGCGAACGTCAAGCCGGGCAACACCGCCGGCGGCATGCTCCTCGCCGGCCACTTCCTCCGCGAGTTCGTCGGGAAGCGCGGCGAGGGCGAGGACGCGACCACGATCCCGTGGGCGCACCTCGACATCGCCGGCCCCTCGAGCAACGGAGGCGGCGGCTACGGCTTCACCGGAGCCGGCGCCACGGGGGTCTCGGTGCGCGCGCTGATCGCCCTGGCCGAGCGCTTCGCGAGCGCGTAGTAGGGTCGACGGGGCGGGAGATCCCGCCTCGTCCCCCCTCCCGATCCGCTCGGCGCTCAGCGCCGGAGCCGGTCGGCCGGGAAGCGGGACCGCACGTCGCGAGGGAGTCACTGGGTGTCGGAAGAGCGCTACGACCTGGTCGTGCTCGGAGGTGGCAGCGGCGGGTACGCGGCGGCCCTCCGGGCGACGCAGCTCGGGATGAGCGTCGCGCTCGTGGAGCGCGACAAGCTCGGCGGCACCTGCCTGCACCGCGGGTGCGTGCCCACCAAGGCCCTGCTGCACGCCGCCGAGCTGGCGGACGGCGCCCGCGAGGGAGAGAAGTACGGCGTGCTCTCGAGCTTCACCGGGATCGACATGGCTGGCGTCACGCGCTACCGCGAAGGCGTCGTCGCCGGCAAGTACAAGGGGCTCCAGAGCCTCGTGTCCTCGCGCGGCATCACGGTCGTCACGGGCGAGGGCCGCCTCACCGCGCCGGGCACCGTGACGGTCGGTGAGCACGTGCTCCACGGCGCGTCGGTCGTCGTCGCCACCGGGTCCGCCTCCCGCACCCTCCCCGGGATCGAGATCGGCGGCCGCATCCTGACGAGCGACCAGGCTCTCGAGCTCGACCACGTGCCCGCGAGCGTCGTCGTCCTGGGCGGCGGAGTGATCGGCGTCGAGTTCGCGAGCGTCTGGCGCTCGTTCGGCGCCGAGGTCACGATCGTCGAGGCCCTCCCCCACCTCGTCCCCAACGAGGACGAGAGCGTCAGCAAGCAGCTGGAGCGCGCCTTCCGCAAGCGGGGCATCGCCTTCCAGCTGGGATCCCGCGTCGCGTCGGTCTCGCAGAGCGAGGGCGGCGTCTCCGTGTCGCTCGAGAGCGGCGCCACGGTGGAGGGCGAGATCCTGCTGGTCGCCGTCGGCCGCGGCCCGGTGACCGCGGGCATCGGCCTCGAGGAGGCCGGGGTCCGCCTCGACCGCGGCTACGTGCTGACCGACGAGCGCCTGCAGACCTCCGTCCCCGGCGTGTACGCCGTGGGCGACATCGTGCCGGGGCTCCAGCTCGCGCACCGGAGCTTCCAGCAGGGGATCTTCGTCGCGGAGGAGATCGCCGGTCTGGGGCCGCAGGTCGTCAGGGACGTCAACGTCCCGAAGGTGACCTACAGCGACCCCGAAGTGGCCTCCGTCGGCCTCGGCGAGGCCCGCGCGATCGCCGAGTACGGCGCCGAGCGCGTCGCCGTGTACGACTACGGCCTCGGCGGCAACGCCCGGAGCACGATCATCGGGACCACCGGCTCCGTGAAGGTCGTGCGCCTGGTCGACGGCCCCGTCGTCGGCGTGCACATGGTCGGAGCCCGCGTCGGCGAGCTGATCGGCGAGGCTCAGCTCATCGTGAACTGGGAGGCGCACCCCGAGGACGTCGCGCCCCTCGTGCACGCGCACCCCACTCAGAACGAGGCGCTCGGCGAGGCGCACCTCGCTCTGGCCGGGAAGCCGCTGCACGCCCTGTAGAACCACTGCGGTGCGGCGACCCGCCGCTTCCGCATCAGTAAGCTGGACATCGAAACACAAGCGTCTTAAGGAGACAGGCTCATGAGCGAATCCGTCAGCCTCCCGGCACTCGGAGAGAGTGTCACGGAAGGAACGGTCACCCGCTGGCTGAAGAACGTCGGGGACCGCGTCGAGGTGGACGAGCCCCTGCTCGAGGTCTCGACCGACAAGGTCGACACCGAGATCCCGTCGCCCGTCGCGGGAGTGATCGAGGAGATCCTCGTCCAGGAGGACGAGACCGTCGAGGTCGGCGCCGAGCTGGTGCGCATCGGAAACGGCTCCGGAGCCGCGTCGGCGTCCGAGCCCGAGGCTCCCGCCGAGGAGGCCCCCGAGGTCCAGGCCGCCGAGACCGAGGCCACTGACGAGGCGACCCCGTCGGTGGACGCCGAGAGCGACGCCGAGGCTCCCGCCCCGGTCTCGGCGCCCGCCGCCGCAGCCGCCAAGGCCGCGCGCACCCCGCTCGAGACGTCGCCCCTCCGCGGCACCACGCAGCCGATGTCGCGCCTGCGCAAGGTCCTCGCGCAGCGCGCCGTCGAGTCGATGCAGACGAGCGCCCAGCTCACCTCGGTCATCGAGGTCGACGTCACGGCGGTCGCCCGCTTCCGCGACTCGGTCAAGAAGAGCTTCCAGGAGAAGACCGGCGCCAAGCTGTCCTTCCTCCCGTTCTTCGCCCTCGCGGCGGCCGAGGCGCTCAAGGCCTACCCGGTGATCAACTCGACCCTCGACGGCGAGTCGATCGTCTACCCGGACCACGAGAACATCAGCATCGCCGTCGACACCGAGCGCGGCCTGCTGACCCCGGTCCTCAAGAACGCGTCCGAGCTGAACCTCGCGCAGATCGCCTCCACCATCGGAGACCTGGCCGAGCGCACCCGCAACAACAAGCTGAAGCCCGATGAGCTCGCCGGCGGCACCTTCACGCTGACCAACACCGGTTCACGCGGGGCCCTGTTCGACACTCCCGTCGTGTTCCTGCCGCAGACCGCGATCCTCGGCACCGGCATCGTCACCAAGAAGCCGGCCGTCGTGCAGGTGGACGGTGCTGACGCCATCGCGATCCGCTCGACCGTCTTCCTCGCGCTCTCGTACGACCACCGCACGGTCGACGGAGCCGACGCGGCGCGCTTCCTGGTCGCGATCAAGGAGCGCCTCGAGGAGGGCTCGTTCGAGAACGACCTCGGCATCTGAGGCGCTCCCCTTGAGCGCGCCTCTCACGAGGCCGCTCCGGTGTAGACGTCGCGGATGAGCCAGCCGGCCTCCGTCCTGATGATCAGGACGGAGGCCGCTGTCGTCCCCGGGGCCGTCCTGAGTTGCACGACCGCCGATGCCCCGTTCACGTCGACGAGGACGGCCGACGCCTCCCCCGTCGCCGGGACAGCGGAGGCGGGGCCGTCCGCTTCGTCGCCGAGCGGCGAGTCCGCCGTGACCAGACCGCGGGCGCACTCCCGGTCCCCGCACGCGCGCACCGCGTCGATCAGCACCTCCGCCGCCTGCTCGGCGTCGAGTGAGGTCGCCGCGACCGGAGCCGGCGGTGCCGCGGTCGCCACCGCCGGCGGAGCCGACCGAGCCGGAACGGGCGCGGCTGCGGTCGACGCCTCCGCATCCTGCACCTGCCGATCGGGCCCGCCCGCGAGCGAACCGGCGAGCACCGCTCCCAGCACGATCGCCGTCCCGACCGAGAGCGGTCCCCGACGCCGGACGACGAACGCCCGGAGGCGGTCCTGCCAGCCGTCGAGCGGGTGGACCCGCCGGTGCCGGGCAGTCGGAGCAGGCACCGCCTCCCGACCCCGTGCATCCGCGCCGGACGTCGGCAGGGCCCGCACCGCCTCGCCTATCCCCTGCGGATCCGCGAGTCCGTAGAGGTTGCCTTCCAGCGCCAGAAGGTCGCGGTGCCGCGCGAGGGCGGCGACCGGCAGCTCCGGGCAGAGCATCCCGAGGCGCTCCAGGACCCGCTGCAGCGCGTCGCGCGCCGCACGCGGGGTGTCGACGGCGGGCGTCGTCAGCAGCAGCAGGGGCCGACCCTCCTCCGTCAAGCCGATGTCGTCCGTCGTCGGAGCCAGCCATGCTCCCTCGAGCGCGGCCGAGCGGACCGCGCCCACCACGGGGGCGAGGAGGGTGACCGCGGCGCCGAGTCCGATCCCCCGCTCGACCCGCAGGAACCTCTCGAGCGTGGCGACGACGGGAGGGGCGGTCGACACGATGCACCTCCTTGGAGACGACTCCACCCGGACGATGCTCTCGCGGTGGCGGTGCTCGGCGAGCCGAGCCACCGGCGACGCCTGCAGCGCCTCGGCCTCCCGCGGCCGCATCGTCCGCTCGGCCGACGGTGCGGCGTCCGGCGCAGGCGTCCGCCGCCTCCCCGTCCGCGCTCCGCCGATCCTCCGGCCCTGGACCGTCCCGCTGCTCGTCATGAGGCGAGCCTGACCGCAGGTCGGGGCGGAGGACGCCCGCCGATCCCGATCGGTGGAGGGATCGGCGCACGTGCCCTCTGTGGAGGAGTCGGATCCGCGTCCGGGGTCCGCCGCCGCGCTCCCGCTCGGTATCCTTGACGTCATGGCACGCAGCACGGAACCGTCGACGAAGGCGGTCAAGGAACCCGGACGTCTCAAGCAGATGTGGCAGGTGTTCCAGATGACCCGCCGCTACGACAGCAGCGCCGTCTGGATCATCCTCCTCGCGCTCCTGCTCCCGATCCTGCTCGGCGTGCTCCTCGGCATCCTGCTCGGCAACGGCAACGGCTTCGTGATCGCGCTGTGGATCATCGTGGGCGTGATGGCCGGCCTGGTCGCCGGACTCGCCGTGCTCTCGCGCCGCGCCGAGCGCGCCGCCTACGGGCAGATCGCCGGGCAGCCCGGCGCGGTCGGCGCCGTCCTGCGCAGCGGACTGCGCGGCACCTGGACCGGCGGCGAGATGCCCGTCGCCGTCAACGGCAAGACCCAGGACGCCGTCTACCGCGCCGTCGGCCGCGGAGGCGTCGTGCTGATCGCGGAGGGCCCCGCCTCCCGGACCAAGCGCATGCTCGAGGACGAGCGGCGCAAGGTGTCGCGGATCCTGCCGAACGTCCCCGTCACCTTCGTGCACGTCGGCTCCGACGCCGATGCGACTCCGCTGCACAAGGTGCCGAGCCGCCTCTCGAAGACGAAGAAGGTCCTCACCAAGGCCGAGGTCCTCGCGGTGAAGAACCGGCTCTCCTCGCTCAACACGTCGCTGCCCATCCCGAAGGGCGTCGACCCCTTCAAGGTGCGCCCTCAGCGATCGCGCTGACGCACGAGGCGACAGGCCGGTCGGGATCTCTCCCGGCCGGCCTGCTCCGTCGGCGGCGCCCGTCAGTAGCGGACGAGAACCGTCCCGGCCACCTTGTCGTGGAAGCCGCGCTGATCCGAGTCCCAGACGAGCGCCGACACCAGCACGGCCAGCAGCACCGAGCGCACGATCGGGCGCCACACGCCGACCCAGCCCCCGCCGAGACGGATGACGCGCATCCCGAGCAGGCGGTGCCCGATGCTGCCGCCGATGGTGGGGATGAAGACGACCTGCAGCAGGACGAACAGCAGCAGGCTCGCCCAGCGGTCGTAGTCGAAGAACGCGAGCGACAGCAGAGCGGCGACGGCGAAGTCGACGGCCAGGGCGGCGATGCGGCGGCCGGACCGTCCGACCGAGAGGCGACCCTCTCGGGGGAGGCCGAGACGCTCTCCCGGGTACGAGCTCGGGGCGGCGTCGGCGAAGGTCCTGCGGTCGGCGGCTGGCATCCTCCGATCCTATCCGCGGCGTCTCGGAGCGGACCGAGGAGCGGGTGGTCCGGCAGGCGACGTGGAGCCCGACCCCGGACGGGCCCCGTAACATGTCGGAAACAACAGGGACACGGTGGGGAAACCCCCCGTCACTACCCTGGAACGGCTGCGCTCTGCAGCACCCCGTTACGCCATTGGAGACCTTTGCATGTTTAAAGATTCTTCCGAGGTGCTCTCGTTCATCAAGGACACGGACGTCAAGTTCCTCGACATCCGGTTCACCGATCTCCCCGGTGTCCAGCAGCACTTCAACATCCCCGCCTCGACTGTCGATGAGGAGTTCTTCTCCGTCGGTCAGCTCTTCGACGGGTCCTCGATCCGCGGATTCGCGAACATCCACGAATCGGACATGCAGCTGATCCCTGACGTGACCACCGCCTACGTGGACCCGTTCCGCGTCGAGCGCACGCTGATCCTCGTCTTCGACATCTACAACCCGCGCAACGGCGAGATCTACTCCAAGGACCCGCGTCAGGTCGCGAAGAAGGCCGAGAAGTACCTCGCGTCGACCGGCATCGCCGACACCGCGTTCTTCGCTCCCGAGGCGGAGTTCTACATCTTCGACGACGTCCGCTACGAGATCACGCAGAACTCCGCGTTCCACTCCGTCGACTCGGTCGAGGGCGCCTGGAACTCGGGACGCGTCGAGGAGGGCGGCAACCTCGGCAACAAGACGCCCTACAAGGGCGGCTACTTCCCGGTGAGCCCCGTCGACAAGCAGGCCGACCTCCGCGACGACATCTGCCTCAAGCTGATCGACGCCGGCCTCATCCTCGAGCGCTCGCACCACGAGGTGGGTACCGGCGGCCAGGCCGAGATCAACTACCGCTTCGACACGATGGTCCACGCGGCGGACGACATCCTGAAGTTCAAGTACATCGTCAAGAACACGGCCGAGCAGTGGGGCAAGACCGCCACGTTCATGCCGAAGCCGCTCTTCGGCGACAACGGCTCGGGCATGCACACCCACCAGTCGCTGTGGAACGACGGCACGCCGCTCTTCTACGACGAGAACGGCTACGGCGGTCTCTCGGACCTCGCGCGCTGGTACATCGGCGGCCTGCTCAAGCACGCCCCCGCCGTCCTCGCGTTCACGAACCCGACGGTCAACTCGTACCACCGCCTGATCCCGGGCTTCGAGGCGCCGGTCAACCTGGTCTACTCGGCCGGCAACCGCTCCGCGTCCATCCGCATCCCGATCACGGGCACGAACCCGAAGGCCAAGCGCATCGAGTTCCGTGCGCCCGACGCCTCCGGCAACCCGTACCTCGCGTTCGCCGCCCAGCTGATGGCGGGCCTCGACGGCATCAAGAACCGCATCGAGCCGCACGAGCCGGTCGACAAGGACCTCTACGAGCTGCCCCCCGAGGAGGCGAAGCTCATCCCGCAGGTCCCCGCGACCCTGGGCGAGGCGCTCGACGCCCTCGAGGCCGACCACGACTTCCTCCTCCAGGGCGGCGTGTTCACTCAGGAGCTCATCGACACCTGGATCGAGTACAAGCGCGAGAAGGAGATCAAGCCCCTCGCGCAGCGTCCTCACCCGTTCGAGTTCGAGCTGTACTACGGGGTCTGATCCCGCAGCACTGCCGAAGGGCCGTTCCTCCTCGGAGGGGCGGCCCTTCGCCGTCTCCGGCGCGCGGGCGTCAGCGGTAGGAGGGAGCGTCTCCCGCGGCCGGCCCGTAGAACAGGCGCTCGAAGACCGCGCGGGAGCGGCGGGTCACGCCGAGGTAGTCGTCCTCGAGCGCCGTCGCGGACCCGGCCGGGTACTCCAGCAGGCGCGCGACGCCCTCGAGCTGCCGGCGGTCGGTCGGGAGGACGTCGCTGGTGCGGTTGCCCCAGAGCGTGGTGCCCGAGCGGACACGGGACGCGAGGATCCACGCGGCGCGCAGCCGCTCCGCGTCCTGCGGGCCGACCATGCCCTCCTCCTCCGCGACCGCGAGGGCGGTGAGGGTCGAGGTGGTCCGCAGCGCCGGGGTCCGCCGCGCGTGCTGCAGCTGGAGGAGCTGCACCAGCCACTCGACGTCGCTCAGCGATCCACGGCCGAGCTTGAGGTGACGGCGGGGGTCGGCGCCCTGCGGCAGGCGCTCGCTCTCGACCCGTGCCTTGATCCGCTTCACCTCGCGGATGTCGCGGTCGGAGACCGCTCCCGGGTAGCGGACCCCGTCGGCCAGCTCCTCGAAGTCCTCGATGAGCGCCTGGTCCCCCGCCACTCCCCGCGCCCGGAGCAGCGCCTGAGCCTCCCAGGTCAGCGACCAGCGGGCGTAGTAGGCGCGGTAGGAGTCGAGGGAGCGCACGAGAGGCCCGTTCTTGCCCTCGGGCCGCAGGTCGGCGTCGAGGTCGAGCGGCAGGCGGGAGTCCTCCGTGAGCCGGACCAGCTCGGCGACGACGAACTGCGAGTAGAGCTGTGCCTGGTGCGGCTCGGCGGTTCCGGGGCGCTGGACGTACATCACGTCGGCGTCGGAGCCGAAGCCCAGCTCCGCTCCCCCGTACCGGCCCATGCCGATGATCGCGAACTCCGCGTCGGCGCCGGGCCGGGTCGCACTGCCGCGCCGGATGGCGGCGAGCACGCCGCCCAGCAGTGCGCTGATGATGTCGGTGAGGCTGGTCGCGATCTCCTCGATCGAGCTGAGACCGAGCACGCCCCCCATGGCGGTCCGCAGCACCTCGCGCCGGCGCATCGAGCGGAGGACCGAGGCGACCGCGTCGGGCGTCTCGTGCCGGGCGAGCACGGCGCGCACCTCCTCGGCGAGCTGGGCGGCGCTACGGGGGCGGAGGGCGTCGTCGTCCTCGAGCCAGGCCGCCGACTCCGGGATGCGGTCGAGCAGCTCGCCGACGAAGCGCGATCCGGAGAGCACCGTGGTGAGCCGCTTGGCGGCTCCGGACGAGTCGCGCAGCATCCGGAGGAACCAGGGCGTCCCGCCCAGTGCGTCGCTGAGGCGCCGGAACGCGAGCAGGCCGTAGTCGGGGTCCGGTCCGTCGGCGAACCACTGCAGCATCACCGGCACGAGGTGGCGCTGGATGCTCGCGCGACGCGAGACGCCCGAGGTCATCGCGGCGATGTGGCCGAGCGCCCCGCGGGCGTCCGCGAAGCCGATGGCGGCGAGGCGCGCCTCCGCCTGGCCGGTGGACAGCTCGGCGCCGCCGTCGGAGAGCGCGGCGACCGCGGAGAGCAGCGGACGGTAGAACAGGCGCTCGTGCAGGCCCCGGACGCGGTGCTTGATCCCGTTCCAGACGCTCAGCAGCTCCTCCGCCGTGCGGGCGAGCCCGCTGGAGCGGGCGAGGGTCCGCAGCTCGTGCTCGTCCCGCGGCATCAGGTGCGTGCGTCGCAGGCGCCGCAGCTGGAGGCGGTGCTCGAGCAGCCGGAGTGCTCGGTAGTCCTGCGCGAACTCCTCCGCGGCGGAGCGGCCGATGTACCCGCGGTCGGCGAGGGCGCCCAGGGCGAGCAGAGTCCCGGGCATGCGGATCTCGTCGTCGGTCTGCCCGTGGACGAGCTGGAGCAGCTGCACCGTGAACTCGATGTCGCGCAGGCCGCCGGGCCCGAGCTTGATCTGGTAGTGGACGTCGTTCTGCGGGATGTTCTCGGTGACCCGCTCCCGCATCCGCTGCACCGACTCGACGAAGTTCTCGCGGGAGGCGCTCGACCAGACCTTGGGCGCGACCGCGTCGACGTACGCCCGCCCCAGCTCCTGGTCGCCGGCGAGCGGACGCGCCTTGAGCAGCGCCTGGAACTCCCAGCTCTTCGCCCACCGGTCGTAGTAAGTGATGTGCGACTCGAGGGTGCGCACGAGCGCGCCCTGCTTGCCCTCCGGGCGCAGGTTCGGGTCGACCTCCCAGAGCTCCGGCTCCATCGCCAGCGCAGAGGTTCCGCGCATGAGGAGCACGGCGAGCCGGGTGGCGACGTCGATCGCACGGGCGTTCGTCAGCTCCTTCTCCGGGTCGCCCTCGGCGACGAAGATCACGTCGACGTCGCTGACGTAGTTGAGCTCGGACGCTCCCGCCTTGCCCATGCCGATGACGGCGAAGCGGGTGGCGGCGACCTCGTCCCGGCCGAAGCGGCCCGGGCCCGTGCCCTCGACCAGCTCGGTCCGCGCCACGGCGAGGGACGCCTCCAGCGTGGCTCCGGCGAGGTCGGCCAGCGCCCTCGTCACCCGGTCGATGGCCGCGACGGGGTCGGCCTGGCTCAGGTCGTGGACGACGATCCTGGTGAGGAGGCGGCGGTACCGCACGCGCAGCGCCGTCCAGCCCGCCTCCTCCCGGACCGACGAGAAGCCGTCGACGGCGCCGACCGACTCGAGCAGCTCGGCCTTCATCTCGGCGCGCCCGGGGAGCGTGCGCACCGGCTCGAGCACGCTGGCCAGCTCGTCGGGCCGGCGCTGGAGGAAGTCGGCGAGGCCGGAGGAGGCCCCCACCACCAGAAGCAGCCGGGTCAGGGCCTCGTCGTCGGCGAGGACCGCGTCCATGCTGTCGCGGTGCCGTCGCAGCAGGTCGATCAGAGCGAGCAGCGCCTCGTCCGGATCCGCCACCCGGGCGAAGGAGGGCAGCACCGACTCGAGCTGCCGCCCGGCGAGCTCCTCCGCCTCGGCCAGCCGCGCCCCGGTCTCGCCGAGCGCGGCGAAGCCGAGGCGTGCGACATCGCGGAGGGAGCGTTCGCGGGGCATGGCCGAGGCGTCAGAGCATCTCGAGGTTGCTGCGCAGCTCGTACGGCGTGACCTGGGCGCGGTACTCGGCCCAGTCCTTCCGCTTGTTGAGCAGCACGAAGTTGAACACCTGCTCGCCGAGCGTCTCGGCCACGAGCTCGGACTCCTCCATCAGCGAGATGGCGCGGTCGAGGCTGGCGGGCAGGGCGCCGTAGCCGAGCGCCCGGCGCTCCGCGTCCGACAGGGCCCACACGTTGTCCTCGGCCTCGGCCGGGAGCTCGTAGCCCTCCTCGATGCCCTTCAGCCCGGCCGCCAGGAGCAGCGAGTACGCAAGGTAGGGGTTCGCCGCGGAGTCCAGCGCCCGGTACTCGATGCGCGACGACTGCCCCTTGTTGGGCTTGTAGAGCGGGACGCGCACGAGGGCGGACCGGTTGTTGTGGCCCCACGAGACGTAGCTGGGCGCCTCGTCGCCGCCCCAGAGCCGCTTGTAGGAGTTGACGAACTGGTTCGTCACGGCGGTGATCTCGGGGGCGTGCTTGAGCAGGCCCGCGATGAACTGACGGCCGAGCTTCGAGAGCTGGTACTGGGCGCCCTGCTCGTAGAACACGTTCACGTCGCCCTCGAAGAGCGAGAGATGCGTGTGCATGCCCGAGCCGGGGTGCCCGGAGAGCGGCTTCGGCATGAACGTCGCGTAGACGCCCTGCTCGATCGCCACCTCCTTGATCACGGTGCGGAAGGTCATGATGTTGTCGGCCGTCGTGAGCGCATCCGCGTAGCGGAGGTCGATCTCGTTCTGGCCGGGGCCCGCCTCGTGGTGGCTGAACTCGACCGAGATGCCCAGATCCTCCAGCATGCGCACGGAGCGGCGGCGGAAGTCGTGCGCCGTGCCTCCGGGGACGTTGTCGAAGTACCCGGCGGAGTCGACCGGTTCCGGACCCTCGGCGCCGAAGGACGACGACTTGAGGAGGTAGAACTCGATCTCGGGGTGCGTGTAGAAGGTGAACCCGCGCTCGGCCGCCTTCGCCAGCGTGCGCTTGAGCACGTTACGCGGGTCGGCGACGGCGGGCTGGCCGTCCGGCGTGGTGATGTCGCAGAACATCCGCGCCGTCGGGTCGATCTCTCCGCGCCACGGGAGGATCTGGAAGGTCGACGGGTCCGGATGCGCGAGGACGTCGGCCTCGAAGGAGCGGGTGAGGCCCTCGATGGCGGAGCCGTCGAAGCCGAGCCCCTCCGCGAACGCGCCCTCCACCTCGGCCGGCGCGATCGCGACCGACTTCAGCGTGCCGACGACGTCGGTGAACCAGAGGCGAACGAATTTGATCCCTCGCTCTTCAATGGTGCGAAGAACGAAGTCCCGTTGCTTGTCCATCCAGACCCCTCCTGTTTCGACCCTCAGGCTACTGCCTCCGACCGGGGCCCGCGGGGCGCCCGAGGCGCGCCGTAGACTGGCGCCCATGTCAGCGCAGCCCGTGAAACGCGTTCGAACCCGCCACTTCCAGAACGCGAAGGACTCCGGTGTCCGCATCACCGGGCTGACCAGCTACGACCAGCTGACGGCGAAGATCTTCGACGACGCCGGGATCGACTTCCTCCTCGTGGGCGACTCCGCCGGCAACACGGTGCTCGGCTACGACACCACTCTGCCCGTCACCGTCGACGAGCTCATCCCGCTGGCGCGTGCCGTCGCCGGAGCCGTCGAGCGCGCCTTCGTCGTCGCCGACATGCCCTTCGGCTCCTACGAGTCGGGTGCCGACGACGCGCTGCACACGGCGTTCCGCTTCATGAAGGAGACGCACGCGCACGCGGTGAAGCTCGAGGGCGGGGTCCGCTCCGCCGAGCAGATCCGGCGCATCGTCGAGGCGGGCATCCCCGTGATGGCGCACATCGGCTTCACGCCGCAGAGCGAGCACGGGCTCGGCGGCCACATGGTCCAGGGGCGCGGCGAGGGCATCGAGCAGCTGCTCGCCGACGCGCGAGCCGTCCAGGAGGCCGGGGCGTTCGCCGTCGTCCTCGAGATGGTGCCCGCGGACGCGGCACGTCAGGTGACGGAGGAGCTGCGCATCCCGACGATCGGAGTCGGAGCGGGACCGCACGTCGACGGACAGCTGCTCGTGTGGACGGACTTCGCCGGATTCACCACCGGCCGCATCCCCCGCTTCGTGAAGCAGTACGCGGATCTGCGCGGCGTGCTCACCGGAGCGGTCACCGCGTACCGGGACGACGTGGAGTCCGGCGCCTACCCCGGCGCCGAGCACAGCTACGAGTAGCCGCGGTCAGCGGTCCTCGGCGGCGTCCTCCTCGGCCCACTTGCGGCTGTTCTCGTGCAGCCGCTCGAGGGCGTGCTCCGCCTCCTCGCGAGAGGAGAAGGGTCCCACCCGGTCGACGGAGGGGGACACGAATCCCTGCTCCACCGTGCCGGCCTTGAGGTTGTACCACCAGGAGTTCGCGTCGCCGTCAGCCATGCCGCGATCCTACGCCGCAGCCCGCGTCGGTCCGCACCCCCGCCCTTCGCTAGCATGGCCGCTATGACTGCTGCGGCGACCGCCATCGGAATCGACATCGGGGGAACGGGCATCAAGGGGGCCTCGGTGGACCTGGCCGCGGGCACTCTGCTCAGCGACCGGATGAAGCTCGCCACTCCCCCGGGCGGCACGCCGAAGGACATCGTCGCCACCGTCCAGCAGATCCTCGAGAAGATCCCGGACCTGCCCTCGGACACCCCGGTCGGCATCTGCTTCCCCGCCGTCGTCGTCCACGGACGGACGATGTCGGCGGCGAACGTGTCGGACGAGTGGATCGGCCTCGAGGCCGAGAAGCTGTTCGAGGACGCGATCGGCCGGAACATCTTCTTCGTCAACGACGCCGATGCGGCGGGCTACGCCGAGTCGCGCTTCGGAGCGGCGAAGGACAAGGAGGGCCTGGTCATCATGACCACCCTCGGCACCGGCATCGGGACGGCGCAGATCCACGACGGGATCCTCATCCCCAACGCTGAGCTCGGCCACCTCGAGATCCACGGCGGCGACTACGAGAAGAAGGCCTCGTTCGCCGCCAAGGAGCGCGACGACCTCGACTACAAGCACTGGGCGAAGCGCCTGCAGCGCTACTACTCCCACCTCGAGGCGCTGCTCTGGCCCGATCTCTTCATCGTCGGCGGCGGCATCTCCAAGCACCACGACGAGTTCCTCCCGCTGCTCGACCTGCGCACCCCGATCATCCCGGCGGCGCTCCGCAACAACGCCGGCATCCTCGGCGCGGCCGCGCTCGCAGGGCGGGGCTGAGTCTTCTTCCTCGGCGGTCCCCGCCCGCCGAGGCGCGGTCGGCCTCGGGAGGTGACGCGTTCCGGGGAGCGGGGTGCGGACGGCTACGGCGAAACGCCGGCACGCGTTTCGCCGGTTCGCCTCGTGCGTGGCGCCGTGGAGCACGGGCGTGATCGGACCTTCGGGGTCCAGTCGTCGCGGTGAGCCACGACGGGGCGGGGCACCTGGTCCTCGGCGGTCGATCCGCAGCGGCGTCTCGGGACCGTCCTCCGGGATCGTCGCCTGCCGGACGTCGTGATGCACCGCTTCGTCCGCAGGAGGCAGCGGGAGAGATGGACTGCGCCAGTCTCAGCGAGTAGCCGCGCAAGGGTGTATCGAGACCCGGGAACCGCCCCCGCAGGCCGTCGCGCTGACTGCGGGCGGGAGCGCGAAGAAACCGGCGGAGACGCGAGATGCCCCGCCGGGGCGGGGCATCTCGTGGCGAAGGGGTCGGCTGATACGCCGGGTTCTGTTCACGCCGCGCCTCTCGGCGGGCGCTGGACGGCCATCTCTCTCGGAGCCACGTCGCCGTGACCCTCCAGCGGTCTACCCGAGGACCCGACGAGCAGCCGCATCGTCCTCTGTCTGACCTTGCTCCGGGCGAGGTTTACCGAGCGGACCGGATCACTCCGGCCCCTGGTGGTCTCTTACACCACCGTTTCACCCTTACCGCCGGCCGGAGCCGACGGCGGTCTGTTCTCTGTGGCACTGTCTCGCGGGTCGCCCCGGGTGGGTGTTGCCCACCGCCCTGCTCTGCGGAGCCCGGACGTTCCTCGGCACCACGACTCTCGCCGCGGTGACGCGACCGTCTTGCCGGCCCGTTCGCCCGTCCAGTGTACGTCTCAGGCGAGGGTGGACTCCTCGCCGCGCACCAGGATGCAGCCGCTGTCGGGGCAGAGGACGACCTCGTCGGGAGCGGAGGCGCGGATCCAGGAGAGGTCCGACTCGGTGAGGGCCACGCCGCTCCCCTCCGACACCTTCCCGCGGAGGAGGGCCGCGCCGACTCCGTAGCGGGCGCGCTGCTTCTCGTACAGCTCGACCAGGTCCTCCGGAAGGGTCGTCACCAGGTCCGCCCGGTCCCGGGCGAGCGCCTCCTGCTTGTCGCGGAGCTTCTCGGCCTGCGCGTCGCGCTCCTCGGCGAGGGTCCCGAGCGAGGCGACGACCTCGTCGCGCTCGGCCTGAGCCGCGGCGACCTCGGACTCGATGCCCTCGATCCGCTCCATCAGGGTCAGCTCGATGTCCTCGAGGTCTCCCCGCCGCTTCACGAGGGAGGTGATCTCGCTCTCGAGCGCGGCGATGTCCTTGGCCGCGGATGCGGTCTGCAGGCGGTCGCGATCGCGGGTGAGCCGCTTCTCGACCACGCCGACGTCGGACTCGATGCGCCCGAGCTCGGTGCGCACGTCCTCGAGGCGCCCTGTGCGCTCGGCGAGGGAGCGGCGGGTCTCGTTGTCGCGGGCCTGCATCGCCTGGATCCGCGCGATCTGCGGGAGCGTCGCGAGGGCGTGGCGCAGCTGCGCGCCCCTCGTGTCCAGACTCGCCAGAGTCAGGAGTTCGCGCTGGTGTGCGGGGCTGGCTTTCACGTGGCGGTCCTCGTTCCCGGCGCGCAGTACGGGCGCGCCGCGTCCATTCTCCCGTGCCCGCGGCGGGTCAGTGCACGATCGCGAAATCCCACGGGTCGGTGCGGGTCTCGCTCACCTCGACGGTGACCGTGGGCAGGGCCTCCCGCAGCGCGGTCGCGGCGACGTCGAGCCACAGCCACTCGCTCGCCCAGTGCGAGACGTCGATGAGGGCGGGGCCGGTGCCGTGCAGGGCCTTCTCGCGCGCCTCGGAGGCCGGGTGGTGCCGGAGGTCGGCGGTGATGAAGACATCGCTCGTGCGGACGGCGGGGGCGTCCAGGAGGGAGTCCCCCGCTCCCCCGCAGAGCGACACGCGGCGCACGGGCGTCTCGTAGGCGCCCGCGGCCCGCACTCCCCCTGCGGTGGCCGGCAGGAGCTCGGCCACGGCTCCGGCCAGGCGTCCGAGCGTCACCTCCTCGGGCAGGTCGCCCACTCGGCCGAGCCCGACCGACGGGTCGGCGCCCGGGACGAGCGGAGTCGCGCCGGTCAGGCCGAGGCGGGTGGCGATCACGTCCGAGACCCCGTCCGCGACGATGTCGGCGTTCGTGTGGGCCGAGATCAGTGCGCAGCCGCCCCGGATGAGGTCCGCGAGCAGGCGGCCCTTGTAGCCGTCCTCGGCGATCGAGGTGACGCCGCGCAGCAGCAGCGGGTGGTGCGCGACCAGGAGCTGGTATCCGCCGTCGACGGCCTCCGCGACGGTGTCGGAGACCACGTCGACCGTGAGCAGGATCCGCTCCACCGCGGCGTCGGGGTCGCCGGTGACCAGGCCGGGCGCGTCCCAGCTCTCGGCGGCCGCCTCCGGCCAGAGACGGTCGATGACGGCATGGACGTCGCGCAGTGAGGGCATGCGTCCAGGGTAGGGCCGCTCAGCGCGGGTGGTCGGTCTCCACGGCGCGGATCGCGGCGTCTGCGTCGGCCGCCGCGTCGAGGTCGGCTCGCAGGTGGTCGTCCGACTCCGGCAGGCGGACGGTGATGCCGCCGTATTGCTCGATCTCGATCAGGCCCGCGACTCCGGAGGCGGCGAGCACGTGACCGCCGATCCCGCCGGTGGTGTCGACGACATGCGTGTGCAGGCCGGCGACGCTGATCCCCTGGAACGGCTGCGGGCCGACGATGCCCAGCAGCGTGCCCTCGACGCCGGTCCGCCGGACCTCGTGCTGGTCACGCATCGCGTCCGCCGGGCGGCGGTAGGGCTCCGCCCGCGCGATCGGCCGGCGCAGGGTCGGGGTCTCCGCCCGCGCGCGCAGGCGGACGCCGACGAAGACGTCCGGAGTTGGCACGAGCGAGCGCACTGCGGCCAGTCTGCCGAGCGGCGCGATCGGGAGCCGTCGCGGCGCACGGTCGGTGGTCCGTGCTTGCCTGGGGACCATGAACGAGTACCTGCCCTGGGCCGTCGCGGCCGCCCTGCTCCTGGCCCTCCTCATCACGGTCGTCGTCGGCCGCCGACGGCGCACTGCGGCGGGAGCGGCGGCGGAGCAGGCCGCGAAGGAGGCCTCGGAGGAGCACCAGCGAACGATCACCGAGCGCGACCGGAGCCACGAGGCGGCGCTGAAGGCACTGACGGGCGCGCGCGACGCCGAGCGCGACCTCAGTCGGACCGAGCTCGAGACGGCGCAGGAGGAGGCCGAGCAGACCCGTGACGCGCTTGCCAGGACCTGGAGCAGCGAGGCCGTCTCGCACACCCTGATCCGGGAGGCGTGCGCCTCGGCGGGGCTGTCCGGCGTCCTCGCCACGAACGTCGTCTTCGTACCGGTCGACCCGCGCACGACGCGCCGCTTCCTCGCGCAGATCGACCATCTGCTGCTCACCCGGCACGGCGCGCTCATCATCGAGGCCAAGTACTGGCAGGGGGTCGTCTTCGACGGCGTGCGACCCGGTACCGTCCACCCCTCCTACGGCGTCCTCCTCGACGAGGACGCCCTGCCCGAGGCCTTCGCGGTTCAGATCGCACCGGGGACGGCGTCGCGCTGGACGGTGCGCACCCATGTCGAGCAGCACGTCCCGGCCCGGCAGGTCCGGATCCAGGCCGCGAGGTTCAAGGAGCACCTGGCCCTGCACGGACTGCCCACGCCGTGGTTCGAGACGGCCGTGCTCTACAGCCACCCCGACGTCAGGACGTACGCGCCCGGATGGCAGGGTACGGGAGCGGCACGGACGAGGATCATGACGGGAGTCGACGAGCTGACGGACGCTCTGGCCGACCTCGCACGACGCCCGAGCACCACGATCGGGGAGGACGCCTGGGGCGAGCTCTCCGGATTCCTCGCCGGATGCGGCGGCCATGTGGAGCCGGTCGGGCCGACGCGTGCGTGACCAGCAGGGGGACCTGGCGGCCGGACGGGCACGGTCCTGGCTGGCCTGACCGGCCTGAGCCGGACAGGACGGCGCCGGACAGGACGGCGCCGGACCCTGTATCGCCGGGAACGACGAAGGTCCGCACTCCCGGAGGAGTGCGGACCTGTTCGGTGGATCCGAGGGGATTCGAACCCCTGACCCCCTGCATGCCATGCAGGTGCGCTACCAGCTGCGCCACGGACCCATGTTGTGTTCTGTCTTGCTTCGTGCTGTCCTGCGCTGTCTCCGCCCGGCGGAAGCAACTCGAATAAACTACAACACGATTCGCGTGAAGTGAAATCGAGCGCTGTCGCCGGGCGTGTTCGTCAGTTCGAGGACGTCGACGAGTCGACGGCGACGGGCTGCTCGAGGGTGAACGGCACCGTCGGGCAGTCCTTCCAGAGGCGCTCGAGCGAGTAGTACATGCGGTCCTCCTCGTGGAAGACGTGCACGACGAGGTCGCCGAAGTCGAGGAGGATCCAGCGGCCCTCCGCACGGCCCTCGCGGCGCAGCAGCTTGGCGCCGGAGTCGTTCAGGCGGTCCTCCACCTCGTTCGCGATCGCGACCACGTTGCGCTCGGAGCGGCCGGTGGCGAGGAGGAAGATGTCGACCAGCGGCAGCGGCCCCGAGACGTCGAGGGCGACGAGGTCCTCACCGCCCTTGGAGTCGGCGGCGGTGGCCGCGAGCTGGAGCAGGGCGCGGGCGGAATCGGTCGCAGTCATGAAGCCTTCAGTGTCGGTGGTGGAGATCAGAAGATGTTGAGCACGAAGCCGCCGATGAACAGCGCGATCGCGCCGACCAGCAGGACGGCCGCGGTGATCGCGAGGACCACCGGGACGCTCACGCCGGCGCGCTTCTGCGGCGCGATCATCGAAGTGCCGGCGGCGTGGGTGGAGACGGCGCTGGACGCCCGGACCGGCTCGGACTCGCCGACGGGCTGCTCGCGGTCGATGCGGTCGACGTAGCGGTCCACATCGGGCGAGTCGTAGAGGTTCGGGTGCTGGCCCGTGGAGCCGAGGCTGCGCGGGAGGTCGAACGAGCCGGTGACGAGGATCTCCCCCGTGTCCGTGCCGACGGTCGCGCCGGGGCCCGTGGTCGGCAGGATCAGCGCGTTGGTGGTGGTGACGGCACCGGTGGCGGCGACTCCGCTCGCAATGAGGGAGTCGAACGAGGCGTCCACCTCCTCCTTCGACTTGCTGTCGAGTTCCTCGGTGATGGCGAGGTGCTCGATCGGCGGCTCGAAGCTCCCGGTGATCTCGGTGGCCTTCTCGTCGGCGATATCGAGGGATCCGCCCACCGACGCGAAGAGCGCGGTGTTCAGGTGCGGCTGCTCGGGCTGCTCGCCGGCCGTCGGCTGCTCGTCGTCCGCGTCCCGCTCGTCGGAGGCGTCCGCGGACGGCGTCTCGTCGTCGGAGGAGGAGCTCTCGATCTCGGCCTCGTGCACCTCGGCCTCGTCGGCGTCCGCGGTCGCATCGGTGGCGGACTCGTCCGCCTCCTCCTCGGACGCCTCGGGGGCGTCCTCGGTGACGACGTCCTCGTCGCCCTCCGGCTCCTGCTCCGCTGCGCCCTCGGGCACCGGCTCCGCATCACGGGACTCGTCGGCCGCCTCGATCACGGGGACCGCCCCGGTCGGCGGGAGCGCCGAGGCGCGCTCGAGGGCGCCCTCGACGTCGTCGGAGCGCTCGTCGTCGGACCGCTCCTCGTCGGCGGGCGGCTCCGCCTCCGGTGCGGCGGCGACCTTCTCCGCCTGCTGCTGCGCCAGCAGTGCGCGCAGCTCCCGACGGGTCAGCTGGCGGCCCGTGGCGTTCTCGGTGGCGACGATCTCCATCGAGGAGGTGCGCAGGTCGGGCTCGCTCGCGGGGCTCGGCTCGACGGGGGTGATCCGCAGGGCCTGGGTGGGGGTCAGCACCGGCATGTCGCCGGCGGTGGTGGCGGTCGCGGTGGCAGCTCGGCGGGACGTCGTCGGAACGGCGGCGGACGTGGCCGCACCGGCCTCGCGCCTCTCGCGCTCGCGGATCTCGCGCCGGGTGAGCGGCTTCTCCTCGGGCTGAACTGTCATGACGTGCTCCGATACAGGTGGTGCTTCGAGATGTACTGGACGACACCGTCGGGAACCAGGTACCAGACCGGATGACCCCGGTTGACGCGGCTCCGACAGTCGGTCGAGGAGATCGCCAGTGCCGGAATCTCCAACAAGGATACGTCCTGGGCCGGCAATCCCGAAACGTTGAGGACGTGCCCCGGCCGGCTGACGGCGACGAAGTGGGCCAGCTCCCACAGCTCGTCGTAGTCCTTCCAGCTCAGGATCTGAGCGACCGCGTCCGCGCCGGTGATGAAGAACAGCTCGGCGTCGGGGTGCGCGGCGTGGATGTCGCGCAGGGTGTCGATCGTGTAGGTCGTGCCGATCCGGTCCACGTCGACGCGGCTGACGGTGAAGCGCGGGTTCGACGCCGTCGCGATCACCGTCATCAGGTACCGGTGCTCGGCGGAGGTCACCGTCTTCTTGTGCCACGGCTGGCCGGTGGGCACGAAGACGACCTCGTCCAGGTCGAACGACTGGGCCACCTCGGAGGCGGCGACCAGGTGACCGTGGTGGATCGGGTCGAAGGTGCCGCCCATCACGCCGATGCGCGGACGCCGCGGGCCTCCGCTCGCGGCGGACGTCACGATCGCTGGGCTCCCCGCCTAGTGTCCGTGACCGTGCTGGTCGTGGGAGCCGGCGCCGGTCTTGTGCGAGTGGCGGTTCGCCACGTCGCGGTAGCTCCAGGTGACGAAGCCGAGGGCCGTGAAAGCGACGGCGGCGATCAGGCCGAAGACGATCGGGGGGAACGGCAGCTCCGTGTGGGCCGCTGCTTCGGCGAGGACGGTCGTCGCGAGGGACATGCAGTGCTCCTTGGAGGTCGTGGTCGCCCCGGCGGGGCTCCGACGAGTCTACCCGGACGCCGCTCGACGCCGGATCGCCGGTCCGGGCGCTAGGCGCGGACCTGTCCCGCGCCGCGCAGCAGCCACTTCGTGCTGGTCAGCTCGGGAAGGCCCATGGGGCCCCGAGCGTGCAGCTTCTGCGTCGAGATGCCGACCTCGGCGCCGAACCCGAACTCCCCGCCGTCGGTGAAGCGGGTGGAGGCGTTGACCATCACGACCGCGGAGTCGACCTCGGCGAGGAAGCGCTCGGCGCTCCGGAGGTCGTTCGTCACGATCGACTCGGTGTGGTGGGTGGAGTACCGGTCGATGTGGGCCATCGCGGCGTCGAGGTCGTCGACGATAGCGACGGCGACGTCGAGCGAGTAGTACTCCGCGGACCAGTCCTCATCGGTGGCGGGCACCGCGTCGGGCCAGAGCGCCGCGACGCGCTCGTCGCCGTGCACGGTCACTCCCGCTTCCGCGAGCCGGCCGAGGACGGGCGGGAGGAGGCGCTCGGCGGCGTCGCGGTGGACGAGGAGGGTCTCGAGGGCGTTGCAGGTGCTCGGACGCTGCACCTTGGCGTTGTGGACGATGTCCACGGCCCACTGCTCGTCGGCACTGGCGTCGAGGAAGACGTGGACGACTCCGGCGCCCGTCTCGATCACAGGGACCGTCGACTCCGTCACGACCGACTCGATGAGGCCCGCGCTCCCCCGCGGCACCAGGACGTCGACGTAGCCGCGCGCTCGCATGAGGGCCTTCGCGCCCTCGCGGCCGTGGTCGTCGACCGTCTGCACCAGCTCGGCGGGCAGGCCGACGGAGGCGACGGCCTCCTGCAGCAGTTCCACCAGGACGCGGTTCGTGTTCTCCGCGGCCGTGCCTCCGCGCAGGATCACGGCGTTCCCGCTCTTGAGGGAGAGCGCCGCGATGTCGATGGTGACGTTCGGGCGCGCCTCGTAGATCGCTCCGACCACGCCGAACGGGACCCGCACCTGGGTGAGGGAGGCGCCGTTGGGCAGGTTCGATCCCCGCACCGTCTGCCCGACCGGATCGGTGAGCCCGACGACCGCGACGACGGCGTCGGCGAGGGACCCCAGGCGCGCCGCATCGAGGCGGAGGCGGTCCTGCAGGCCCGCGCTCATCCCGCTCTCGCGACCCCGCTGGAGGTCGAGCTCGTTCGCCGGGACGACGCGCTCGGCGCTCGAGCGCACCGCGTCGGCGATGGCGAGCAGAGCCCGGTTCTTGAGGTCGGTGGTCGCACTGCGGAGGGAGCGCGACGCGGCACGGGAAGCGGCGAACCGCTCGGTCAGCGCACTGCTGTCGGGGGTCGTCTGCGGCATCCGGCCAGTGTAGAGGCAGACGACCCCGGCGGCGGGAGTCAGCTCTCCTCGCCGGCCTCCGTGCTGTCGCCCTCGTCAGCGACGCGCCAGACGCCGCCCTGGCGCTCGCGCTCGAGCTCCGCGCGCGCCTCGGCCTTGGCGTCCATCCGCTCGAAGTAGTCCTCGCGACGCTCGTTGCGGGTCTTGCGCCGGTTGTCCTCGAGGCGGAGGTCCGTTCCGCGGGGCGCGGTGATGAGCTCGGCCGTCGAGGTGAGGGTCGGCTCCCAGTCGAAGACGACGCCGTCGCCGGGGCCGATGACGACGGTGGAGCCGGCGACCGCTCCGGCCGAGAAGAGGCCGTTCTCGACTCCGAGCTTGGCCAGGCGGTCGGCGAGGAAGCCGACGGCCTCGTCGTTCGTGAAGTCGGTCTGCGCCACCCAGCGCACGGGCTTGGTGCCCAGGACCCGGTAGACGTTGCCGTACGAGCCGCCCTCGACCCGGATCTCGAAGTCCTTCTCGTCCACGGCGCGGGGGCGGATGGTGATGCGCTCCACCCGCGGCACAGCGGCGAGCTCGAGGCGGTGCTTCTCGACGATCTCGGCGAGGGCGAACGTCAGCTGGCGGAGTCCCGAGTGGCTGACCGTCGAGATCTCGAAGACGCGGTAGCCGTGGCCCTCGAGGTCGGCCCGGACGAAGTCGGCCAGCTCCTGGGCCTCGGGCACGTCGACCTTGTTGAGCGCGATCAGCTGCGGGCGCTCGATCAGCGGCACCTGTCCGTCGCCGACGGGGTACGCCGCCAGCTCCCCGAGGATGATGTCGAGGTCGGTCAGCGGGTCGCGGCCGGGCTCGAGCGTGGCGCAGTCGAGCACGTGGACGAGCGCGGTGCAGCGCTCGACGTGGCGGAGGAACTCCAGACCCAGGCCCTTGCCCTCGCTCGCGCCCTCGATGAGACCGGGCACGTCGGCGACGGTGAACCGCGACTCCCCCGCCTGCACGACGCCGAGGTTGGGCGCGAGGGTCGTGAACGGGTAGTCCGCGATCTTCGGCTTGGCCGCCGAGATCGCCGCGACGAGGCTCGACTTGCCCGCCGAGGGGAATCCGACGAGCGCGACGTCCGCGACGGTCTTCAGCTCGAGGACGACGTCGCCCTCCCAGCCCGGCGTGCCGAGCAGCGCGAAGCCGGGCGCCTTGCGCTTCGTGGTGGCGAGAGAGGCGTTGCCGAGCCCGCCCTGCCCGCCCGGAGCGATGACGAACCGGAGGCCGGGCTCGTCCATGTCGATCAGCTGGTCGCCGTCCGGCGACTTGACGACCGTGCCGACCGGGACGGGGAGCTCCATGAGCTCGCCGTTCCCGCCCGCGCGGTGGTCGCCCATGCCGGGACCGCCGTTCTCGGAGCTGCGGTGCGGGTGGCGGTGGTAGGCGAGCAGCGTCGTCGTCTGCGGGTCGGCGACGAGGACGATGTCGCCCCCGTGCCCGCCGTTGCCGCCGTCGGGGCCGGCGAGCGGCTTGAACTTCTCGCGACGGACGGAGACGCAGCCGTTGCCGCCGTGGCCGGCACGCAGATGCAGCGTGACGTTGTCGACGAAGGTGACCATGGTGTGAATCCGTCCGTGAGTGCGTGCGGCGCCGGGATGCCGGCGCCGGGGGGCTGTGCCCCGGTAAACGCGCAAGGGGCGAGCCGAAGCCCGCCCCTTGCGTCCTGTGCCTGTGCGGCCGAGGAGGTCGACCCTACTGGGCGGCCGCCACGATGTTGACGACCTTGCGGCCGCCCTTGCTGCCGAACTCGACAGCGCCCGCCGAGAGGGCGAACAGGGTGTCGTCGCCACCGCGTCCGACGTTCGCACCGGGGTGGAAGTGGGTGCCGCGCTGGCGGACGATGATCTCGCCCGCGTTCACGACCTGGCCGCCGAAGCGCTTGACGCCGAGACGCTGCGCGTTCGAGTCGCGACCGTTGCGAGTGGAGCTCGCGCCCTTCTTGTGTGCCATTTCTCATCTCCTCGAGACCGGGGGGCCGCAGCCCCGTGCTGTTGCCCTGCAGGGCGATGGCTCGCTCCGCAGGTCAGCTCAATTCCTTTGCAGGACTACTTGATGCCAGTGACCTTGACGCGCGTGAGGTCCTGACGGTGCCCCTGGCGCTTCTTGTAACCGGTCTTGTTCTTGAACTTCTGGATGATGATCTTCGGACCGCGGAGGTCCTCGAGCACCTCGGCGGTGACGGTGACGCCCGCGAGGGTCGCCGCGTCCGAGGTGATCGACTCACCGTCGACGAGCAGCACGGCAGGAAGCTGCACGGTGCCGTTCTCGTCGGCCTTGACGCGGTCCATCGTCACGATGGTGCCGACCTCGACCTTCTCCTGCCGACCGCCGGCGCGCACAACTGCGTAAACCACTTCTCGTACCTGTTTCTCGTCTGGACGGAGCGGAGGCCTCGTCCGGGGCTTGTAAGGACGGGGCTGAGCCCCGGTCTTCCGGTTCGTACCCGTCTCCTCACGACACGAGGGAACCGGCACCGCGGCCCGCGCCCCGTGAGGGGCGGAGCGACAACGGAAATCTGCGTGAGCACATGGATCGCGCCACACCAACGGTCAAGAGTACGGGATCCGCGCTCCACGGTCAAACGCACACGACTGCGAAGCCGTGTCCACCCGACCGGCGACCCCGTCACGATAGTCGAGGAGGAGGCGCGTGGACGGACGGCGCGCCGCCTACGATCGGGGAATGGCCATCCTCGTCGACGCCGCGCGCTGGCCGGCGCACGGCCGGCTGTGGGCGCACCTCGTGAGCGACGTCTCGCTCGAGGAGCTCCACGACTTCGCGCGCCGTCTCGGCGTGCCCGAGCGCGGCTTCGACCTGGACCACTACGACGTGCCCGAGGAGCGGATCGACGAGCTCGTCGCCGCGGGCGCGGTCCCCGTCGGCGCGCGGGAGCTGGTCGAGCGGCTGAGGCGGAGCGGGCTCCGCGTCCGCGGGCGCGACCGGGATGCCGAGAGGGCCCGGCGCCGGCTCTCGCCGGGCACCGGGCCCTCCTGACACCGGGTCGCGCTACTGGTCGGCGCGGCGCGGGGTCTGCTCGGGGATGACCGCGACTCCGGTGAGCGCGGCCGTCGTGACGCGCCGGCTCTTCGCACGGCCCTGGCCGGGCTGCTTCGGGGCCGGCAGAGCGTCGAGCACGGAGTCGAGCAGGTGCTCGGCGACCTCGCTGCGGACGCGGCGCGGAGGCGTGACCGGCGCGATCGGGATGTCGAGGATCGGCGCGGCAGCGGCCGGCTCGATCTCCTTCTCGACCGGGGTCTCGACGGGAGCCGACTCGACGGCCGCCGTCTCGGCGGCCTCCTGGCGCGGCTCGCGGTCGCGGCTGCGACGACGGCGCTCGCCCCGGGCGGGACGCTCGCCGCGACGGCTCGGCTCGGACGGCTGCTCCTCGGGTGCCGTGGCGGACTCCTCCGGCGCCATGGCCTCGACGGTCTCGGCGGCGTCCTCGACCAGCGCGGCCGCCTCCTCCGCCGCCTGGCGCACGGCCTGGGGGTGGATGGTGCTGGCGGCGATCTGCGCGAGCGCGTTCTTCGCGTCGTCCGTGATGGCGTGGGTGCTGACCGGCTTGGTCGCCGGCGCGCCCTGCCCGTTCTGCCCGCCGTTCGAGCGCCCGGAGGCGGCGGGCTGCTGCTCGCCGCCCTTGCCCCGGCGGCGCTGCTCCTGCTGCGGAGCGGCGGTCGACCGGTGCTTGAGCACGGGGTCGTGGTGGACGATGACGCCGCGTCCGGCGCAGATCTCGCAGTTCTCGCTGAAGGTCTCGAGCAGGCCCAGGCCCAGCTTCTTGCGGGTCATCTGCACGAGGCCGAGCGAGGTGACCTCGGCGACCTGGTGCTTCGTCCGGTCGCGGCTCAGGCACTCGACCAGGCGGCGGAGCACGAGGTCGCGGTTGGACTCGAGCACCATGTCGATGAAGTCGACGACGATGATGCCGCCGATGTCGCGCAGGCGCAGCTGGCGGACGATCTCCTCGGCCGCCTCCAGGTTGTTCTTCGTGACCGTCTCCTCGAGGTTCCCGCCCGAGCCGACGAACTTGCCGGTGTTGACGTCGACCACCGTCATCGCCTCGGTGCGGTCGATCACGAGCGAGCCGCCGCTGGGCAGCCACACCTTGCGCTCCAGCGCCTTCTCGATCTGCTCCGTGATGCGGAACTCGTCGAACGCGTCCTTCTCACCCGTGTAGACCTCGACGCGCTCGAGCAGATCGGGTGCGACCTGGCTGAGGTAGAGCTCGATGGTCTCGCGGGCGTCGTCGCCGGCGATGACCATCTTCTCGAAGTCCTCGTTGAAGACGTCGCGGACGATCTTGATCAGCAGGTCCGGCTCGCTGTGCAGGAGAGCGGGAGCCTGCCCGGTCGCGGCCTTCGCGCTGAGAGCCGTCCACTGCGCGGTCAGGCGCTCGACGTCGACGGTCAGCTGCTCCTCCGTGGCGCCCTCGGCCGCGGTCCGGACGATGACGCCCACGTTCTCGGGCAGCACCTCCTTGAGGATCTTCTTCAGGCGGGCGCGCTCGGTGTCCGGGAGCTTCCGCGAGATGCCGTTCATCGAACCGTTGGGCACGTAGACGAGGTAGCGGCCGGGGAGCGAGATCTGGCTCGTGAGACGGGCGCCCTTGTGGCCGACGGGGTCCTTCGTGACCTGGACGAGGACCCGGTCGCCGGGCTTGAGCGCGAGCTCGATCCGGCGGGGGCCGCCGGCGTTGTTCGCGGCGTCCCAGTCGACCTCGCCGGAGTAGAGCACGGCGTTGCGCCCGCGTCCGATGTCGACGAAGGCGGCCTCCATGCTCGGGAGGACGTTCTGCACGCGGCCGAGGTAGACGTTGCCGATGAGCGACGCCTCCTGCGAGCGGGCGACGTAGTGCTCGGCGAGGACGCCGTCCTCGAGCACGCCGATGCGGATGCTGTCCTCCTTGGAGCGGACGACCATGACGCGGTCGACGGCCTCCCGGCGGGCGAGGAACTCGGACTCGGTGACGACCGTGCGGCGCCGGCCGGCGTCGCGACCGTCGCGGCGGCGCTGCTTCTTGGCCTCGAGGCGGGTCGAGCCCTTGATGCGCTGCGGCTCGGTGATGAGCTCGGGCTCGCGGGCCTCGCGCTGCTCGCGCGGCTGGCGGACCCGGACGACGGTGTTCTCGGGGTCGTCGGAGCCGGACCTCTCGCTCTCGCCGCTGCGGCGGCGCGAGCGGCGGCGGACGGAGCCCTGCTCCTCGGCAGGGCTCTCGCGCTCCTCCTGGACGCCCAGCGGCGCACCGCGGGGAGGCAGCGGAGCCAGCTCGACGTAGTCGGGCAGGACCGGCGCCTGGAACAGCAGCGACGGGCTCGGCAGTGAGGGCCGTCGCGGCTCCTCCTGGTCGGCGCCCGGGGTCTGCGGGAGGGCGTTGAAGAACACCGCGCCCGTCGACGTCGACGGCTCGGCCGCCTCCGCGGCGCTCCCGGTCTCGGGCAGCTCGGTGCCCTCGGCTCCGGTCTGGTCGGTCTCGTTGCTGTCGATGATCGTCTCCCCTGTCGCTGGCGCGCTCGACTCGGTCCGCCGGCTCGCCCGGCGGCCACCGAAGAGGCGGCTGATCTTCCTGGCCCCGCTGCGGGGCCCGTCGCGGTCCGGATCGGATCCGCTCGTACTGTTGTCTTCCACCATTCCTGGTGCACTCCTCGGCCGGGTCGTCCGCCGCGTCGTCTTCCCGGATGCTTCTCTCGTGCGAGGGGCCTCGGCCCGCCGCGAATCCTTCCGCTCCCCCGGTCCCGTCGCGCTCGTGGCGCGGGACTCCGGTTGCAGCTGCACTCTCGGAACTGACTATCCGACACGCGCTCCCCCGCGGTGCGACCTGCGGTCGACTCCCGGCGAAGCGGAGATCCGGCGCGTCCATTCGCGGAACGCTGTCGATCTCCTGTGGCCCGGTGCTCGCCCGGTAAACCTTCTTCGCGTCGATGCGGGGTCCCCCGGACCGACGGCTCCGATTATCGCACGCATTCCCAGAGGCGCCGATCCGGCGCGTGCCATAATCCCCCGGTGTCCAGCGATCCCGGGGTGCGCGACGCCCCCACCCAGCAGCGCCCCGTCCTCTTCGCCGTCCTGCTGATCGTCCTCGGCGTGATCGGCTGGACCGCCGCCTTCGCCCTCACGAACGACAAGTTCGCCGCTCTCGAGAACCCCGATGCGGGCCTCGGCTGCGACTTCAGCCTGCTCGTGCAGTGCAGTGCGAACCTGAACTCGGCGCAGGGCGCGGTCTTCGGCTTCCCGAACCCCCTCATCGGCCTGGCGGCCTGGATCGCGCCGATCGTGGTGGGGCTGGGCCTGCTCGCGGGCGCCCGGTTCGACCGGTGGTTCTGGGCGGCCTTCAACGTCGGCTTCCTGCTGGCCCTGGTGTTCGTGGGCTGGCTCATCGCGACGAGCGTCTTCGCGCTCGGAACGCTCTGCCCCTGGTGCATACTCACCTGGGCCGTCGTCATCCCGGGCTTCTGGCTGGTGACGCTCCGCAACCTCCGTGAGGGCGTGTTCCCCGTCCGCGCCGGGGTGCGCCGCTTCGCCGGTGCCGCCTACGGCTGGGTCCCGTTCATCACGCTGCTCTGCTACCTGCTGATCGCGGTGATCGCGCAGGTGAGGCTGAACGTGCTCGCCTACCTCTGACGGACGTCGTCAGAGGCAGGCGGCCGAGCGGCTCAGGCGAACCAGAGGCCGAGCTCGCGCGCGGCCGACTCCTCGGAGTCGGACCCGTGCACGAGGTTCTGCTGGACCTTGAGGCCCCAGTCGCGGCCGAGGTCGCCGCGGATGGTGCCGGGCGCGGCCGTGGTCGGGTCGGTGGTGCCGGCGAGGGCGCGGAAGCCCTCGATCACGCGGTCGCCCGCGATGCGCAGGGCGACGATCGGGCCGCTCTCCATGAACTCGACGAGCGGCTCGTAGAAGGGCTTGCCCTCGTGCTCGGCGTAGTGGGCGGCGAGCAGCTCGCGGTCGGCCTCGACGAGCTTCACGTCGACGAGGGAGTAGCCCTTCGCCTCGATGCGGCGGAGGATCTCGCCGGTGAGGTTGCGGGCGACGCCGTCGGGCTTGACGAGGACGAGGGTCTCCTGGGTGGCCATGGTTCAGCGGTCTCCTTCGGTGGGGTCGGTGGGCTCCGCCGCCCGGCGCGTCTGAGCGTCGAGGCGGGTGCCGGTCACCATGCAGTACGTCCACAGCGCCACGAAGGCGGCGCCGATCACGTACATGATCGGGACCAGCAGGCCCGAGGCCACGATAACGAACTGGAGCACCCAGCCGATGCCAAAGCCGACCGGCCGGTTCAGCAGGCCCAGAGTGGCGACGAGCGCGAGGCAGACCACCGCTCCCCCGACCAGCACGACCACGGGGTCGGCCGCCTTCAGCCCGAAGGCCACCAGGGTGGCGAGGAAGACGATGACCGCCTCGAAGCCGAGCACGATCGAGCCGAGGCTCTCCCGGACGGTCCGCGAGCGCCGCGGGCGCCCGGCCCTCACGCGCCCAGCCAGTTCTCGTCGCGGGCCGCGGTGATCGTGCGGCCGACGAGGGTGATCGAGCCCGTGACCAGCAGGGCGCCCTTGTCGGTGCGCGCCGCGAGGACGCGGCCGGCCGTCAGAGCACCCAGCGGGTCGTCGGCGACGCGGACCGCCTCCTCCGGGAACACGGTGCGGGCGAGCGCGGCGAGCTCCTCGGCGGGCATCGCCCGATCGCTCGGCGCCGTGGTCACGATCAGCTCGTCCACCACGGGGCGGAGCTCCCGGAGGATCCCCTCGGCGTCCTTCTCGGCCAGCACGCCGAGGACGGCCGTCACGCGGTCGAAGTCGAAGTAGCGGCCGAGAGCGGCGGCGAGGGACGCGGCCCCGTGCGGGTTGTGCGCCGCGTCGACGACGGTGCGCGGAGCGAGTCCGACGAGCTGCAGGCGGCCCGGGGAGGTCGCGGCGGCGAAGCCCTCGTCGAGGACGTCGCCGGTGAGCTCCTGCGTCCCGCCTCCTAGGAACGTCTCGACCGCGGCGACGGCCACGGCGGCGTTCTCGGCCTGGTGGTCGCCGAAGAACGGCAGCAGCAGCTGCTCGTACGTGGTGACGAGTCCCCGGACGGTGACGACCTGGCCGCCGACGGCGACGGTCGTCGACTCGACGTCGAACTCCGCCCCCTCGACGACGATCGTCGACTCGGTGGCCTCGGCCGCGTGCCGCAGCACCGCCTCCGCCTCCGGGACCTGCCTCGCGGAGACCACCGAGGCGAGCGGCTTGACGATGCCCGACTTGGTGCGCGCGATCTCCTCGATCGTCGAGCCGAGGCGGTCGGTGTGGTCGAGGGCGATCGGCGTGAAGACGGCGACCTGCGCGTCGGCGACGTTCGTCGAGTCCCACTCGCCGCCCATCCCCACCTCGACGACGGCCACATCGACCGGCGCGTCGGCGAAGGCCGCGTAGGCCAGGACGGTGATCGCCTCGAAGAAGGACAGCGGCGCCTCGCCCTGCGCGGCCAGCTCGGCGTCGGTCATCCGCAGGTACGGCTCGACGTCCTGCCAGTTGTCGGCGAGGCTCCGGTCCGAGATCGGCTCTCCGTCGATGACGATGCGCTCGTTGAAGCGCTCGAGGTGCGGACTGGTGAACAGGCCCACCCGCAGCCCGTGGGCGCGCAGCAGGCTCTCGATCATCCGGCTGGTCGAGGTCTTGCCGTTGGTTCCGGCGATCTGGATCACCGGGTAGGCGCGCTGCGGGTCGCCGAGGATCTCGACGGCGCGCCGGGTCGGAGCGAGGCGCGGGCGGACGCTCGCCTCGCCCAGGCGCTCCAGCAGCGCGGCGTAGACGGCGTCGGCGGCCGCGCGGTCGGCGTCGTCCGGCTCGAACGGATCAGACATCGGCGGCCTCGACCTTCTCGACGCGGATGATGGCGGTGCCCGCGGGGCCGAAGGCGATCGCGCCCTCGCCGCCCTCGAGAGCCGTGGTGAGCGGAGTGAACGCGCATCCGGTCGCGAGGGTCTCCTCCGCGATCCAGAGCGCGTGCGGCTCGAGCGCCTGCAGGCTCGGCTCGTCGAGCACGACCTCCAGGACGATCCGGTCGCTGACCTCGAACCCGGCCGCCTTGCGGGCGTCCTGCACCGCGCGGATGAGGTCGCGGGCGAGCCCCTCCGCTTCGAGCTCGGGGGTGGTCGCCGTGTCGAGGAGCACGAAGCCCCCGCGCGGGAGCAGGGCGATGGCGCGGTCGTCGCCGGCCGAGCCGCCGACCTCGAGCGTGAGCTCGTACTCGCCCTCGACCAGGTCGACGCCGCCGGCGGTGACGACGCCGTCCGTCTCGCTCCAGTCGCCGGCCTTGGCGGCCCTGATCACGGTCTGCACGCCCTTGCCGAGCCGGGGCCCGGCGGCGCGCGCGTTGACCGCGAGACGGGAGGTGACGCCGTAGTCGGCGGCGCTGGAGTCGACCAGCGGCACCAGCGACACCTCCTTCACGTTCAGCTCGTCGCGGAGGATCGCCTCGAACGGCGCGAGCTCGGCGGCGTCCGCGACCACCACGGTCAGGCGCGCGAGCGGCAGGCGGACGCGGAGCCCGGCCTGCTTGCGGAGGGAGAGCGCGGTGGACGAGATGCCGCGGACAGCGTCCATCGCGTGCACGAGCGCCGGGTCGGCGGGGAACTCGTCCGCCTCCGGCCAGTCGGTGAGGTGGACGCTGCGGCCGCCGGTCAGGCCCTGCCAGATCTGCTCCGTGACGAGAGGCAGGAGCGGGGCGGCGACGCGGCACACGGTCTCGAGGACCGTGTAGAGCGTGTCGAACGCCTCCGATCCGCGGCCGTCCTCGTCGACGCCCTGCCAGAAGCGGTCGCGGGAGCGGCGCACGTACCAGTTCGTGAGCACGTCGCTGAAGTCGCGGAGCGCGGCGGCCGCGAGCGTGGAGTCCAGCGCCTCGAGCCGGCCGGTCACGGTCTCGACCAGATCGCGGGTCTTGGCCAGCAGGTAGCGGTCGAGGACGTCCTCGGAGCCGGTGCGCCTGGTCGCCTCGTAGCCGCCGCCCGCCGAGGCGTTGGCGTAGAGGGAGAAGAAGTACCAGGTGCTCCACAGCGGCAGCAGCACCTGGCGGACGCCCTCGCGGATGCCCTCCTCCGTCACGACGAGGTTGCCGCCCCGGAGGACCGGGCTCGACATCAGGAACCAGCGCATGGCGTCGGAGCCGTCGCGGTCGAAGACCTCGGCCACGTCCGGGTAGTTGCGCAGCGACTTGGACATCTTCTGCCCGTCGTTGCCCAGCACGATGCCGTGGCTGACCACGTTGCGGAACGCCGGGCGGTCGAAGAGCGCGGTGGAGAGCACGTGCAGCGTGTAGAACCAGCCGCGCGTCTGCCCGATGTACTCGACGATGAAGTCCGCCGGGTTGTGGGTGTCGAACCAGTCGGCGTTCTCGAACGGGTAGTGCACCTGGGCGAAGGGCATCGATCCGGAGTCGAACCAGACGTCGAGGACGTCGCTGATCCGGCGCATCGTCGAGCGCCCGGTCGGGTCGTCGGGGTTCGGGCGGGTCAGCTCGTCGATGAACGGCCGGTGCAGGTCGTCCGGGCGCACGCCGAAGTCGCGCTCCAGCTCGTCCAGCGAGCCGTAGACGTCGATCCGCGGGTACTCCGGGTCGTCGCTCTTCCATACCGGGATCGGCGAGCCGAAGTAGCGGTTGCGGCTGATGGACCAGTCGCGCGCGCCCGAGAGCCACTTGCCGAACTGGCCGTCCTTGACGTTCTCGGGGACCCAGGTGATCTCCTGGTTGAGCTCCTCCATGCGGTCGCGGATCGCGGTGACGCGGACGAACCAGCTCGAGACCGCCTTGTAGATCAGCGGGTTGCGGCAGCGCCAGCAGTGCGGGTACGAGTGCTCGTAGCTCGCCTGGCGGAGCAGCCGGTGGCCCGCGCGCAGGAGCTGCGTGAGGGGCTTGTTCGCGTCGAAGACCTGGAGGCCGACGACCTCGCTGATCTGCGGCAGGAAGCGGCCGCCGTCGTCGACCGAGATGATGACGGGGATGCCCGCCGCCTCGCAGACCTTCTGGTCGTCCTCGCCGTAGGCGGGCGCCTGGTGCACGATGCCGGTGCCCTCGCTGGTGGTCACGTAGTCGGCGACGAGGATGCGCCACGCGTTCTGCGTGCCCCAGGCCTCGGTGTCCGCGTAGTGGTCCCAGAGGCGGTCGTAGCTGATCCCCTCGAGCTCGGAGCCGCGGTGGGTGCGCGAGACGGCGGCCAGGGCCGACTCCGCGTCCGGATAGCCGAGGTCCTTCGCGTAGGCGCCGACCTGGTCGATGGCGAGCAGGTACTCGGCCGAGAGCTCGCGCTCCTCGGGCTCGCCCCTGCCGTCGGCCGCGCCGTTCGGGCCGGCGGGGACGACCGCGTACTCGATGTCCGGCCCGACGGCGAGCGCGAGGTTCGTCGGCAGCGTCCACGGCGTCGTCGTCCACGCGAGAGCGCGGACCGCCGTCAGCTGGAGCGCCTCCGCCGTCTCGCCGACCAGCGGGAAGGTGACGGTGACCGTCTGGTCCTGCCGCATCTTGTAGACGTCGTCGTCCATCCGCAGCTCGTGGTTCGAGAGCGGCGTCTGGTCGCGCCAGCAGTACGGCAGCACGCGGTGGCCCTCGTAGGCGAGGCCCTTGTCGTAGAGCTGCTTGAACGCCCAGATCACCGACTCCATGAAGGTGGGGTCGAGCGTCTTGTAGTCGTCGTCGAAGTCGACCCAGCGCGCCTGGCGGGTGACGTAGTCCTGCCACTCCCCGGTGTAGCGCAGCACCGACTCCTTCGCGGCGGCGTTGAAGGCCGCGACGCCCATCTCCTCGATCTGGGACTTGTCGGTGATGCCGAGCTGCCGCTCCGCCTCGAGCTCGGCGGGCAGGCCGTGGGTGTCCCAGCCGAAGCGGCGGTGCACCTGGCGTCCGCGCATCGTCTCGAAGCGGGGGAAGACGTCCTTGGCGTAGCCGGTGAGGAGGTGCCCGTAGTGCGGCAGGCCGTTGGCGAACGGCGGGCCGTCGTAGAAGACCCACTCCGGCGCTCCCTCGCGCTGCCGGATCGACTCCTGGAAGGTGTCGTCCGCCTTCCAGTACGCGAGCACGCGCTCCTCGATCTCGGGGAAGCGCGGCGACGGGGACACGCCCCGGCCGAACGCGGAGCCCTCGGCGGGCTCGGCTCCGTGCGGGGTGGGCGGGGTCAGGGGGTAGGTCACGTGCGGTCTCCTGGCAGTGCTGCTGGTCTGCACGAGGACGGCCCGCCCGGATCTCAGACCCCGGGCCGGGTCGCGGTACCACCTCGCTTGGACCGGTCGGCCGGTCGCTCCCGGAGGAGTGCCCGCTGACGCGTTCCCACTCGATCGGCTGTCACGGGCCGCACCCGTCCGGGTCTACTGGGCGCAGGCCGGAGCCGGCGCCGTTCTTCCGGAGACTCACCGGTGATGGCCGGGTCGAAGTCGTCCGGCGCTATCCTAGCGCGTCGGGGGAAGCGGAGCAGGAGCGGGTCATGGTGCGAGGAGTGCAGCGCGGACGGCCCCGCGCGTCGTCGCGCTCCATGCTCGAGGACGCCGCACTGGACCTCTTCGTCGAGCAGAGCTACGCGGGCACGACGATCGAGCAGATCGCCCAGCGCGCGGGCGTCTCGCGCAACACCTTCTTCAACTACTTCGAGTCCAAGAGCGACGTCTTCTGGGTGCTGGTCGACGACCGGCTGGCCGAGCTCCCGGAGGCGCTGGCCGAGACGGCGGCAGAGGCGCCGGTGATGGACGCGCTCGGCGACGCGCTGCTCGCGATCGGCTCCGGCTTCGGACCCGCGACGGTGCCGTGGGTGCTCACCCAGTCCGACATGATCGGCAGCGTCCACGAGCTGCAGGCGTCGGCCCTCGGCCGCCTCGCGCGGCAGGCGGCCGTCATCGCCCGCTTCGTGGAGGAGCGGAGCGCGCGCGCGCTGCCCTCGCACCTCTCGCGCGCCATCGCCTACGCGAGCGTCGGAGCCGCGGTGGCGGCCGTGCAGGCCTGGGCCGCGGCGGGCCCCACCCGCGGCGAGCTCGTGCCCTATCTCGACGAGGCGCTCGCGCCCGTCCGCGCCGGCTTCGCCCCCGTCGTCGACTGACCCGGCTCCCGCCGCTCCGGTAGAATCGTCGCGGCCGGCGGGCGACTCGCCCCGGAGCCCCATCCAGGCACCATCACCACCGACACGGTGCCGCCCATAGCGAACCGGAGCATCATGACCCTCGCCGACCGCCTCCCCGCGAAGCCCGCCCTCGAGGGCCTGGAGGGCACGTGGGGCCTCCGCTGGCAGACCGACGGGACCTACCGGTTCGACCGCACCGGCCTCACCCGCGCCGACGTCTACTCGATCGACACCCCGCCGCCCACCGCCTCCGGGTCGCTGCACATCGGGCACGTCTTCTCCTACACGCACACCGACGTCGTCGCGCGGTTCCAGCGGATGCGCGGCAAGAGCGTCTTCTACCCGATGGGCTGGGACGACAACGGCCTGCCCACCGAGCGCCGCGTGCAGAACTACTACGGTGTGCGCTGCGACCCGACGCTCCCCTACGAGCCCGGCTTCACGCCTCCGTTCGAGGGCGGCGACAACAAGAGCAGCAAGGCCGCCGACCAGAAGCCGATCTCGCGCCGCAACTTCGTCGAGCTGTGCGAGCGCCTCACCGTCGAGGACGAGAAGCAGTTCGAGGACGTCTGGCGGGCCCTCGGCCTGTCCGTCGACTGGTCGCAGAGCTACCGGACCATCGGCGACGAGTCGCAGGCCGCCTCGCAGCGCGCCTTCCTCCGCAACCTCGCCCGCGGCGAGGCCTACCAGGCGCAGGCCCCGACGCTCTGGGACATCACCTTCCGGACCGCCGTCGCCCAGGCGGAGCTCGAGGACAAGGACCAGCCCGGCGCCTACCACCGCCTCGGCTTCCACCGCGACGGCGGCGAGGACGTCTTCATCGAGACGACCCGTCCCGAGCTGCTGCCCGCCTGCGTCGCCCTCGTCGCGCACCCCGACGACGAGCGCTACCAGGCGCTGTTCGGCACCACCGTCCGCACGCCGCTCTTCGACGTCGAGGTCCCGGTGCTCGCGCACCACCTCGCGCAGAAGGACAAGGGCTCGGGCATCGCGATGATCTGCACCTTCGGCGACATCACGGACGTGGTCTGGTGGCGGGAGCTCGACCTGCCCAACCGTGCGATCATCGGCTTCGACGGCCGCCTGATCTCGGAGGCTCCCGCCGCGATCACGAGCGACGCGGGCCGCGCCGCCTATGAGCAGCTCGCCGGCAAGACCGTCTTCTCCGCGAAGCAGGCCGTCGTGGCGCTGCTGAAGGAGTCCGGCGAGATGGTCGGCGACCCGCGCCCCATCACCCACCAGGTCAAGTTCTTCGAGAAGGGCGACAAGCCGCTCGAGATCGTGTCGACCCGCCAGTGGTACATCGGCAACGGCGCTCGCGACGCGGTGCTCAAGGAGCGCCTGCTGGAGCTCGGCCGCGACGTGCGCTTCGTGCCGGAGTTCATGCGCGTCCGCTACGAGAACTGGGTGAACGGCCTCTCCGGTGACTGGCTGATCTCGCGCCAGCGCTTCTTCGGCGTGCCGATCCCGGTGTGGTACCCGCTCGACGGCGACGGCAACCCCGTCTTCGACTCCCCGATCGTGCCGGACGAGGCGGCGCTGCCGGTGGATCCCTCCAGCGACCCGGCCCCCGGCTACTCGGAGGACCAGCGCGGAGCGGCGGGCGGCTTCCAGGGCGAGCTCGACGTGATGGACACCTGGGCGACCTCCTCGCTGACCCCGCAGCTCGCGGGCGGCTGGGAGCGGGACGACGAGCTCTGGCAGCTGGTCGCTCCCTACGACCTGCGCCCGCAGGGCCAGGACATCATCCGCACCTGGCTCTTCTCGACCCTCCTGCGCTCGCAGCTCGAGGACGGCCGCGCCCCGTGGAGCACGGCGACCGTCTCCGGCTTCATCGTCGACCCCGACCGCAAGAAGATGTCGAAGTCGAAGGGCAACGTGGTCACTCCCGCCGCGATGCTCGAGCAGCACGGCTCGGACGCGGTCCGCTACTGGGCCGCCTCCTCGCGCCTGGGCACCGACGCGGCCTTCGACCCGCAGAACCCGACGCAGATCAAGATCGGCCGCCGACTGGCGATCAAGATCCTCAACGCGGCGAAGTTCATCCACGGCTTCCCTCTCGCCGAGGGCGCCGAGGTCACCGACCCGCTCGACCTCAGCATGCTGGCCACCCTCGACACCGTGGTCGCCGAAGCGACGACGGCGCTCGAGAACTACGACCATGCCCGCGCCCTCGAGACGACGGAGGCGTTCTTCTGGACGTTCTGCGACGACTACCTGGAGCTGGTGAAGGAGCGCGCGTACAGCGAGGACGGCGCGTCCGCCGCGGCCGCCCTGCACCGGGCGCTCGACGTCCTCCAGCGCCTGTTCGCGCCGTTCCTGCCGTTCGCGACGGAGGAGACCTGGTCGTGGTCGCACGACGACTCGGTGCACCTGCGCCCCTGGCCGGCCGTCGAGGGCCTGGGCGGCGACCCCGCTGTCCTGGCAGCGGCGAGCTCGGTCCTCACGGCCATCCGGCGCGCGAAGACCGATGCGAAGGCCTCGCAGAAGACGCCGGCCCGCTCCGCACTGGTGACGGCGCCCGCCGAACTCGTCGCGTCCCTCCGGCTCGCCGCGGGAGACCTCGCGGCCGTCGGCAGGATCGCGGCGCTCGACTTCGCCGAGGGCGACGCCCTCGCGGTCGGCATCGAGCTCGAGACCGAGGCGTAGCGCCGCTCCCGGGAGGCGGGAATGGTCCCGCCTCCCTCCCCACCGTCGAGAGGACCCCTCCCATGCAGCTCGGAACCCGCTGGTCGGTCGGCCAGGTGCCGCCGCAGACCCTCCCCGAGATCGTCGTCACCGCCGTCGGCGACGTCGAAGGCGAGCTCGCCGCGGCCGGCACGGCGACCGCCGACTGGCGCTGGACGCTCACCTGGCTCGAGGGCAGGCCCGTGCTCGAACTCGACGACGGCACGACGATCACCTACCGTCCCGACGAGGACGCTGCCTACATCACGCAGCCGCAGGGCCGCGTGGAGGGCGAGGACGACGACGACTGGGGCTGACGCCCCTTCGCGGCGCGGTCGTCGAGTCCGGTGAGCGCGCGCGTCCTGCGATCCTGAGTCGGAGCCCTCTCCCTCGCTCGCGCTCTAGGCTCGCAGGATGAGCGCTCCCGATCTCGTCGCCGTCCTGCTCGAGCCGAGCGGACTCCCCCACGGGCTCCCCGACTTCGCCGCCGTCGACCCCGAGGCCTACCGCCCGGCGTTCCTCGAGGCCCTCCGCCGGCACCGCGCCGAGATCGACGCGATCACCGGCGCCTCCGAGCCGCCGACCGTCGAGAACACCCTCGTCGCCCTCGAGCGGGCGGGCCGCGAGCTGCGCCGGGTGAGCGCCGTCTTCTTCACCGTCGCCGCCTCCGACCGCACTCCGCTCACCGACGCTCTGGCGGCCGAGCTCGCTCCGCTGCTCTCGGCCCACAGCGATGCGATCAGCCTCGACCCGCGCCTGTTCGCCCGGCTCCGCGCTCTCGCCGAGCAGTCGACGGAGCTCGACCTCGACGCCGAGACGACCTACCTCCTCGAGCGGAGGATCACCGGGTTCGAGCGCTCCGGTGCGCTCCTCGACGACGCGGGGAAGGCACGGCTCGGCGAGCTGAACGAGCAGCTGTCGACCCTGACCACGCGCTTCGAGAAGGATCTGCTCGCCGAGTCGAACGACCGGGCCGTCCTCCTCGACGACGTCGCCGGTCTCGACGGGCTCGACGAGTCCGACGTCTCGGCCGCCGCGCGCGCCGCCGCCGACCGCGGCGTCGACGGCTGGCTGATCACCCTGCCCCTCTACTCCGGCCACCCCTGGCTCGCGCGTCTGCGCGACCGCGGCGTCCGCGAGCGCGTCCTGCGCGCCTCTGTCGGCCGCGGTGCGGAAGGCGGGCCGCACGACACCACCGCGACCCTGCAGCGGATCGTCGCGCTGCGGGCCGAGCGCGCAGCTCTGCTGGGCGCGGCCTCGCACGCCGAGTTCGTGATCTCGGGCCAGACCGCGGGCTCGCCGGAGCGCGTCCTGTCGCTGCTGCACGAGCTCGCCGCTCCCGCCGCCCGGAACGCGAGGATCGAGCTCGAGCGGATGCAGGCCTCCGCCGACGCCGAGCAGGACGCCGCCGGAGCGCCGCGCTTCACGATCGAGGCGTGGGATCGTGCCTACTACGAGGAGCGCGTGCGGTCGGAGAGCTACTCCGTCGACTCCAGCGCACTGCGTCCCTTCTTCGAGCTGGAGCGGGTGCTCCGGCACGGCGTGTTCGCCGCCGCCACCGGTCTCTACGGCGTCCGCTTCTCGGAGCGGAGCGACCTGGCCGGCTACAGCGAGCACGTCCGCGTGTTCGAGGTGCACGAGGAGGCCGGGACCCCGCTGGGCCTGTTCCTGCTCGATCCCTTCACCCGCGACTCGAAACGCGGCGGGGCGTGGATGAACTCCCTCTCCAGCCGCACGTCGCTGCTCGGTGACTCCGCCGTCGTCGTGAACAACCTGAACCTGTCGGCTCCGGGCCCGGGCGAGCCCGCCCTTCTCAGCCTCGACGAGGTGGAGACGCTGTTCCACGAGTTCGGGCACGCCCTGCACGGCCTGTTCGCGAGCACGCGGTACCCGCGCTTCGCCGGAACCGCGGTGTTCCGGGACTTCGTCGAGTTCCCGAGCCAGGTGAACGAGACGTGGGTGCGCCGCCCCGGGCTCCTCGCCGAGTACGCCCGCCACGTCGAGACCGGCGAGGCCCTGCCCGCGGGGACCGTCGAGCGCCTCGAGGCGTCCGCGCTGTGGGGCGAGGGCTTCGCGACGAGCGAGTACCTGGCGTCCGCCCTGCTCGACCTCGCCTGGCACTCCCTGCCGGCCCCGGTCGAGCCGCGCGACGCGGCCGCCTTCGAGCGCGACGTGCTCGACGGCGCGGGCCTCCTCCTTCCCGCCGTGCCGCCCCGCTACCGCAGCACGTACTTCGCGCACGTCTTCTCCGGCGGCTACTCCGCGGGCTACTACTCCTACATCTGGAGCGAGATCCTCGACGCGGACACGGTCGAGTGGTTCGAGGAGAACGGCGGCCTCGACCGCTCGGCGGGCGAGCGCTTCCGCCGCGGGGTGCTCGAGCTCGGCGGCTCCCGCGATCCGCTCGACGCGTACCGCGCGTTCCGCGGGCGGGATGCGCGGACCGAGCCGCTGCTCGCGCGCCGCGGCCTCCTCTAGCGGCGCCGGGGGACGAGCCAGGCGAGGAGGACGAGTCCCACGACCAGGCCCCAGAACGCCGATCCGATCCCCGCGATGGTCGTGCCGGAGGCGGTGACCAGGAGCGTCGCCGCCGCCGGCAGCCGCAGCCGCGCGTCCTCCACAGCGGCCTGCACCGCCGACACGAACACCCCCAGCAGCGCCAGACCGGCGACCGCCTCGATCAGCAGCGGGCTCGCGGAGGACACCAGCGCGGCGGCCGCTCCGGCGAACACGCCCAGCACGAGGTAGGAGGCGCCCGCCGAGACCGAGGCGACCCAGCGCTGCTCCGGCCGCGGCGAGGCCTCGGGACCCGCGGTCAGCGCGGCGCTGAGCGCGGCGTAGTTGATCGGCACGCCGCCGAAGATCGCCGAGACCCCGGAGAGAGCACCGGTCGAGACGATCCCGGGACGCGAGTGGGCCGCGAAGCCGAAGCTCGTCAGCACCGCGATGCCCGGGATGTTCTGCCCGGCCATGGTGACCACGTAGAGCGGCAGGCCGATCCCGACCATCGCTCCGATCTCGAACACCGGAGCGACGAACTGCGGCACGGGGAGCAGCGGCGCACCGGCGAGTGCCGCGCCGTCCGTCACGATCAGCAGCACGATCGCCAGGGCGATCGCGGCCGGCACCGCCCAGCGGGGCAGGAGCCGCAGGAGCAGCAGCCAGAGCAGGATCACCGGCAGCGCGAGTAAGGGGATCTCGACCGCCGCGCGCACCGGCGCCAGGACGAGCGGGAACAGGATGCCCGCGAGCATGGCGTTCGCGAGCGGCCGCGGGATGCGCGCGACGAGCCTCCCGAGCGCCGGCCACAGCCCGGTGACCACCAGCAGAGCGGAGGCGACCAGGAACGCCCCGACCGCGCGGTCGAAACCACCGGGGAGCGTCGCGGTCGCGGCCAGCAGGGCGGCTCCCGGCGTGCTCCAGGCGAAGGTCATCGGCACGCGGTAGCGGATGCTCAGCACGATGCAGAGGACCCCCTGCAGCACGCAGACCGCGAGGAGGCCCGACGCGGCCTGCGCGTCGGTGGCGCCCACCGCGACCACCCCGGCGAGCACGATCGCGAACGAGCTCGAGAAGCCGGTCAGGGCGGCGACGATCCCGGCGAGCAGCGGCTGGACGATGGCGGAGCCTCCCGGAGGATCGACCGGCACCGAGGCGACCGGACGCGCCGTCGGCGCGCTCCGCCAGGTTAGGGAAGCGGGAGCGCCTCGCCCGACGATCCGCCGGGCCAATCGCGGTGAACTGGCAGAGCGGGGCGGGGAGCGACTAGGCGCTCTTCTCCTGGCGACGGGGAGCGTGGGGGACGATCGTCGGGGCCGCGTTGTCGAGCACCGCGGCGCGGGTGACGACGACGCGCGCCACCTCGTCCGAGGAGGGCACCTCGAACATGATCGGGCCGAGCACCTCCTCGAGGATCGCGCGCAGTCCGCGGGCGCCGGTCTGGCGGAGGACCGCCAGGTCCGCGATGGCCTCGAGAGCGCCCCGGTCGAACTCGAGCTCGACGCCGTCGATCTCGAACATCCGCTGGTACTGCTTCACGAGTGCGTTGCGCGGCTCGGTGAGGATCTGCATGAGCGCGACCTGGTCCAGCTGCGTGACCGTCGTCACGACGGGGAGGCGCCCGATGAACTCGGGGATCAGCCCGAACTTGTGCAGGTCCTCCGGGAGGACCTCGCTGAAGATGTTGATCTCGTCTTCCTTGTTGTGCAGCGGGGCGCCGAAGCCGATGCCGCGCTTGCCCGCCCGCGACGAGATGATGTCCTCGAGTCCGGCGAAGGCGCCCGCGACGATGAAGAGGACGTTCGTCGTGTCGATCTGGATGAACTCCTGGTGCGGGTGCTTCCGCCCGCCCTGCGGGGGCACGGAGGCGACAGTGCCCTCGAGGATCTTGAGCAGCGCCTGCTGCACTCCCTCGCCCGAGACGTCGCGCGTGATCGAGGGGTTCTCGGCCTTTCGCGCGATCTTGTCGACCTCGTCGATGTAGATGATGCCGGTCTCGGCACGCTTGACGTCGTAATCGGCGGCCTGGATGAGCTTGAGGAGGATGTTCTCGACGTCCTCGCCGACGTAGCCCGCCTCGGTGAGGGCCGTGGCGTCCGCGACGGCGAAAGGCACGTTGAGGCGCTTCGCGAGGGTCTGGGCGAGGTAGGTCTTCCCGCAGCCCGTGGGGCCGATGAGCAGGATGTTGCTCTTGGCGATCTCGACCTCGTCGTGGATCGCGTCGGCGGCGGTGATGGTGTTGCGGGCGCGCACGCGCTTGTAGTGGTTGTACACGGCGACGGCGAGGGCCTTCTTGGCCTGCTCCTGCCCGATCACGTACTCCTCGAGGAAGCCGAAGATCTCCTTCGGCTTCGGGAGGTCGAACTCGTGGCTCGTCTCCTCGCTCGACTCGGAGAGGCGCTCCTCGATGATCTCGTTGCAGAGCTCGACGCACTCGTCGCAGATGTAGACGCCCGGTCCCGCGATGAGCTGCTGGACCTGCTTCTGGCTCTTGCCGCAGAAGGAGCACTTCAGCAGGTCGGCGCTTTCGCCAATACGTGCCACGGGGATGCCCCACTTCCTTGTCGTGCGTCTGTCGTGCGTCGGTCGGTCGTGCAACGGAGCCCGGAGCTCCGGCCGGTGCGAGCGGGACGAGCCCCCTGACACTGCTCCGAGCCTAGCCGCTGAGCCGCGAGGGCTCGGCAGGCGGGCCGGATTCGCCGTGCCTTGCGCCTCGTGTGGCGCTTTGCTACGGCGACGGAGGACGCAGAGAGGGGCCGGGCGGCGGATCGCTCCGCCACCCGGCCCCTCCCGGACGCCCTACGCCGTGAGAGCCGGGAGGCTCTTGCGGCTGGTGAGCACCTGGTCGATCAGCCCGTACTCGAGCGCGTCGCTCGCGCCGAGGATCTTGTCGCGGTCGATGTCCTTCTTGACCTGCTCGATCGAGCGGTTCGAGTGGTGCGACAGCGTCTCCTCGAGCCACTCGCGCATGCGCATGATCTCGGCGGCCTGGATCTCGATGTCCGAGGCCTGGCCCCCGCCCTGCTGCACGGCGGGCTGGTGGATGAGGATGCGCGCGTTCGGCAGCGCGAGGCGCTTGCCGGGCGTTCCCGCGGCGGTGAGCACGGCGGCGGCCGAGGCGGCCTGGCCGAGCACGACCGTCTGGATGTGCGGGCGGATGTACTGCATCGTGTCGTAGATCGCCGTCATCGCGGTGAAGGAGCCACCGGGCGAGTTGATGTACATGACGATGTCGCGGTCCGGGTCCTGGCTCTCGAGCACGAGGAGCTGGGCCATGATGTCGTCCGCGGAGGCGTCGTCGACCTGGACTCCGAGGAAGATGATGCGGTCCTCGAAGAGCTTGGCGTACGGGTCCTGGCGCTTGTAGCCGTAGGCCGTGCGCTCCTCGAACGTGGGGAGGATGTAGCGCGAGGACGGTGCGGCTCCGGAGCCGAACGCCGTTCCGCCGAAGGTGGGTGTGGTCATTGTCTGTTCCTGATCTCTCGGCGCGTTCGCTGGACTACTCGTCGATGGCGGTTCCGCCACCGCCGGCCACGTCGGTCGCCGACGAGCGGATGTGGTCGACGAAGCCGTAGGCGAGGGCCTCCTCGGCGCTGAACCAGCGGTCGCGGTCGCCGTCCTCGTTGACCTGCTCGACGGTCTTGCCGGTCGCCTTGGCGGTGATCTCGGCGAGGCGCTTCTTCATGTCGAGGATGAGCTGCGCCTGGGTCTGGATGTCGGAGGCCGTGCCGCCGAAGCCGCCGTGCGGCTGGTGGAGGAGCACCCGCGCGTTCGGGGTGATGTAGCGCTTGCCCTGGGTTCCGGCGGTGAGGAGCAGCTGGCCCATGGAGGCCGCCATCCCGATGCCCACGGTAACGATGTCGTTCGGGACGAACTGCATCGTGTCGTAGATCGCCATGCCCGCGGTGATGGAGCCGCCGGGCGAGTTGATGTAGAGGTAGATGTCCCGCTCGGAGTCCTCGGCTGCCAGGAGCAGGAGCTTCGCGGCGATCTCGTTCGCGTTCTCGTCGCGCACCTCGGAACCGAGCCAGATGATCCGGTCCTTGAGCAGGCGGTCGAAAACACTGTTGGGCATAACCATGTCGGCCATGTATTGCTCCGTTTCAGTTGTCGCTTCGGAGGCGAATCTATCGGACGCCGCCAACCCGATCCGGCCGTGTTCGCCCGGGGCGGAGCGGGAGTCGCCCGTGTTCGCCCGGGGCGGACCGGAGCCCCCCCCAACGAGAGGAGCCGCCCTCCGACGGATCGGGGGGCGGCTCCTGACGTGCTCGCGGCGACTACTCCGCGGCCGGGGTCTCCTCGGCGGGAGCGGCGGCCTTCTTCTTGGCCGGCGCGCGCTTCTTCTTGGGGGCCGGGGCGGGCTCCTCCTCGGCAGCGGGCTCCTCGGCGACGGGCTCCGCGGGGACCTCGGCGTCGGCGGCGGCCTGAGCCTCCTCCACGACCTCGGTCTCGTCCGAGGCGACGGCCTCGTCGGAGGCCTCGACGGCCTCGTCGTCACCGGGGACCGCGGTGAACGCGGTCAGGTCGACGGCGTTGCCCTCGGTGTCGGTGACCTTCGCCTTGCCGAGGACGATCGCGAGCGCCTTGTTGCGGGCGACCTCGCCGACCATCTGGCCGATCTGGTTGTTCTCGGACAGGATCTTGATGAACTCGTTCGGCTCCATGCCGTACTGCGCCGCACCCTGGATGAGGTACTGCGTGAGCTCGTCCTGGCTGACCTGGACCTTCTCCTGCTCGACGACGTGGTCGAGGAGGATCTGCGTCTTGAAGGTCTTCTCGCTGGCCTCCTTGACCTCGGCGCGGTGCTCGTCGTCCTCGAGGCGGTTCTCGCCCTCGAGGTGGCGGTGCACCTCGTCCTCGACGAGACCGGCGGGCACGGGGACCTCGACGAGGGCGAGCAGCGCCTCGACGAGCTTCTCGCGGGCCTCGCCGCCCTGGCCGAAGGTCTTCTGCTGAGCGGCCTGCTCCTTGAGCGACTCGCGCAGCTCGGCGATGGTGTCGAACTCGCTGGCGATCTGCGCGAAGTCGTCGTCGGCCTCGGGGAGCTCGCGCTCCTTGACGGCGGTGAGCGCGACGGCGATCTCGGCCTGCTCGCCGGCGTGGTCGCCGCCGAGCAGCGGAGCGGTGAACGTGGTGCTCTCGCCCGCGGTGAGCGAGTCGAGCGCCTCGTCGATGCCCTCGATCAGCTCGCCCGAGCCGAGCTCGTACGAGATGGCGTTGGCGGTGTCGACCTCGACGCCGTCGATGGAGGCGACCAGGTCGATCTGCGCGAAGTCTCCGGTCTTCGCCGGGCGGTCCACGGTGACCAGGGTGCCGAAGCGGCTGCGGAGCTTGTCCAGCTCGGCGTCGACGTCGGCGTCGGTGACCTCCGCCGCCTCGACGGTGAGCTCGATGCCGTCGTAGTCCGGGACGGTGATCTCGGGGCGCACGTCGACCTCGATGGCGAGCTCGAGGTCGCCGGTGAAGTCCTTGTCGCTCGGCCAGGCGACGATGTCGGCCTGGGGGCGGCCCAGGGGGCGGACCTCGGTCTCGCGGACGGCCTCGCGGTAGAAGCCGTCGAGGCCCTCGTTGACCGCGTGCTCGAGCACCGCGGCCTTGCCGACGCGCTGGTCGACGATGGCGGGCGGGACCTTGCCCTTGCGGAAGCCGGGGACGTTGATCTGCTCGGCGATGTGGCCGTAGGCGTGCGTGATGCTGGGGCCGAGCTCGTCCGGGGTGACCGAAATCGCGAGCTTCACGCGGGTCGGGCTCAGCTGTTCTACCGTGGTCTTCACGTGAGGGGATCTCCTGTGCTGGTTGGTGTCGGCGCCGGATGACGGTCGTCACGGGTCGATGTCGTCACGATGAGTACTCGTGGTCGGGGCGACAGGATTCGAACCTGCGACCTCCCGCTCCCAAAGCGGGCGCTCTAGCCAAGCTGAGCTACGCCCCGGATGCGCGGGCCTGGGCACCGTGCGTGAGACTCTCGTCGAGCCGTCCCCGCACGTGCGCTTGCGCGACACGCCGAAATGGCCTTCGCAAGTGTACTGCACCCCGGCAGCGGCGACCGGAACCGCGCGGCGGAGGACGACCGGGGTGTCCACGGTGCACGCGCGATGTACTACGCTGTCCTGGTGCCCGGTCGAGAGACCCGGTCGCACCGGTTCGCGGACGTCAGACCAGCGATTCGGGGCTGTAGCTTAGTGGTAAAGCCTCTGTCTTCCAAACAGATGATGCGAGTTCGATTCTCGTCAGCCCCTCTCCTCTCGAAGAGCCCCAAACGTCCGGGGCTCTTCGTCGTTCCGAGGCGTTCCGGGCGTGCTCAGCCGACCGCGCCGCGGTGCTCCTCCGTCAGGGCGAGGTACGAGGCGGCGTTCCGGCGGATGCCCTCGCGCTCCTCCTCCGTCAGCTCCCGCCGGACCCTCCCGGGGACGCCCGCCACCAGCGAGCCCGGCGGGACGACCGTCCCCTCGAGGACGACGGCGCCCGCGGCGATCAGCGAGCCGGTGCCGACGACGGCCCCGTTCAGGACGGTCGCGCTCATGCCGACCAGCACGTCGTCCTCGAGGGTGCAGCCGTGCAGCACGGCGTTGTGCCCGACCGAGACTCCGGCGCCGATGACCGCGTCGTAGTCGGCGTCGACGTGGACGACGACGCCGTCCTGGAGGTTGCTGCCGGCGCCGAGCTCGATCCGCGCGTGCTCGGCGCGCAGGACGGCGCCGTACCAGACGCTCGCCCGCTCCCCCAGGCGCACGGAGCCGATCACGGTGGCGCCCGGAGCGACCCACGCGGTGTCGGCGATCTCCGGGGCGCGTCCCCGGTCAGGGCGAGGACGCGGGCGCCCTCCGCAGGACTCGACGGCATCGGGTTCTCCTCTTCTCCGGTGGTCAGCGCCCGGCGCGCAGGAAGGCGAGGACCGCCAGCACCCGCCGGTGGTCGGAGCCCGAGTCCTCGAGCCCGAGCTTCTGGAAGATCGCGGTCACGTTCTTCTCCACGGCGCCCACGCCGACGAAGAGAGCGGAGGCGATGCCCGCGTTCGTGCGCCCCTGGGCCATCTGCTCCAGCACCTCCCGCTCCCGCGGGGTCAGCGAGGCGAGCGGGTCGCGGTTGCGCTGCAGGAGCGAGGCGACGACCTGCGGGTCGAGGACGGTTCCGCCCGCTGCGACGCGCTCGACGGCGTCGCGCAGCTCCTCCACGGAGGCGACCCGGTCCTTCAGGAGGTAGCCGAGTCCGCCGTCGCCGGAGCCGAGCAGCTCCTGCGCGTAGGTGACCTCGACGTACTGGCTGAGCAGCAGAACCGACACCTGCGGGTAGCGCCGGCGGATCTCCAGCGCCGCGCGGACGCCCTCGTCGCGGAAGGTCGGCGGCATCCGGACGTCGAGCACGGCGACGTCGACCCCGGCCGGGTCCTGCGCCAGATCGGCGAGCAGGGCGTCCGCGTCCCCGAAGGCGCCGACGGAGGCGAACCCCGCGTCCTCGAAGAGGCGGACCAGGCCCTCGCGCAGGAGGACCGAGTCCTCGGCGATGGCGACGCGGATCACGGGCACGCCCTCAGGATAGGGCGGCCGGGCGGTAGGGGACGTGCACCCCGACCGTGGTCGGCCCGCCGACCGGCGACTCCACGCTCAGGATCCCGCGCAGGCCCCGGACGCGCCCGCCGACCCCCTCGAGACCGTGACCGGCGACCGGCGACGCCCCGCCGACTCCGTCGTCCACCACCCAGGCGTCGAGCCAGCGCTCCCCCGGAGTGCCGGAGTCGCGGGTGTCGAGGTGCACCCGCACCGATCGGGCACGGGAGTGCTTGGAGGCGTTGGCGAGCAGCTCGGCGACGACGAAGTAGACGCTGCGCTCGACCTCGGGCGGGACGTCCGCCACGGGGTGCTCGGTGAGGACCTCGACCGGCACCGGGCTGAGCTCGGCGAGCGAGTGCACCGCCGCCTCGAAGCCCCGGTCCTGCAGGATCGGCGGCGCCACTCCGCGGGAGAGGGCGCGCAGCTCGTCGAGCGCGGCGCGCACGTGCTCGCGAGCCTCGTCGACCAGGCGGGCGGCGGACTCCGGGTCGGCGGCGAGTCGGTTGCGGGCCGAGGCCAGGTCCATCTGGACCCGGATCAGGCGCTGCTGCGGGCCGTCGTGGATGTCGCGCTCGAGCCGGCGCAGCGCGCGGTCCTCGGCGGCGACGGCTGCGCCGCGGGAGGCGCTCAGCTCGGCGACCTCGCGCTGGAGCGCCTCCGACTCCCACGGGCCGAGCAGGAGACGGTCGACCAACCAGTGCAGGAGGGAGAGACCGCGGGTGGCGAACGGCAGGGTCGAGACGAAGAGGACGGTCGTGGCGACCGTCGCCGCGGCGACCAGTCCCGCCGGAGGCTGCGGGGCGCCCAGCAGAGCTGCTCCGCTCTCGGCCAGCAGGCGGGCCGGACCGGGGGCCCCCGTGAGCGCGGCGGCCACCGTGCCCGGGCCCGCCCAGGTCCACAGCGCCAGGAGCAGTCCTGACAGCAGCGCGAGCACCGGAGCCACGACGAGCGTGTGCAGGAGAGCGAGCCAGTAGTGCCCGTCGATCACCGGACCGTAGAGGGCGAAGGTCGACGGAGTGACGGAGGAGGGCGGTCGCCGCCACTGCGGCCGGGGGACGGCGGGCCGTCCGGCCAGCACGTCGAGGCCGACGGCGGCCCGCGAGAAGAAGCGCGCCGTGTAGAGGGCGGCAGGCAGGAACACCAGGCCGATCAGGACTCCGACGAGCCCGAGCGCGACGGCCAGCGCGACGCCGGCGCAGAAGGCGCCGAGGAGCGCGACCGGGATCGCGGCCACCAGCGCGAGCACCTCCCGGGGCAGTCCGCGCCAGAGCCGGAGGTAGGCGCGCGAGGCCTCGCCGAGGGCCGTCGATGCTCCGCTCATCCGCGCCTCCTGTCCGCTCCCGCCGCCGCCGCGACCCGGTCGAGCGTACCGGCGGCACGGCTCCGGGCACCCGGGGGGAAGCCCCCGTGACGCCCCTCCGCGACCGAGGTGAGCCTGTCCTTCACCGGACTGAGCCGAGCCTGCGCTTCCTTGCGGCGCCGAGGGATCTGCGTACTGTTGACGATCAGTCACCCCCTCTCGAAAGGACCAGACGATGTCCACCACGTCCGTCACGTCGCTCACCTCGTCGAACCCGGATGTCGCATCCGGAGTCGCCCAGTTCCTCAGCCCCGTCGTCGTCGAGATGACCGCGCTCGCCGTCAACGGCAAGCAGGCGCACTGGCACGTCCGCGGCGCCAACTTCATCGGCGTCCACGAGCTGCTCGACGCGATCGTCGGCCGCGCCATCGAGTGGGCCGACCTCGCCGCGGAGCGCGTCGTCGCCCTCGGCCTCCCGGTCGACGCCCGCATCCAGACCGTCGCCTCGGCGACGCGGTCCGAACCCCTCACCCCCGGCTTCCAGCGCTCCGAGAACGCGATCGTCGAGATCATCCGCCAGATGGACGTCGCCATCGCGACCGTCAACACGGCGATCGCCGAGCTCGCCGAGATCGACGCGAGCAGCCAGGACGTCGCGATCGAGATCGGCCGCGGCCTCGAGAAGGACCGCTGGTTCCTCTTCGCCCACGTCAGCGAGAGCTGAGCACCACGGCTTAACCGGCCCGCGGATCCTCGGATCTCGCGGGCCGTCGTCGTTCCCCGGCCCGTCCGCGCGATCCGGAGCAGCCGGAGTCGCGACGGGCGCGGGTCAGCCGCCGTGCGTGAAGCGGCCCGCCAGGAGGGTCGCGGCGACCGGCATGGATCGGAGGGCTCCCGCGTCGGCGGCGAGCGGATCGCGGTCGACCACCACGAGATCGGCGGGATCGCCGGCCGCGGGCGTGAGCCGGCGCACCCGGGTCGAGGCGACGATCGCCTCCTCGACGCTCACCCGCTGCTCCGGATGCCAGGGCTCGTCGCCGGGCAGCGCCCGCGCGACCGCGGCCGAGATCGCGACCCACGGGTCGAGCGGAGCGACCGGAGCGTCCGAGCCGAGCACCACGCGGGCCCCGGAGTCGAGCAGCGAGCGCAGCGGGAACGCCCGGCCGGTGCGTCCCGGCCAGTACCGCTCCGCCACCTCGCGGTCGTCGAGCGCGTGCGCGGGCTGCACTCCGGCCTCCACGCCGAGCGCGGCGAACCGCGGAAGGTCGGTCTCCGCGAGCAGCTGAGCGTGCTCGATCCGGCCCCCGCCGACCCGGCCGAGCGCGTCCAGAGCCAGCGTCGCCGCGGCGTCTCCGATCGCGTGCACGGTGGAGCGGATGCCCCCGGCGGCCGCGCGGGCGAGCAGCTCGTCCAGCTCGGCGGGCTCCACGGTGAGGACGCCGTAGCCGTCGTGGTCGGCGTACGGGTGGGCGCAGTAGGCGGTCCTCGTGTTGAGGGAGCCGTCGATCAGGACCTTGAGCGGGCCCATCCGCAGCAGGCCGTCACCGCCGTCGAGCTCGTCGCCCGTGCGCAGTCCCTCCGCGAGGGCGCGGTCGAGGTGGTCGCGGTAGACGCCGGTGTCGACGCGGAGGGAGCGGGTTCCGCCGTCGACGCGACGGGGCCAGTCCCCCGCGTTCCAGCGCATCTCGAGGTCGACGACGCCGACCACCCCGCGAGCCGCAGCCCGCCGCGCCGCCGCGTCGGCGAGTGCGTCGAGCTCGTCGTCGCCGAGGGCGCCGAGTGCGGTGACGAGCTCGAAGCAAGCGTCCTCGCGCAGCAGCTCGGGCTCGGGAGCGACGGCGTAGCGCCGGTACGCGGCGGAGTTCAGCCAGGCGCAGTGCAGGTCGCCGCTGATCAGCACGACGGGCCGTTCCGGAGAGACCTCGTCCAGGAGCGCGGTCGTGGGCGGCTCCGGCCAGAGGCCGTCGCGGAAGCCGAAGCCGATCAGCGTGCCGGTACCGGGCTCCTCCGCCAGGCGACGTCGGACCGCGTCCGCCGTTCCGCGGGCCGAGTCGGCTGTCGAGACGTCCAGGCGCGGTGCCGTCATCGCCCACTGGGAGAAGTGGACGTGCTCGTCCCAGAGGCCGGGGAGCACCCAGCGCCCGTCGAGGTCGCGCACCTCGTCGCCCGGGGCGGCGGCGGCGTCCGGTCCGACCGCTTCCACGCGGCCGTCGCGCAGGAGCACGGCACCGGGTCGGGACGAGCCGAGGAGGCGGGCGCCCCGGAGCAGGAGACCGCCGGTCATCGGGCGGCCTCGCGGAGCGCGGGGCGGACGGCTCGGCGGGCGCGGGACCGGGCCGGCGTCTCTCCACCGGAGCTCACGACTGGCACACCGGGCACCAGTAGAGCTTGCGCGCGCCGATCTCCTCGAGCAGCACGTTCGTACCGCAGACGCGGCAGGGCAGGCCCTCGCGCTTGTAGACGTAGTTGCGCTCGGCGCGGCTGCGGACGGCCTTCGAGCGCTCGGTCTTCGTCAGGCCGCGGCGCGTGATCATCATCCCGGTCCGGATGCCGTCCTCGAGCAGGTCCGCCCAGTCCCGCCATAGCTCCTGTGCGAGCTCCAGCGGCACCTGCTTGCCGGGAGTGTGCGGGTCGAGGCCGGCGCGGTAGAGCAGCTCCGCGCGGTAGATGTTGCCGATGCCGCTGACCACGGACTGGTCCATCAGCACCAGCCCGACCGGCGTCGCCGTCCTGCGGAGCCGGTTCACGAAGCGGTCGCGCGCCTCGTCGGAGTCGTCGACGGCCGGATCCGGACCGAGGCGGGCGAGGAGGGCCTCCACCTGGGCGGGGTCCATCACCTCGCAGGCGGTGGGGCCGCGCAGATCGGCGACCGTCTCCTCCGTCATGATGCGCACGCGCACCGCGCCCACGGGCGGCGGCGGGAACTCGTCGAGGTCGGAGTCGGTCTCGTGCTCCGTCTCGGAGAGGCGCACGGCGCGGCGGCGCCGGGGAGCGCCGATGCTGCTGCCGGCCTTGCCGTCCGGAAACAGCGGCGAGACGTGCCCGAGGAAGTCCCACGCACCGTAGAGGCCGAGGTGGACGTGCAGCGTCAGGTCGCCCTCGAAGCGCAGCAGCAGGTGCTTGCCGACGGCCGTGGACTCGAGGACCTCGCGCCCGTCGAGGAGCGCGGCTCCTTCGGTGAAGCGGCCCTGGGGGCTGCTGGTCGCGACGCGGTGCCCGACGACGTCGCGCTCGAACTGCAGGGCGATCCGGTGGACGGAGTGCCCCTCGGGCACTCAGCGCTCCTTCGCGGCGGAGTCGACGACCCGGCCGGTGATGTCGCCGGTGGCCTCGTACTCGGCGAGCTGCGCGATGCGGCGCACGTGCCGCTCCTCGAAGGTGAAGGGCTCGGCGACGAACGCGTCGATGAAGCCGGTGGCCTCCTCGACGGAGTGCTGGCGGGCCCCGATCGAGATGACGTTCGCGTCGTTGTGCTGGCGGGCCAGCACGGCGGTGCTCAGGTTCCAGACGAGTGCCGCGCGCACGCCCGCGACCTTGTTCGCCGCGATCTGCTCGCCGTTGCCCGAGCCGCCGAAGACGACGCCGAGGGCCTCGACCCCCGCCTCCTGATCGCGGACGACCGCGGCGGCGGCGTTGATGCAGAAGGACGGGTAGTCGTCCAGCGGGTCGTAGGACGTGGGGCCGTGGTCGATCACGTCGTGACCGGCGGCACCGAGGTGCTCGATCAGGTGACGGCTGAAGTCCAGCCCTGCGTGGTCCGTGGCGATGTGGATGCGCACGAGAGAACTCCTCCGGAAGAGCCGTCTGGGGCCCGCGGTGCCCGGGCCGGGAGCCAGAGTACCGCGGGTCGGCTCAGTCGAACTGCGGGTCGCGGGTCCGCGAGCGCTTGAGCTCGAAGAAGCCGTCGAAGGAGGCGGCGGCGACGATGCCGTCCCAGAGGGTCAGCGCCTGCTCGCCCCTCGGGATCGGCGAGATGACGGGGCCGAAGAAGGCGACGTCGCCGATCGCGATGACCGGGGTGCCGACGTCCTGGCCGACCCGCTCGATCCCGTCGAAGTGGGAGGCGCGCATCGGCTCGTCGTACTCGTCCGAGTCGGCGTGGGCGGCGAGCTCCGCGGGCAGGCCGAGCTCGGCGAGCGACTCGGCGATCACCGCGTCGACGTCGGTGCGCCCCCCCGGGTGGATCCGGGTGCCGAGCGCGTCGTAGAGCGGCTTCACGTGCTCGCGGCCCTCGCGCTCGGCGACGGCGGCGACCAGGCGCGTGTAGCGCAGCGCGCGCGGGAGGAAGGCGCGGTACGAGTCGTCCACGTCCTTGTCCTCGTTGAGGACGGCGAGGCTCATGATGTGCCACTGCACGTCGAGGTCGCGCGCGGGGGTCACCTCGTCCACGAATCGCGAGGTCATCCAGGCCCACGGGCAGGACGGGTCGAACCAGAAGTCCACAGAGGTCATGGGGACACGCTACGCCGCTCGCCGGGGCCGCGTCCGCGCTCCCCGGCGGCTCCGCAGGATCGGCGCCACGGGGCTCCACGGCAGGTCCCGGCAGCTCTAGGGTGGATCGGCGGCGCCCGCACCCCGGCGCCCGCGGCAGCGCCCGAGACGAACGGATGGAGCACCCCCGTGCCAGGAGACAACCTCACCCGGAGCGAGGCGCAGGAGCGCGCCTCGCTGATCCAGGTCCACGACTACGACATCGCCCTCGACCTGACCCGGGGAGCCGAGACCTTCCTCAGCACGACCACGGTGCGCTTCTCCGCCACCGAGGGCGCCTCGAGCTTCATCGACGCCGTCACGGGCACGGTCCACTCCGTCACCCTCAACGGCGCGGAGCTCGACCCCGCCGACGTCGCCGACGGCGTCCGGATCCGCCTCGACTCCCTGGCTGCGGACAACGAGCTCACCGTCGTCGCCGACATGCTCTACACCAACACGGGCGAGGGCCTGCACCGCTTCGTCGACCCCGTCGACGGCGAGGTGTACCTGTACTCGCAGTTCGAGGTGCCCGACTCCCGCCGCGTCTTCGCGGTGTTCGAGCAGCCGGACCTCAAGGCCGAGTTCCGCTTCACCGTCACCGCGCCCGCGCAGTGGCAGGTCGTGTCGAACCAGCCCACTCCCGAGCCGGTCCCGGCGGGCGAGGGGATCGCGACCTGGAGCTTCGAGCCCACCCCGCGCATCTCCTCCTACATCACGGCCCTCGTCGCCGGACCCTACGTGGTCGAGACCGACTCGCTCGTCTCCTCCGACGGCCGCACCATCCCGCTGGGGGTCTTCGCCCGGGCCTCGCTCGCGCCCTTCCTCGACGCCGACTACGTGTTCGAGAAGACGAAGCAGGGCTTCGCCTTCTACGAGGAGAAGTTCGGCGTCCCGTACCCGTTCGCGAAGTACGACCAGCTGTTCGTCCCCGAGTTCAACGCCGGCGCGATGGAGAACGCGGGAGCGGTGACCTTCACCGAGACCTACGTGTTCCGCTCCAAGGTGACGGACGCGATCAAGGAGCGCCGGGTCGTCACGATCCTCCACGAGCTCGCCCACATGTGGTTCGGCGACCTGGTCACGATGAAGTGGTGGAACGACCTCTGGCTCAACGAATCGTTCGCCGAGTACGCCTCCACCCTCGCCACCGCGGAGGCGACGGAGTGGACCGAGGCGTGGACCACCTTCGCCGCGATGGAGAAGAGCTGGGCCTACCGCCAGGACCAGCTGCCCTCGACCCACCCGATCGTCGCGACCATCAACGATCTCGAGGACGTCCAGGTCAACTTCGACGGCATCACCTACGCCAAGGGCGCCTCGGTGCTCAAGCAGCTCGTCGCGTGGGTCGGCGAGAAGGAGTTCCTCGCCGGCGTCCACGAGTACTTCGTCAAGCACGCCTTCTCGAACACGGAGCTGCGCGACCTGCTGGTCGAGCTGGAGGCCACCAGCGGGCGCGACCTCACCGAGTGGTCGGCGCAGTGGCTCGAGACGGCCGGCGTGAACACGCTCCGCCCCGAGATCGCGGTCGACGAGAGCGGAGCGATCGCGTCCTTCGCGATCCTGCAGACCGCGGTCGAGGAGTACCCGACGATCCGCCCGCACCGCCTGGCGATCGGCCTGTACGACTTCGAGGGCGAGCGCCTCGTCCGCGTCGACCGCCTCGAGCTGGACGTCGACGGGGAGCGCACCGAGGTGCCCGAGCTGATCGGCCGCACCCGTCCGGCGCTCGTGCTGCTCAACGACGACGACCTCGCCTACGCGAAGGTCCGCCTCGACGACGCCTCGCTCGCCGTGGCCGTCGAGCACCTCGCGAGCATCGACAGCCCCCTGGCCCGCTCGCTGGTCTGGGGCTCGGTCTGGGACTCGACCCGCGACGCCGAGTCGGCGCCGCGCGATTTCGTCCGCCTCGTCCTGGGCAACGTCGCGACCGAGACCGAGTCCACGACCCTGCGGACGGTGCTCAACCAGCTCGTCGCCACCGCCACCCAGTACGTCGCTCCGGAGTACCGGGCCGAGGTCGTCGAGGAGGCGGGCGATCAGCTGTGGACGCTCGCGCAGAGCGCCGAGCCGGGCAGCGACGCGCAGTTCCAGTTCGTGAAGTTCTTCGCCGCGATCGCGTCCACCCCGGCGCACCTCGAGGCCGTGCAGGCGCTGCTCGACGGCTCCACCGCCCTCGGCGGCCTCGACATCGACACCGACCTCGGCTGGGAGCTGCTGATCGCTCTCGTCGCCGGCGGGCGGGCCGGTGCGGACGACATCGACGCGGCGCTCGCCTCGGACAACACGGCGACCGGCCAGCAGTCGGCCGCGCACGCCCGTGCCGCACTGCCGACCGCGGAGGCGAAGCGCGCGGCGTGGGACTCCGTCACGGCCGACGACTCGGCACCGAACACGATCGTCCGCTCGACGGGCCTGGGCTTCCAGCGCGCCGCGGACCCGCGCCTGCTCGACGCGATGGTCCCGGTCTACTTCGACGCCCTCCGCACCCTCTGGGAGTCGAAGAGCTACAAGATCGCCGAGTACCTGGTCGTCGGCTTCTACCCGGCCGCCACGCCCTCGCAGGAGATCGTCGACGCCACCCGCGCCTGGCTCGACGCGAACCCGGAGGTCCCGGCGCTGCGCCGACTCGTGATCGAGAACCTGGCCGGCGTGGAGCGTGCGCTCCGCGCCCAGGAGCGCGACACCCGGGGCTGACAGTGAGCCGCCCGGTCCCCCGGCGCTCGGCGCTGCGGGACCGGGCGGCTCTCCCCGCTCCCGGCGCCTAGCGCTGCGGGACCGAGCGGCGCTCCGGCCCGTCATAGGCGGACAGCGGCCGGATGAGCGCGTTCGAGCCCCGCTGCTCGATCACGTGGGCCGTCCAGCCCACCACCCGCGCGGCGACGAACAGCGGAGTGAAGATCCCGGTGTCGAAGCCCATCAGCCGGTAGGCGGGGCCGGACGGGTAGTCGAGGTTCGGCAGGATGCCCGTCCGCTCGGCCATCGCCGCGGCCAGAGCGTCGTACAGCTCCATCATCTCGCCGGCCCCCTCGTGCTCGGCGAGCCGCCGGAGAGCGGCGTCCATGGTCGGCACCCGCGAGTCGCCCGACTTGTAGACCCGGTGGCCGAACCCCATGACCTTCCGGCGCTGTCCGAGAGCCTCGGCGAGCCACTCGCGGGACCGCCGGTCCGCCTCCGGTCCGGTGCCGACCTCGTCGAGCACGTGCAGCACGGCCTCGTTCGCCCCGCCGTGGAGCGGTCCCTTGAGCGCTCCCACGGCGGCGGTCACGGCGGAGTGGACGTCCGACAGCGTCGACGTCACGACGCGGGCCGTGAACGTCGAGGCGTTGAAGGAGTGCTCGGCGTAGAGCACCAGCGAGACGCGGAACGCGTCGACGACGACCGGCTCCGGCACCTCGCCGAAGGTCGTCCAGAGGAAGTTCTCGGAGTAGTCGAGGTCGTCGCGCGGATCGATCGGCTCGAGGCCGCGCAGGCGGCGCTGAGCGTAGGCGACGATCGCCGGCAGTGCCGCCCAGAGCCGCACGGAGCGCTCCAGCACGGCCTCGGGAGCGTCGGCGTCCGGATCCTCCTCGAGCGCGCCCAGGACGCTCACCGCCGTCCGCACCACGTCCATCGGGTGCGCCGACAGCGGCAGCAGGTCGATCACGGTGCGCACCTCGGGGGCCAGGGCGCGGTGGGCCCGCTCCACGGCGGCCAGCCCGGCCGCCTCCTCCGCAGTGGGGAGCTCGCCGTGCCAGAGCAGCCAGGCCACGTCCTCGAACGAGGTCCCCGCCGCGAGCTCCTGCACGGGGTAGCCGCGGTAGAGCAGCGAGTTCGACGCCGGGTCGACCTTCGAGACGGCCGTCGTGTCGACGACGACCCCCACGAGTCCCTTGCGGATGTCCTGATCGGTCGTGCTCATCCTTCGCTCCTTCGCGAGAGGCGGGCGGCGGCGCCGGGGAGCGCCGCCGGTTCATGCGGGTCGGCGCGCTCAGGCGCCGTAGTGGTCGGCGAGCGAGAAGTCGAAGACGCCCTCGTCGAAGCGGCTGTACGAGGCGTAGTCGAGGAGCTCGTAGAGCTCGGCGCGCGTCTGCATGCCCGGGACCTCCGAGCGGAGCGACCCCTCCGCCTTGAGGGCGTCGAGTGCCCGCATCGCGGCGCCCATCGCGATCCGGAGCAGCGAGACCGGGTGGATCACGACGTTCACGCCGACGTCGGCGAGCTGCTGCGCGGTGAACAGCTCGCTCTTGCCGAACTCGGTCATGTTGGCGAGGATCGGCACGTCGATCGCGGCGCGCACGGCCTCGAACTCGGACAGGTCGCGCATCGCCTCGGGGAACACTGCGTCGGCTCCGGCGTCGACGAGGCGCTTGGCGCGGTCGATCGCGGCTGGCAGGCCGTCGAGGGCGCGGATGTCGGTGCGGGCCATGATCACCAGATCGGAGTCGCGGCGCGCGTCGACGGCCGCCGCGATCCTCCGCACCGAGGTCGCCTCGTCGACGACCGCCTTGCCGTCGAGGTGCCCGCAGCGCTTGGGGTTCACCTGGTCCTCGATGTGCAGCCCCGCGACTCCGGCGTCCTCGAGCATCTGCACCGTGCGAGCGACGTTCAGCGGCTCGCCGAAGCCGGTGTCCGCGTCGACGAGGACGGGCAGGTCGGTCAGGCGCGCGATCTGCTGCGAGCGGCCGGCCACCTCGCTGAGCGTGGTGAGCCCGATGTCCGGCAGCCCCAGCTCGGCCGAGAGCACGGCGCCCGAGACGTAGATCCCGTCGAAGCCCTTCGCCTCGATGAGGCGCGCGGAGAGCGGAGTGAACGCGCCGGGCAGCTGCAGCAGCTCGCCCGAGGCGAGGCGCTCGCGGAAGAGGCGGCGCTTCTCGGCGGGAGTCCGGGTGGAGTGGAGCATCGGGCGTCCTTCCCAGGGCGGTGTCCGGGTCCGAGCGGACCCGCTTCGAATCTATACGCGCGCGGGGCTCGTGCACCCGTCTCGGAGGGAGGCGTCCCGTAGCCTGGAGCGGTCATGCTGCTTCTTCAGACCTCCACCCCGGATCCTGTCGCCGCCACCGTCTCCTTCTTCGAGTCCGAGCCCTTCTGGAAGGTGGTCGCGATCCTCGGGATCGTGCTGGGCGCGCTGCTGGTGCGCGTCATCGCCCACTTCGTGATCGGCCGCGTCGTCGACCAGATCGTGTCGGGAGTGAAGCGCCGACAGCGCGTCGAGGACACCCAGTCGATCGCCGCGTCGCCGCTCGCGGCCGTGCGGGTGGTGCAGCGCACGCGCACGCTCGGGTCGATCCTCAACAACCTGAGCTCGATCCTGATCGTCGTCATCGCCCTGGTCATGATCGTGACGACGATCGACAAGGACCTCATCGGCTCCTTCGCCCTGCTGACGGCCGCCCTCGGCGCGGGCCTCGGCTTCGGCGCGCAGAACATCGTCAAGGACGTCCTGAATGGGCTGTTCATGGTCGCGGAGGACCAGCTCGGGGTCGGCGACGTCGTCGACACCGGGCAGGCGACGGGCGTGGTCGAGTCGGTCGGCGTCCGGGTGACGCAGATCCGCGACGTCAACGGCACCCTCTGGTTCGTCCGCAACGGCGAGATCGTCCGGGTCGGGAACATGTCGCAGGGCTGGTCGCGCGTCATCGTCGACCTGGCCGTGCCCTACGAGACGGACCTCGAGCAGGTGCAGTCCACGGTCCTCGCGACCGCGAACGAGCTGGCGGCGAGCAGTCGCTGGCGGGCCCGGATCATCGACAAGCCCGAGCTCTGGGGCCTGGAGTCCATCGCCGACGACGCCCTGATCATCCGGGTCGTGGTCAAGACCCGCACCACCGCCAAGGACGACGTCGCCCGCGAGCTGCGCCTGCGCCTGAAGAAGTCGCTCGACGCGCTCGACGTGAAGCTCCCCTCGCTGGCCACCGTCGTCCTCGAGGGCTTCGAGGGGGCGACGAGCGTCGGAGGCGCTAAACCGCCGCGGACCACGCCCTCCCCCACGATCAGCACCGAGCACGGCAAGCCCGTGCGGCTCCCCCGCGCGCTGCGGCGCGGGAGCGGGACGCCGCCCCAGGACGGCGGCGGCACCTCCGGCCCGACGGGAGCGCGCTCGTGAGCGGCCTGCAGATCGGCGGCGCGCCTCCGCTGCGCAGCTTCTGGGAGCACATCGGCGGCCGGCCGACGTTCGAGCGCCTGGTCCGCCGCTTCTACGAGGGCGTCCGCGAGGACGAGGTCCTCTGGCCGATGTACCCCGAGCACGACCTCGAGGGCGCGATCCAGCGGCTGACCGGCTTCCTCGAGCAGTACTGGGGCGGCCCGGGCACCTACAGCGAGGAGCGCGGCCACCCGCGCCTGCGGATGCGGCACCAGCCGTTCCGGATCAACCCCGAGGCCCGCGACCACTGGCTCCAGCACATGCGGACGGCCGTCGACGATCTCGAGCTCGCTCCGGCCGACGACGCCCTGCTCTGGGACTACCTGGAGCGCGCCGCCCACGCGATGGTGAACACCTTCGAGGAGTAGCCGCTCAGCCCGGGGTGCGGACCAGCACGTGTCCGCGCCGTGAGGTGAGGCGGCGCCAGGCGCCGCTCTCGAGCAGGGCGACCGGGTCGTCGGCGCCGAGGAACCCGAGCGCGAAGAGGGCGAACGCCGCTCCCGCCGGGACGTCCTCGAGGCCGTCGAGCGGGCGGCCCCAGACGCTCGACCGCACGCGGCCGACGATCTGCTCGCCCGTCTCGGAGCCGACGGCCGCCGCGATCTCGTCGATCCCCTCGCGCGCGACGCGCTCCAGGAAGCCCGGGTCCACGGGCTCGCGCCGGGTCCAGCCGCCGCGGGGCGGGGAGACGCCCGCCCAGGGTCCCGCCGTCGCGTCGTCGCCGTCGGGCAGCACAACCGGCTTGCCGTCCGCTCCGCCCGGCTCCCACTGCAGGCGGGCGAGGCGGTCCGACAGCGCACGGATCGGCACGACCCGGTCGAAACCGGCGGGCTCGTCGAGCGCGAAGACGCGCAGGCCCAGCACGGTCGCGGAGCGGTCGAGCAGACCGCGGGGCTGGAGGATCGCGGTGTAGGCGGCCAGCACGTGGTCGTCGGCGAGGAGCCGGACCGCACCGTCCTCGACCCGGGCCGAACGGCCGAGGAAGACGCGCAGATCCGACAGGCTGGGCGGATCCGCCAGGGAGAAGGACGAACTCATCGCGTCGATAAACTTACCCGAGGCCGCTCGCCCCACCGCCCGACACCCCGGAGGTACCGTGCCCGATCCCCTGTCCTCGTTCCTCACCGCGCTCGACCTGACGGACACCGGCGCCCGCACCAGCGAGGACATCTCGACGGGTCCCTCGCAGTGGATGCCCGAGGGGCGGGTCTTCGGCGGCCAGGTCCTCGCGCAGTCGCTCATCGCGGCCGGTCGCACCGTCGAGGGGCGCTCCGTGCACTCGATGCACGGGTACTTCCTCCGCCCCGGGGACGTCTCCCTGCCGATCACGTTCTCGGTCGACCGGATCCACGACGGCCGCTCCTTCTGCACGCGGCGGACGCAGGCCTACCAGAACGGACGCCCCATCCTCTCGATGATCGCCTCGTTCCAGACCGAGGACGAGGGTCTCGACCACCAGGCGCCGATGCCGGAGGGGATCCCCGACCCGGAGTCGCTGCCGAGCACCGCTGAGATCCTCGCGGGGGTCGACCACCCGGTCGGCAGCTTCTGGGCCACGCAGCGCCCCTTCGACGTGCGGCACGTCGAGCAGCCGGTGTACCTCCGGGCCGACCCCGAGCGGGTCGCGCACCAGAGCGTGTGGATGCGCTCGCTCGGACCGCTGCCGGACGATCCGATGCTGCACCGCGCCGCCCTCGCCTACGCGAGCGACTACACGATCCTCGAATCCACGCTCCGCCGGCACGGTGCGGCGTGGACGACGCCGGGCCTGCGGATAGCGAGCCTCGACCACGCGATGTGGTGGCACCGCCCCGCGCGCGTGGACCAGTGGCTCCTCTACGTGCAGGAGGCGCCGAGCGCGTCCGGCGGACGCGGGCTCTCGCTCGGGCGCATCTACACGCAGGAGGGCGTGCTCGTGGCGAGCGTCGCCCAGGAGGGCATGGTCCGCGTCCCCCTGGGCTGAGCTCAGCCCCGCTTCGAGAAGGTGATGGGCTCCTCGACGTAGGGGCCCCACGCCTCGCGGAGCTCCTCCGGGATGCGCTGGGGCCTGCCCGTCGCGGCGGTGACCAGCACCAGAGTGGTGGCCGCCTTCGTGAAGAGCACCCGCGGGACGACGCCGGCGGGCGAGTAGAGCTCGTAGCAGACCTCGAGGCTCGCCCCGCCGATCCGCCCGATCCACAGCTCCACGTCGATCGGCGCGCGCATGTACGGGATCGGCGCGAGGTACTCGATCTCCTGCCGGGCGATGAGGCTGATCGACTCGGCGCCCGGCCGTGCGTCGAGCACCGCCGTCGCCATCCCGCCGGGCTGCGGCGAGTCCGGCTTCCAGAACGCCTGGATGCGCGCCTCCTCGAGCAGGCGCAGCATCTCGGCGTTGTTCACGTGCGCGTAGGCGTCGAAGTCCGACCAGCGCAGCGGGATGGCGACGTGCAGGCGCATCAGTCGCGGGTGAGCTTGCGGTACGCGGAGCGGTGCGGCTTCGCCGCGTCCGGGCCGAGGCGCTCGATCTTGTTCTCCTCGTACGCCTCGAAGTTGCCCTCGAACCAGTACCAGTTGGCCGGGTCCTCCTCGGTGCCCTCGTAGGCGAGGATGTGGGTCGCGATCCGGTCGAGGAACCACCGGTCGTGAGTGATGACCACGGCGCAGCCCGGGAACTCGAGGAGCGCGTTCTCGAGGCTGCCCAGGGTCTCGACGTCGAGGTCGTTGGTGGGCTCGTCGAGCAGGAGCAGGTTGCCGCCCTGCTTGAGCGTCAGCGCGAGGTTGAGGCGGTTCCGCTCGCCGCCGGAGAGGACGCCGGCCTTCTTCTGCTGGTCCGGGCCCTTGAAGCCGAACTGCGAGACGTAGGCGCGGGAGGGGATCTCGGTCTTCCCGACGGTGATGTAGTCGTGCCCGTCGGAGACGACCTCCCACAGGTTCTTCTGCGGGTCGATGCCGCCGCGGCTCTGGTCGACGTAGGAGATGTCGACCGTCTCGCCGATCTTCAGGTCGCCCGAGTCGAGCGGCTCGAAGCCCACGATCGTCTTGAAGAGCGTGGTCTTGCCGACGCCGTTCGGGCCGATGACGCCGACGATGCCGTTGCGGGGCAGCGTGAAGCTGAGGTCGTCGATGAGGACGCGCTCGCCGAACTGCTTGTGCAGCTTCTTCGCGTCGATGACCTGGGAGCCCAGACGGGGGCCCACCGGGATGACGATCTCCTCGAAGTCGAGCACGCGCGTCTTCTCGGCCTCGGCCGCCATCTCCTCGTAGCGCGCCAGGCGCGCCTTCGACTTGGCCTGACGGCCCTTGGCGTTGCTGCGCACCCAGTCGAGCTCGGTGGTGAGCCGCTTGGCGAGCTTGGCGTCCTTCTTGCCCTGGACCTCCAGGCGGGCGCTCTTCTTCTCGAGGTAAGTCGAGTAGTTGCCCTCGTAGGGGTAGAGGTGGCCGCGGTCGACCTCGGCGATCCACTCCGCGACGTTGTCGAGGAAGTACCGGTCGTGGGTGACGGCGAGCACGGCGCCGGGGTACTTCGAGAGGAACTGCTCGAGCCAGAGCACGCTCTCGGCGTCGAGGTGGTTGGTGGGCTCGTCGAGCAGCAGCAGGTCGGGCTTCTGCAGGAGGAGCTTGGTGAGCGCCACGCGGCGCTTCTCGCCACCCGAGAGGTTGGTGACGAGGGAGTCACCCGGCGGGGTGCGCAGCGCGTCCATCGCCTGCTCCAGCTGCGAGTCCAGGTCCCAGGCGTCGGCGGCGTCGATCGCCTCCTGCAGGGTCCCCATCTCGGCGAGGAGGCTGTCGAAGTCGGCGTCCGGGTCGGCCATCGCGAGGGAGATCTCGTTGAAGCGGTCGATCTTGCCCTTGATCTCGCCCACGCCCTCCTGGACGTTCTCGAGCACCGTCTTGGTCTCGTCGAGCTCGGGCTCCTGCATCAGGATGCCGACGGTGTAGCCCGGGCTGAGCCGCGCCTCGCCGTTGCTCGGCGTGTCCAGCCCCGCCATGATCTTCAGGATCGTCGACTTGCCGGCGCCGTTGGGCCCGACCACGCCGATCTTCGCTCCCGGCAGGAACGACATGGTGACGTCGTCCAGGATCAGCTTGTCGCCGACCGCCTTCCGCGCGCGCACCATCGAGTAGATGTATTCAGCCATGCCCAGTCCTCAAGTCCGTCGGTCTGCGCGGAGTCGGGTCGCCCGCCGGTCCCCTGCTCCGCGCGGAGGCGCTGACGGAGGCTCGGACCGGGGCGGGACGCCGGGCCCCGGCCGACGCGGAGCGCAGGCCGCGGGACCGTCCGCACCAGTCGAGGATAACGGGAACTCGCCGGTCCGCGTCGGAGGGAGCGCCTGAACGCGGACCGCCCTCCGCTCCGGCCGGGCCGGTGGGGAGGGCGGATCGCGTCAGCGGACGACGGTGCGGATCAGCTGCAGGGCGTCAGGCGCTCCACCGCCTCGGACAGCGTGTCCGTGCTGCCGAGCAGGATCACCTGCGTCGCCTTGGACGCGGTGATGTCGGCGAGGACCGCCCGGGGCACGCAGGTGGGCTGGACCGCGAAGAGCGGGCTCCCGGTGTAGCCCGCCGCCGTGGCTCCGGCCAGGGCGTCGGGGAACTTCTCACCGGTCGCGAGGTAGACGGTATTCGCCGAGGTGAAGGCCGCCTTGTTCAGCTTCTCCGAGGTGTCGTACCGGTCGGTCCCGCCGATACGGGTGATCACCGGGCCCGTGATCGAGCGCTCGATGCCGGCGCTGACCGAGAGCGAGGAGCCCGCGATGGTCAGCGTCCTGATCTTGAGGCCGCTGATGATCTGCTGGGTGAGGGGGTCCACCGTGGAGCCGGTGCCGTTGGTCAGCACCACCGGAGCGTCCTTCGCGCCGGCCGCGGCGCTGGCGCTCAGAGCGTCGGGGAACTTCTCGCCCGTCGCCAGCCAGGCCCTCGAGGAGCCGGTGGGGAAGGCGTACTGCAGGATCTTCTTCGAGGTGTCGTAGCGGTCGACTCCGCCGAGGCGCGTGATGTTCCTGTTCGTCGCGTACCCGGCCAGGTCGTTGTAGACCTGGCTGCCGACGCTGAGCTCGGAGCCGACGACGACGATCTTCGCGGGCTTGAGACGCGTCAGCTCGGTGCGGACGACCTGGCTCATCGAGTCGCGGTCGACCAGGAGCAGCGGCCCGCCCGCCTTGGCCGCGGCGGGTCCGGCGCTGAGCGCGTCCGGGAAGTTCTGCCCGGTGGCGACGTAGACGACGGGGACGTTCGCCGGGAAGGTGCGCTTGGACACCTCGACCGCGGTGCCCTGACGGTCGGTGCCCGAGATGCGCGAGACGGCCGGCGAGCCGGCGGGCGGGGCGGTCGGCGTTGCGGTCGGCGTGGGCGTGACCGGAGGAGTGGTCGGGGTCGGCGTGACCGGCGGGGTGGTCGCGGTGGCCGTCGGGGTCGGCGTGACCGGCGGGGTGGTGGCTCCGCTTCCTGTCACGCGGACCGCGGCGTCCGACGTGATGGTCGCTCCGCGGGGCTGCTCCACCCTGCCGTTGCTGATGCCGGTGACCTGGAGCAGGCTGCTCACGCGGTCCTTGTAGGCGTCGTAGGCGCTGGACGGGATCGTCACGGTGACCTTGGACTGATCGTTGTCCGCGACCACCTGGGCGGGGATCCGCTCGGTCCTGCTGGGACCGACGTAGGCGGCGAGCCCCTGGAGGTCGTAGAAGCCGTCCCGGTTGGACTCGAGGACGACGGTGTCGCCGCCCTTGACCTCCACGACGTCGACGTCCTTCTTGTACGCGAAGTACGCGGCGCTCCGCTGCAGCGTCTGCGCGGTCCCGCTGAGGTCGACCCCGCCGACGCCGCCGCTGCCGGAGGCTTCGGCGACGGAGAGGGTGGCCGACGTGGTCAGCTCGTAGCCGCTGTCGACCGGCTGGCCGATCGGCTCCTCGGGGTTCTTGATCGGCTGCTTCTGCGCAGTGATCTGCAGAGCGACGGTTCCACTGCCGAACGAGGCGAGGGGCTGCTTCAGGTCGATGCGGAAGCTGCGACTTCCGGACGCGAGGGTCGCCGACCCGGCGAGGTCGTAGTCCCCGATGGCCCAGTTGTAGGTCGTGAACGCCGGGTACGGTCCCGTCGGCCGAGCGGAGTCGGAAAGCGTGACGTCGAGCCCGGTGACGTCGCCCGCGACGGCAGCGGTCTGGGCGGCCGAGAACGTCTCGGTGGTCGACCAGTTGTAGGGACTCGTCAGCGCGACCATCCGGCTCTCCGCGGCGGCGGCCGCTCCGGCTCCTGTCGTCACTCCGAGGACGACGGCTGCCGTGCTCGCGACCGCGATGGCGGTGCGCCTCCACCTCGCTCGCGTCGTCGTCTGCGGTCGGGATGTGGTCATGGCGAGTTCCCCCTCGTCGTGGTCCTCGTGCCGAGCGCTCCCGTCGGCACGTCCGTCCCGGTACCCCTGCTGGGGCACACGTGTCGGCCAGGGCAGCCTAACCGTGCGGAGCGGACTCCCGGGGAGGGGAGGCCGGCGTCGATCGACCCTTCACCGGCGGTCCCAGCCGGAGGAGACGGCGCCGATCCTCCTCTCCGCACCGCTCGCAGTGGTCCCCCGGAGGGGCGGGACGGTTTCCCCGCTCTCTCGCGATCGGGAGGTGTGGAGGCATGTCGAGGATCCCTTCCTCCCTCTCGACCCCGACCGGGGCACACGAAGGGGCGTCTCGTCTCGAGCGTCGCCGGGTCAGCCCTGGATCGGGACGGTCCGGCCGACCAGGCAGGCGCCGGTCGAGATCGGTGCCGCGATCACCGCCCGCACCCCGCCGCTCTTCGGGCCGTACTGGCCGATGAGGCACGACTCCCCGAGCTTGACGGAGACCTGCACCGAGTCCGCGTCGAGTCCGACCGAGGTCTCGTCCGCTGTCAGCTGCATAGACTCGCGGGAGAACCCCGCCGCGACGAGCGCGTCGACCACGCTGGAGCCGCTCACCTCCGGATCGGGCTCGGCCGCCGCGCGAAGGGTCTGCTCGAACACGGGGAGGTTCTGCTCCGTCGTCCCGCCCGGCACGAAGGCGACGGGTGCGGCGGACTCCGCCGGTGCCGGCGCCTCGGCCGCGGAGGAGGACACCACGGGGTCCGGCGCCGACGGCGACGTGCAACCGGAGAGGCAGACGGCGAGACCGCCGAGCACGAGCGCGATGCGGGCCGCTCGGTTCCGTGTCACGCCCGGCTCCTCCCGACCGGGACGGCTCTCGCTCCGGTCCCCCGGATCAGAACGGGGTCTCCCCGGATCCTACCGAGAGACCGGGAGCGCCTCCGCCGACGCCCGCCGCCACCGGCGGCTCGGGCACGGCATCACCGCGGTCATGGCCCGACGCGCCCCAGTCCCCCGCCGCGGCGCCCTCGCGCGGCGCCTCCTCGCTCCACGCGGGCTCGGCGGCGGGGGCGGGAGCAGAGGCGCGCCCGACGGTCTTCGTGAAGCTGCTGGTCCCCCAGGCGAGGTCGTGCCCGATGCCCTCGGCCGTGAGGACCACATCGGTACCGGCCTTGCCTCCCGCCTCCCAGGCCCTCACCCCGAGCCGCCCGGCGACCAGGATCCGGTCGCCGCGCGACAGGGAGGACAGCGCGTTGCCGGCCAGGCCGTTGAACGCGGTGACGGTGTACCAGTTGGTCGAGACGTCGACCCAGCGCTGCTCCGAGCGGTCGTAGCGCCGCTGCGTCGAGGCGAGCCGGAAGCTGGTCATCGCGGTGCCGCTGGAGGTGTCGATGCTCCGGGGCTCGGTGCCGATGGTCCCGATGACGGTCAGCGTGTCGGTCATGGTCGTGTCCTCTCTACTCCTGCCCCGCCACGGCTGCGACGGGCACGGCGCCCGGGCGGAGGGGGCTGGTACCGCTCGGGCGCCGCAGGGCCAGTGTCGCGACGAAGGGCCCGCCTCCGAGGTGGAGGCGGGCCCTTCTGGGGAGAGGACGAGCGGATCGTCCCCTGTGGAGGAGCGTTACGACGCGGTGATGTACCTCGAGTAGGACTTGCGGATCTTGTTCACCTTGGGCAGTGCGACCGCCATGCAGTAGCCCTGGCCCGGGTTCTTCGCGAAGAAGTCCTGGTGGTAGTCCTCGGCGGGGTAGTACACGCCCAGCGGCGAGATCTCGGTGACGATCGGGCCGTCCCACCACTCGGACGCACGGTCGCGCGCGGTCTCGAACAGCTCCTTCTCCTCGTCGGAGGAGTAGAACATCGCCGAGCGGTACTGCGTGCCGACGTCGTTGCCCTGGCGGTTCAGCTGTCGCGGGTCGTGCAGGGTGAAGAAGACGTCGAGGACGACCTGCTCGGGGATGACCTCGGGGTCGAAGGTGACGGCGACGGCCTCGGCGTGGCCGGTGCGCCCGGAGCAGACGTCCTCGTAGTCGGGCTCGGTCGTGCGGCCGCCGGTGTAGCCGGAGACGACGTCGGTCACGCCGTCGAGGACGCGGTAGACGGCGTCCAGACACCAGAAGCATCCTCCGGCGAGTACGAATGTGCGCATTGCGTGTGACTCACTTCCTGTCGCGTCGACGCGTCCGGGGTGCCGGGGGCGTCAGTCGGTCCAACACGCTCACCGCCCCCTGCATTCCGCGGATCCGCCCCCTGCAATAGAGTCGCGGCGTGAGCTACGACGCCGCCCCCGCCCGCTACGACCGCATGGACTACCGACGCACCGGACGGAGCGGCCTGCTGCTGCCCGCCCTGTCGCTGGGCCTCTGGCACAACTTCGGATCCGACCGCTCCCTCGACACGCAGCGCGCGATCCTCCGCCGCGCGTTCGACCTGGGCGTCACCCACTTCGACCTCGCGAACAACTACGGACCGCCCTACGGCGCCGCCGAGACGGCCTTCGGCCGCATCCTCGCGGAGGACCTCCGCCCGTACCGCGACGAGATCGTCATCTCGTCCAAGGCCGGATACGACATGTGGCCCGGCCCGTACGGGGACGGCGGCTCGCGCAAGTACCTGCTCTCCTCGCTCGACCAGAGCCTGCAGCGGATCGGCGTCGACTACGTCGACGTCTTCTACTCGCACCGTCCGGACCCGGAGACTCCGATCGAGGAGACCATGGGCGCTCTCGTCTCGGCCGTGGAGTCGGGCAAGGCGCTCTACGCCGGCATCTCGAACTACTCGCCCGAGCAGACCCGGGCCGCGCAGGCGGCACTGGCGGGCAGCGGAGTCCCGCTCCTCCTGCACCAGCCCCGCTACTCCCTCTTCGACCGCGGACCCGAGGACGGCCTCTTCCCCGTGCTCGACGAGCTCGGCACCGGCTGCATCGTCTTCTCGCCGCTGGCGCAGGGGCTCCTGACGGACCGCTACCTCGACGGCACCGTGCCGGAGGGGTCCCGTGCGGCGACGTCGCGCTTCCTCTCCTTCGACCGGATCGACGAGGCGTACCTGACGCGCGCCCGCGGCCTGAACGCGATCGCGCAGCAGCGCGGCCAGTCGCTGGCCCAGCTCGCCCTGAGCTGGGTGCTCCGGGTGCCCACCGTCACGAGCGCCATCATCGGCGCGTCGAGCGTCGCGCAGCTCGAGCAGAACGTCGCCGCGCTGGACGCCGGCCCCCTCTCGCAGGAGGAGATCGACGCGATCGAGGAGTTCGCGGTGCACGGCACGACCCTGCGCTGACGCCCCGGCGGGGATGTCGGTGGTCGGCCGTAGTCTGCGACAGCACTCGGCCGGTGGGTGCTCCGAGACTCGAGCAGGAGGAACCGATGTCCCTGTCCACGCTGCACGCCACCCGCACCCCGCCGACGCTCACCCGGGTCAACGCCCGGCTGTGGCGCGTGAGCACCGGCTCGGGCGCCGTGGTCGGTCACATCGAGCTGGTCGAGGATCCGCTCGGCGAGCGGTACCGCGCCCGGCTGCTGCGGGCGGGCATGCCCGCCGGCGCCGAGCTCGGCGAGTTCTGGAGCGTCGACGACGCGATCGAGGTCTTCCGCGTCGCCTGACGCGCCGATCCGCCCGGTCGGCGGCGTGCCGAACGGGCGGCGGCGACCGCCCCGGATAGCGTTCGCCCCATGCAGTGGTGGAACGAGTTCATGTCCTGGATCCGCACGAGCGACGGACACCAGGCGGTCTTCACGGCCGCTGTGGTCCTGCTGGCCGTGGTGGTCGGAGCGATCGTGATCGCCTCCGTCTTCCGAGCGTCCATCGCGCGCCTCATCCGTCAGCAGGATCACGAGCGGAAGAACGCGGTCATCGCGACGCTCGTCGACGCCGCGGTCGACGCCTCGGCCTGGAACGTCCTCAGCAGCCCGGAGCGCGTCCTCAGCGACCGCGCGTCCGCGCAGGCCGAGACGCACCTGCGCCTCCTGCCCGTCAAGGGCTCCGGAGTCGCGGCCAACTGGGCCGCTCACGAGCTCGCCGAGCTGAAGCACACGTCGAGCACCGGCGGCTACCAGACGCAGGCGAGCGTGGGCGAGTTCCGCGACCGCCTCGTGCAGTGGCGGGACAAGCCCGGGCGCGCCCGGAAGGCCTTCCTCGCCGACCTCGAGCGCTGGCGCTTCTCGGAGACGGGTCGAGACCGCTCCGCCGAGTCCGCTCCGTCGTCCGATCGGGCCGCGAGCACCGCCGAGGCCGCTCCCCAGCGCACCGCTCCCCCGTCCGCCGCACCGACCGCCGTCGCACCGGTCGTCGTCGGCGCGGGCTCCGCCTCAGGCTCTGCAGCCCCACAGACGCCCACGATCGTCCTCCCCGCGTCGGCCGGGGACGCCTCGCAGGAGGAGACCCGCCGCCTGCTCGCCGACGTCGACCGACTGGAGGTGCCCTCGCGCGAGCGTCCCGTGGAGGAGCTGCCGCCCGTCGACCCGCAGCGCTCGGCTCCTGCCGCCGAGCCGCAGCCGGACGCGGAGCACGACGCGATGCCGTCGGCTCCGGCCGACGGAGACCGCGACGACGTGCCGGCCGACGATGAGGCGGTCGTCCGGGCGGACGAGGCCCGGTTCGAGCGGTCCGCCTCGGACGACGACCGAGGCCAGGAGCGCAGCTCGGTCTGAGTGCTCCCGACCACGAGAAGAAGGCCCCGATCGCGAGTGCGATCGGGGCCTTCTCCGTGGTGCGGGCGGTGCGTGTACTGACTAGCTGTGTGCATCACGTGCACGGGCGACTCGGCCGACCAGTACGGCGAGGGGCGCCGCGACGATCGTCCACGCGACGGCGATTCCACCGAGGATGGCGAGGAGCAGCATGGTCGTACCTCCGTTCGTTACGTCGTTGTAATTCCGGACACCCCAAGACTAGGTGCCTGAATGACACTCAAACGACATCGGGTGGGAAACACGCCGGTGTTGCCTCCGATTTGCCGGTGTGTTACTGGTGCAGCCTCCGCGAGTCCTCGTCCGAGGGTCACCGGAGCGGAGGAAAACCCCGTGGGTGCCGGGCGTCACTCCTCGGAGGAGCGCAGCGCCGCCCGAGGAGAGGCCGCGACGCGGTCGAAGGACGGGCGCGAGGCGTCGACGCTGATCCCCGGGCCACCGGGGACAGGGCCTGAGACCGCGACCGGCGCGCTCCCGATCCGATGGTGCCCCCGGCAGGAATCGAACCTGCGACCAAGAGATTAGAAGGCTCCTGCTCTATCCGCTGAGCTACGGGGGCGGACTGCGACCACGATACCGAAGCGCAGAGGCCGCGCCCGCCGGGGCCTAGGCGCCCCGGACGAGTCCCAGCACTCCCACGACCAGGGAGACCACGGCGAGGGCGAGCGACACGCCGATGAGCACCGTGTGCACGCGGAGGAAGGTCGTCGCGCGGCCGTCCGCGTCGCGCGCCCGCGGGTCCTTGCGGACGCGGCGGAGGAAGGGCGGCCAGACGATCGCGTTCCACACGGCGTTGACGATCAGGAGGCAGCAGGCGAGCGTGATCACGAGGGACCAGTGTAGGAGGAGCCGGACGGCCGGACCGGGTGTCGGCGGCCGCCGATAGACTGCCCCGCATGAGTAGCGCCCCCGACCGTCTTGTCTGGATCGACTGCGAGATGACGGGGCTCGACCTCTCCGTCGACGAGCTCGTCGAGATCGCCGTCGTCGTCACCGACTTCGAGCTGAACCCGCTCGACGAGGGGCTCTCCCTCGTCATCCGGCCCGACGCGACCGCGCTCGAGAACATGGGCGACTTCGTCCGGTCGATGCACGAGACCTCCGGCCTGCTGGTCGAGATCCCCTCCGGCGTCAGCGTCGCGGAGGCCGAGTACGAGGTGCTGGAGTACGTGCTGAAGCACGTCCCGGCCGAGCAGCAGGCCCCCCTCGCCGGCAACTCGATCGGCACCGACCGCGCCTTCCTCGCGAAGTTCATGCCGCGCCTCGACGGCCACCTGCACTACCGCAACGTCGATGTCAGCACGATCAAGGAGCTGGCACGGCGCTGGTTCCCGCGCATCTACTTCAACGCGCCCAAGAAGCACGGCGGACACCGCGCCCTCGCCGACATCCTCGAGAGCATCCGCGAGCTGCAGTACTACCGCCGTGCCGTGTTCGTGGAGCAGCCGGGGCCGAGCACCGCCGAGGTGCAGGCCGTGTCGGCCGCCGTCGTGGACGAGTTCGCCTCGCGGATGTAGTACTCTCGTACAGTTGCTTCGGCGGGTCACCCCGCCGGAACACGCTCCTGGTGGGTATAGCTCAGTTGGCAGAGCGCCTGGTTGTGGTCTAGGAGGTCGCGGGTTCGAGCCCCGTTACTCACCCCAGTGGCTGTGCATGCAGCGGAAGAGGCCCGGAGTTCCGACTCCGGGCCTCTTCGCACATCCGGCGAGCGGGAGCGATCGCCGACGCAGAGAGGTCCCGGATGCTCGAGCTGGACGAGGACGCCTTCGAAGCCCTGGTGATCTCCGAGCTCGACGCGCTCCCGGACGACATGGTCGACGGGCTCGACAACGTCGTGTTCGTCGTGGAGGACCGGCCCGAGGACGGGACCCTGGATCTGCTCGGCTACTACGACGGTGTCGCCCTCACCGAGCGGGAGCGCTACGGCTTCGGCGAGATGCCCGACCGCATCGTGCTGTTCCGCGAGCCGCACCTCGCCGCGTGCGACGATCTGGACGCGCTGCGCGACGAGATCCACGTCACGCTCGTCCACGAGATCGCGCACTTCTACGGCATCGACGACGACCGGCTGCACGAGCTCGGCTGGGCCTGACCACCGCCGAAGGAGAGCCTCCCACCGGCATCCGCTCGTCGCCGCGCTCGGAGGGGACCCCTCAGCCGCGCACCGCTCCCCCGCCGCCCGTGTCCAGCACGAGGTCGGCGTTCTCCCGGGGCCGCTCCCGGGCGCAGTAGGAGCGGAAGTCGCGGTCCCAGGCGTCCCAGTGCGGAGCGAAGAGCTCGCCGTCGCGCTCGAGCGCGCGCACGCGCCGCACCTCGTCGTCGGCCTCGAGCCAGACCACCAGATCGGCGTGGCGGCGCGCGGCGGCGCCGGCCGACCCGCAGCCCTCCAGCACCAGAAGCGTCTCGCGGACGACGCGGCGCCCGGCCGTCGTCCCCGCGGCCCAGTTCCAGGGCCGCCAGTGCGCCGCGAGGCCGAGGCCGTGGGGGCGGACGAGCGTCCCGGCCGTCTCCCGCGACGCCCGGTCCAGGCCCGTCCAGCCGGGGTAGAGGTCGTCCATCCGCACGAGCGCGACCGACGGTGCCGTCGGCGCGAGACGGAGCTGCTCGACCAGCGCGCGCGCGAACGTCGATTTGCCGGAGCCGCTTGGTCCGTCCAGCAGCACCGTCCGACGGCGCCGCGCGATCACGGACCGGGCGAGGTCGTCCGCCGTCCGATCCGTCAGCGGCAGGATCCGCTCAGCCATGCAGGACGAAGCTCCAGGAGCCGGTGACGACGGAGGCGGTCACGGCGACGGCAGCGATCAGCACTCCGCCCGCGAGCAGCAGGAGGTCGCCGGCTCCGAGGCGCGACTGCCGCGCCCAGGTGCGCGGGACGCCGGAGCCGAAGCCCTTCGCCTCCATCGCCGTCGCGAGCCTGCTCCCCCGCCGGATGGCCAGCACGAGCAGCGAGAACGTGCGGGCCGCGAGGCTGCGGAGCGCCTCGACGGGCCCGCGGCCGTCGGCGACCCCGCGGGCCCGGCGGGCCATCGACAGGGTGCGCCAGTCGTCGACGAGCAGACCGACGAGCCGCATGCCGGCGAGAGCGCCGAGCACGAAGCGCGAGGGCAGGCGCAGGATCTGCGCGAGGCCGTCCGCCAGGTCGGTCGGGTCGGTGGTGGCGATGAGGACCACGCTCGGCAGTCCGATCGCCAGGACGCGCAGCGCGATGGCCAGCCCGAGGGCGACGGATCCCTCCGTGACCGAGACGATGAAGAACTCCGCGTAGACGGCGCCGCTATCGCGCCCGTAGAGGACAGTCGAGAGGCCGGCGAGCGGAGCCGCGATCCAGACGGGAGCCGTCCGCCGCACGAGCTCACCCGCCCGGAGCCCCGCGAAGGGCAGAACCAGCAGCTCGAGCGCCAGCGCCGTCGCCGCGGAGACCGCATCGACCGTGAGGAGGAGCGCGAACGCGATGACCAGGCTGGCGAGGAGCTTGGCGACCGGGTTGGCCCGGGCGATCCGGCTGCGCGCGGGAACGGAGTCGAGGAGCGTCATCCCGACACCGCCTCGCGGGCGCCGAGGTTGACGACCGAGTCGGCGAGGGCGGCGACCAGCGCCTCGTCGTGGGTGACGGCGAGCACCGCCGTGCCCGCGTCGCGCTGCTCGGCGAGGAGGTCGACGAGCACCTCCCAGGTCAGGCGGTCCTGCCCGAACGTCGGCTCGTCGAGGACGAGCACGGACGGCGACCGGGTGAGGGCGGACGCGACGGCCAGGCGCCGCTTCTCGCCTCCGGAGAGGGTGAACGGGTTGGCGTCGGCGAGGTGTGCGAGGCCGAGGCGCTCCAGGAGCTCCTCCGCCCGATGCCGCTCCGCCTCGTCGCGGGCGCCCAGCGCGAGCTCGGCGCGCACGCGAGCGGTGAGGAACTGGTGCTCCGGCTCCTGGAACACCATCGCGATCCGTCCGGCGAGCTGAGCCGAGGTCCAGCGGATCGGCTCCGGGCCAGCACTTGCGCGGAGCGACTCGGAGGCGGTCACCCGCCCCGCGACCGGTGGCAGGAGACCGGCCAGCGTGAGCGCGAGGGTCGACTTCCCCGCGCCGTTGGGTCCCAGCACGGCCGTGGCCCGCGCGGAGTCGACGGCGAGCTCGAGACCGGAGGCCACGATGGTCGAGCGGCGGCGCCCGAGGACGGGCCGGGCGATGGCGAGGTCGTGCGCGCTCAGGGCGGCGGGCGAGGGCAGCGCGCTCGCCCCGCGCCGGGCGGGGGTGTCACCGGGCAGCCAGACGCCGGAGGCGCGGAGCACGTCGTGCGCCCGATCGAGGACCTCGACCGGAGCGCCGTCGGCGACGACCGCGCCGTCCCGCCCGAGCACCACGACCCGGTCGACGAGGCCGACCCACACGTCGACCCGGTGCTCGACGACGATCAGCGTCGCCCCCGTGCGGGCGGCCGTGCGCTCCACCGCCGCCCGCACCTCGCGCACGCCGTCCGGATCGAGGTTGGCGGTGGGCTCGTCGAGGAGCAGGAGCCGCGGACGCATGGCGAGCACACCCGCCAGGGCGAGCCTCTGCTTCTGCCCGCCCGAGAGCGCCGAGGTGGAGTGGTCCAGCGGCACGTCGAGCCCGACGTCGCCGAGCGCCTCCCGCACTCGCGCGGGGATCTCCTCGCGCGGCACGCCGAGGTTCTCGCAGGCGAACGCGACGTCGTCGCCGACCCGCGCCAGGACCGCCTGAGTGTCCGGATCCTGCAGCACGAGCCCCGCGACACCGCGCCGGGTGAGCGGCGCGGCTCCGTCGATCTCGAGCTCACCGGCCGCGGAGCCGTCCTCCTCCCCGCCGAGGACGCCGGCCAGGGCGTGCAGCAGCGTGCTCTTTCCCGCGCCGGAGGGGCCGAGGAGCAGCACGCGCTCCCCCGGCTCCAGCGCGAGATCGAGGCCGGAGAGGGCGTCGCGGGAGCGTCCCGCGTGCCGCCAGCTCCAGCCCCGCGCCCGGACGGAGGCGCCGCTCATCGCGCGCCCGCGCCGGCTCCCTCGACCGTCCGCCCCTCGCGCCCGGAGGCGAAGCGGTCCAGCGCTCCCGAGGCCGCGAGCCCCCGCACCGCGAACCAGGACAGCAGCCCGGCCAGGAGCGCGCCCGAGACGATCGAGGAGGCGACGTAGACGGTCTTGAAGAGCGCGTCGTTGACGGCGTAGTACGACAGCAGGTCGTTGATCGCGAGGGCCAGCCCGGCACCGGCACCGGCCAGCATCGCGACGAGCGGACGGCCGCTGCGGTAGAGGAAGAGCGCCAGGACGATCTCCGCGCCGAGTCCCTGCACGAGTCCGGAGATCAGCACGGTGAAGCCCCACTGGGTGCCGATCAGAGCCGACACGGCCGCGGCGACCAGCTCGGTGTAGAGCGCGGCTCCGGGCTTGCGGATGATCAGGCCGCCGAGGACGCCGGCGAAGAGCCAGCCGCCGCCGAGGAGCCCGCCGAGCCCGGGCAGGAACTCGAAGGCGAGGCCGAGGACGTTCGTCGCCAGGCCCCAGGCCCAGAAGACGATCCCGCTCGCGACGGCGACGACGCTCGCCACCACGATGTCGACGACCCGCCAGCGCAGATCGCGCCGGGCCGGGGCGGAGGAGGTGTGGTTCTGCGCGTTCGTGTTCTGCGCGTTCGTGTTCTGCGCGTTCGTGTTCTGCGCGTTCGTGTTCTGCACTGACGTGCCCTTTCGTGGAAGCGAATGGAGGGCACGGGTTGGTAAGAGGAGATCGAAACGTTCCTTCGCTGGCATGACCCAGATCAGGTTCGACGGTCGAAGGCTGCTGCCTTCCTCTCAGCCCGGTGCACCGGACTCCCGTGTTCGTCGGCAATCATAGACGTCATGTCGTGGTCGGTGGTCGTCGTCCTTGCCGTGCTGCTGATCCTCCTGCTGCAGGCCCTGCTCTGGCAGCGCCGTGCGCGGATCCGCCGCGAGCTGCTCAGCTACGGCACGCGGGTGCCGGCGCGCGTCGTCGGGCCGGATCCGGCACGCGGCGATCGCGATTCGGCACGGGATCTGGGCAGGCTCCTGGTCGTCTACCGGACCGCCGAGGGTGTGGAGAAGCGCGCGCAGAAGTACCCGCTGAAGCGGGGGGACGCGTGGATGGCCGGTGAGCCCGCCGCGGTGATCTACGACCCCCGCCGGCCGGACGACGCCGAGCGGCTGATCGTCGGCTTCGGCCGGACGAAGAAGAAGTGGTACCCCGCGCGCCAGCAGCGCGCCAGCTGACGCGGGGCCGCTCCGGCTACTTCTTGAGGGCGCGGATGATGCGCGCGAGGGCCTTTCCGGTCACCCACACGAGGGGGATGCCGACGGCGAGGACCGAGATAACGTTCGGCTGGAACCGCAGGCCGAGGTCGTCCTTGATGTACGCGCCGATCGGGATGACCGTGGCGCCGCCGCCTCCGCCGCCGCCCTCCTGGCCGTCCTCGGAGCCGCTGCCTCCGCCGAAACCGAACCAGCGGAGGGCGACGGGGACGAGCGAGACGCCGTCGACGGTGACGGGCTCGCCGTAGATCGTCGCGGTACCCGCGGTGGTCACGGTGTCGGCCAGGGAGACTGCGATGTTGGGCATGGTGCGACGGTACTCCGCGGCTCTCCGCGGCGACAAGCGGCCCGCCGGGGCGCACAGGACTCGTCCATGGACCTCCGGGGACCTGCTGCCATGATCGACGGATGTCCGCCCGCACCCGCCGCCGCCGCCCCGTGCGCTCGGCCGCGGTGGCGGTCGCGAGCCTCGTGCTCGCCGCCTTCCTCGCCTTCCACCGCGCGCTGCCCGATCCGATCGGCTGGCTGTCGGTCCTCGAGGTCGGGATCCCGTGGACGGGGCTCCTCGTGCTGCTCCTCATCGCGGCCGCGGCGGCCCTCCGGTCGCGCCGGACGGCGGCCGCGGTCACCGTGCTGGCGATGGTCTACGGCGTGCTGGTGCTGCCGGTCGCGCTTCCGGCGCCGACCGTGCGCTCCGGCTCGTTCACCGTCGTCAGCCAGAACATCGAGACGAGCGGCGACGCCGGTGGGCTCGCCGCCTCGCTCGCCGCCCGCGGCCCCGACGTGATCGCGCTGCAGGAGCTCGACGGAGACGCCGTGGACGCGGTCGACGCCGAGCTGGCGGACGAGTACCCGTACTCGTCCGTCTCGAGCACCGTCGGCGTCTGGAGCCGGACCGAGCTGACCGACGAGGAGCCGCTCGACCTCGGTCTCGGTTGGGAGCGCGCGCTCGCCGTCGACGTCGACACGCCGGTCGGCAGCGCGCGCCTGTTCGTGGTGCACCTGGCCTCGTTCCGGCCGGGCGACCACGAGGAGCGGGACACCATGCTCTCGAACCTCGCCACCGCTCTCCGAGACGACGAGTCGGAGCGGACGCTGGTCATCGGCGATTTCAACACGCCGACGGACGACCACCTGTTCGCTCCCGTGCTGGCGGAGGCGGGCCTCGTCCGCACGGGCGGAGTCGGCTTCCCGGCGACCTGGCCGTCCCTGCTGCCGCTCGTCTCGCTCGACCACGCGCTCGCCGACGGCGTCACCGCCGCGACCGTCGCGGTCCTGCCGCCGAACGGCTCCGACCACCGCCCGATCAGTCTGACGATCGGTTCCGCGTAGCGAGCGTGTCGCTGAGGTCGATCCCCTTGGCCGACTCGGGAGCCGACCGGGACAGGAGCGAGGCGGGACGCACGGCCCCGGAGCCGAAGCGGGCGGCCACGCCGTCGACCGCGAGCTCCGCGTCGCGCCAGTCGTCGGAGTCGCTCCACAGGGAGAACGCGACGTCGTCGCCCTCGACCAGCTGCTCGCCGCGCACGCCGATCAGCCGCACGGGCCGCCGCATCGGGTTGGCCGCCTCGAGGAGCGCGGAGGAGGCCTCGTAGAGGACCCGGGCCACGTCCGTCGCCTCGACGAGCGTGCGGGAGCGGGTGAGGGTGCTGAAGTCGCCGAAGCGCACCTTCACCGCGACGGTGCGGCAGCGCACTCCCGAGCGGCGCATCCGCACGGCGACCTTGTCGCAGAGCCGCAGCAGCTCACGACGGACGAGCTCGGGGTCGGCCACGTCGTCGGCGAACGTGATCTCGTGTCCGGCGCTCTTCTCGATCTGGCGGGTGTCGACCGGCCGCGGATCCACCCCGTTCGCCAGGGCGTGCAGGCGCCTCCCGGTCGCCTCGCCGAGGGCGGACACCAGCGACGGCAGCGGGGTGGTCGCGACGTCGGCGACGGTGCGCAGACCGCGGCGGACGAGCGCCTCCTCCGTGCTCGCGCCGACTCCCCACAGCGCGCTCACGGGCAGCGGATCGAGGAACTCGCGGACGCCGTCGGCGGGGACGACCAGCAGACCGTCGGGCTTGGAGCGGCCGGAGGCGAGCTTGGCGACGAACTTGGTGCTGGCGATCCCGACCGAGCAGGTCAGCCCGAGCTCGGCGTGCACCCGGCGGCGGATCTCGGTGCCGATCGCGAACGGCGAGCCCGAGATGCGGCGGGCACCCGCGACGTCGAGGAACGCCTCGTCGATGCTCAGACGCTCGACCAGCGGCGTGAAGGAGTCGAAGATCGCCATGACGCGGCGAGAGGCCTCGCGGTAGCGCTCCATGTGCGGCTCGAGGACCACGGCCTGCGGGCAGCGGCGGAGGGCGACCGCCATGGGCATCGCCGAGTTGACGCCGTAGCGGCGCGCCTCGTACGTCGCCGCTGTGACGACGGAGCGCGCTCCGTGGTGGCCCACGATGACCGGCCTCCCGCGCAGATCCGGCCGGTCGAGCAGCTCGACGGAGGCGAAGAACGCGTCCATGTCGATGTGCATGATGCTCGCGCGCGGGTCGTCGAAGGGCTCGGTCGTGACCTGCCGCCCCGTGCCGTCCTGCTTGCTCATGCGGTGCCGTCCTGCTCGCTCACGCCGCGCCGTCCTGCCTGCTCACGCCGCTCCGTCCTGCTCGCCCACGCCTCGGGACATGCTCGCACGCACCACCGACATCGGCCGCTCGACCGCTGCGCCCGGGCCGGCTGGGAATGAGCGCCGACCACTCGCGGTTGACCCGAGCACCACGACGCTCCGGAGAGACCATGACGCACGAGCAGCCCGACTCCCCCACCGCCACCGAGACCGGCCCCGGCGCCGAGATGAGCCGCTGGCTCGATCTGCAGGACCGCGCCCACCGCGCCTTCGAGCTCCGGCTGAGCGCCGTCGAGGACTGGTCGGCCCCCACGCCCGACACCGAGTGGGACACGCGCGCTCTGGTGCTGCACGTCGTCCGCGAGCAGCAGCGCGCGCACACGCTCCTCTCGGGGGGCGACGAGTCGGCGCTGCGCCTCGAGTCCGTCGCCACCGATCTGAGGAGCGAGTGGCGTCGCGTGACCGACCGCCTGCGCGACGCTGTCCGCACCGTCGACCCGGCCGCGACCGTGCAGCTGGGGCGCGACACCGTCAGCGCCGTCGAGCTGCTGCAGGAGCAGACGGCAGATGTGACCGTCCACGCCTGGGACCTCGCCCGAGCGACCGGCAGCGACGAGCGGCTGGACGAGGAGCTCGTCGCAGCGGTATGGGAGCTCTTCGCACCCCAGGAGGAGACCCTGCGCGCGAGCGGCCTCTACGCCGCGCCCGTGCCGGTCGACGACGCCGCCTCCCTCCAGAGCCGCCTGCTCGCCATCACCGGACGCGACGACCGCCTCGCCGCCTGACGGCCCGGCGCCCGAACGCCGTCAAGGCCTGGGGGCGTCCAGGGACGCCGCGGCAGGATGGAGGGGACCACGAACACGGGGCGACCCGCCCCGACGAGGAGAGGAACGTCCATGACACGCATCGCCGTCATCGGAGCCCACGGCAAGGTGGGGCAGCAGATCCTGCACCTGCTCTACGACGCCGGCCACGAGTCGGTCGGAGTGATCCGCAACCCCGATCACGCCGAGGACATCGTCCGGCTGGGCGGCGAGCCGCTCGTGCACGACCTCGAGGACACGACGCCCGAGGCCTTCGCCGAGGCGCTGGGCCACGTCGACGGCATGGTCTTCACCGCCGGAGCCGGACCCGACTCGGGCCCGGAGCGCAAGCGCACCGTCGACCTGGGGGCGTCCGTCCTCAGCCAGAAGGCCGCCGCGATCGTCGGGGTCCAGCACTTCGTGCAGGTCAGTGCGATCGGTGTGGACGAGCCGCTCCCCGAGGACACGGAGGAGGGCTGGAAGGCCTACGTCGAGGCCAAGCGCGACGCCGACGCGGCACTGCGCGACTCCGGCCTCGACTACACGATCCTCCGCCCGGGCGGGCTGACGGACGACGAGGGCACCGGCACGATCACGCTCGGCACCTCCGTCGAGAAGGGGAGCATCGCGCGAGCGGACGTCGCCGCGACGGTGATCGCCGCCCTGGCGCAGCCGACCTCCATCGCGAAGACGTGGGAGATCGTCTCCGGTCCCACCGCGATCGAGGACGCGGTGGCTCAGGGAGCCTGAGCCCCGGCACCTCCTCCTAGAGTGGGGCGGGTGAGCACCCACCCGCCCCGCCCCTGGATCCGCAGCTACGCGCCCGGCGTGCCGACGGAGCTCGAGCTCCCGACCGGCTCGCTCGTCGACATCGTCACCGAGTCGGCCGAGCGCTATCCCCACCAGGTCGCGCTCGAGTTCTTCGGCCGTTCGACCAGCTACTCCCAGCTCGCCGACGAGGTGGAGCGGGCCGCCGAGGGCCTCCGCCGCCTGGGCGTCCGCGCGGGCGATCCGGTCGCCCTCGTCCTCCCGAACTGCCCGCAGCACGTCGTCGCCTTCTACGCCGTCCTCCGGCTCGGCGCCGTGGTGGTCGAGCACAACCCGCTCTACACCCCGCGCGAGCTGCGCCACCAGTTCGAGGACCACGGCGCTCGTGTCGCGATCGCCTGGAACCGCGTCGTGCCGACGGTGCAGGACCTCCCGGCCGATCTCGGCGTCGAGACCGTCGTCGCCGTCGACCTCACCCGCGCGATGCCCGCCTCGATGCGCGCAGCCCTCCGCCTGCCGCTGAAGAAGGCCCGGGAGTCGCGCGCCGCGCTGACCGGGCCGGTCCGCGGTGCGATCGAGTGGGAGTCGCTGCTGAGGCGGCGGATCGACCCGGCGCACCCGCGCCCGGTCGCGGAGGACCTCGCGGTCATCCAGTACACGAGCGGCACGACCGGCACACCCAAGGGCGCCGAGCTGACCCACGCGAACCTGACGGCGAACGCCGCCCAGTCGCGCGCCTGGGTGCCGACGGTCCGCCGCGGCGACTGCGTGGTCTACGCGGTGCTCCCCATGTTCCACGCCTACGGGCTGACGCTCTGCCTCACCTTCGCGATGAGCATGGGCGCGCGCCTGGTGCTGTTCCCGAAGTTCGACCCGGAGCTGGTGCTGAAGGTCGTCAAGAAGCACCCCGCCACCTTCCTCCCGGCCGTTCCGCCGATCGCGGAGCGCCTGGCGCGCAGCGCGCAGCAGCGGGGCGTCTCCCTGCGCGGCATCGAGATCGCCATCTCCGGCGCGATGCCGCTCGACCCGGCGCTGGTCGACTCGTTCGAGGCGCTGACCGGAGGCACGCTCGTCGAGGGCTACGGCCTCTCGGAGACCTCTCCGGTCCTGATGGCCAACCCGGTCGGTCCGACGCGACGCGCCGGGACGGTCGGGCTCCCGCTGCCCGGCACCGACGTGCGGATCGTCGACCCCGAGGATCCCGACACGGAGGTGGCGACCGGCGAGCAGGGCGAGCTGGTCGTGCGCGGTCCGCAGGTGTTCCGGGGCTACCACCGCAAGCCCGACGAGACGGCGGCGACCTTCACCGGCGACGGCTGGTTCCGCACCGGCGACATCGCGACGATCGACGAGGACGGCTTCGTGCGCATCGTCGACCGGATCAAGGAGCTCGTGATCACGGGCGGCTTCAACGTCTCGCCGTCCGAGGTGGAGGAGGTGCTGCTCCGCCTGCCCGAGATCAAGGAGGTGGCGGTGGTCGGCCTGCCCGATCCGCGCAGCGGCGAGTCCGTGGCGGCGGCGGTCGTCCTGGAGCCGGGCGCGCAGCTCGACGTCGCAGCCGCCCGCAAGGCCGTCAGGGAGGCGCTGACGCCCTACAAGGTGCCCAAGCGGATCACCGTCGTCGACGAGCTGCCGCGGAGCATGATCGGCAAGGTCCTCCGCCGCCAGGTGAAGGCCATGCTGACCGACGAGGACTAGCCCGGAACGAGCGAGGGCCCCCGACCACTGTCCGTGATCGGGGGCCCTCTGCAACGAGGCTAGAAGCCGAAGTCGCCGCCTCCGAAGTCGCCGCCTCCGAAGTCGCCGCCCCCGCCGAAGTCGCCTCCGCCACCGAAGTCGCCGCCGCCGGAGTCGCCCCAGCCGCCGCCGTCTCCGGCGTCCGCACCGGAGGCGTCCGCACCTCCCGCATCCGCTCCGCCGTCGGCCGAGGCGTCTCCCCCGCCGTCACCGCCGGCGTAGTCGCCTCCCGCGTCGGGGAGGAACGCGCCCGCGATGGCCGAGCCGATCGCGAACCCGGCGATCGTGCCGAGCATCGAGGAGGCGAGGACGCCGCCGAAGCCCATGCCTCCGCCGCCGGAGAAGCGCCGCTCCATGAATCCGGGCTGGCGCAGCTCGCTCCGCGTGGCGGACTGGGCGAGCGTGCGGGGGTCGTCGTCCTTCGGCGCGTCGCCGACAGGGGCCCCCTCGCTGAGCTCTCGGAAGACCTGCTGGCGCTGCTCCGGGGTCAGCTGCTCGAAGGCCTCGCGGTGCACCTGCTCGATCGCCTCGGGCGGCGCGGTGCGGAGGAGGTAGCGGTAGCGCTCGATGGCACGCTCATCGTCGGTGCGCGGAGACGTCGCCGGAGGGGAGCCGTACTCGGGCCTGCGGTCCGCGGCCTGCGGCGGCGCGTACGTCGAGCGGCGTGCGCTCTCGGGCTGCTCGTCGCGGCCCAGCAGTCGGTCCAGGAATCCCATGATCTCCTCCTCGGCGCCCGACGGACGCACACCGCCACCGTAGGCCTCTCACCGCTCCGGGTGCTGAGCGTTCTCTCAGAGGCTGCTCGGAGCGGGGGCCTCGGTCATTTCTGCTTCGGGATGACCACCCACATCACGAGGTAGGCGATGATCTGCGGCCCCGGGAGGAGGCACGAGAGCACGAACAGGAGACGCACCACGAAGGGGCTCCAGCCGAATCGGCGGGCGAGACCGGCACAGACGCCGGCGATGATCCTGCCCCGACGGGGGCGCACGAGAGTAGCCATGACTCCACTCTGGCGCAGGGCGCCTGAGCGGGGCATCCGGGAAACCCCCTAGGTCTGCGCGGGAGTCCCGTCGAGCTACTCGGGCCGGAACGCTCCGACCGAGCGGGCGAAGGCGGCGGCGCGCTCGGCTTCGGCCTCCGGCCAGACCACGTGGAAGCGCTCGAAGACCACGTCGCCGATGCCGCCAGGTGAGACGCGGGCGAAGTAGCGGCGGTGCCCGTCGAGCCAGGAGGCGAGCGTGCGGTCCCCCTCGCCCTCGGCCCAGGCGAACGCGTCGTCGACGGAGTCGAGCGGACCGGTCCGCACCTCATCCGTCACGAGCACGACACGCGCCGCTCCCGCGCCGTCGCAGACGATCCAGTGCTCGCCCGCGACGGGCGCCCCCTCCTCGGCGAGGGACGCCGTGGCCGTCTTCACTCCGCGCCGCACGAGGCCCAGCAGCTCGTCCGCCATCGCCGTGCTGTCGCCGAACGCCTCGACCGGCGGGAGCGGCTCGTCGACTCCCGGATGTGCGGAGCGGTACTCCGCCCAGAGGAGCGCCGCCGAGGCGGCGTCGGTGTCGGGGAGGGCGGTGCGCTCCGGCGCGGCGGGCACGAGCGCCACGATGTTCGCCCCGGCCAGGGAGGCGGGATCGTCGGGGTGGTTGTCGGGCGTGGTGACCGTGTCGAAGGGCCAGTGCTGCTGGAGCCAGCGGCGCGCGTAGGCGTCGAGCTCCTCCTCGAGCCGCGAGCCCCGGACGGCGGGGACGACCCACCAGGAGGCCTCGGCGGAGTCGCCGCCGCCGGGCCGGACGCTCAGAGCGCCCAGCGCCTCGGTGCGGTCCGGGCCGACGAGCAGGAACGCGTGCGCTCTGCCCGCACGCGACTCCTCCTCGAGGCGCAGGAGACCGCGTACGTCGTCGCCGAGGGACGCCGACGGCAGGGCGGCCGGATCGTCCCCGCGGAGGAGAGCCGCGAGCCACGGTCGCTGCTCGCCGATCACCGCGTGCAGGAGGTCCGCATCGCTCGAGACGAGAGGACGCAGGAGGGCGCCCGCCGGCAGCTCGAGCCGCGCGGGAAGGGGCGCGTCGCCGGTTCCACCGCTCATGACCGCACCTCCCCGCGCACCGGCTCAGCCGGCCGCGCGCTCCAGGACGAGCTCGCGGACGCGGGCGGCGTCGGCCTGCCCCTTCATGGCCTTCATCACGGCACCGATCACAGCACCGGCGGCCTGCACCTTGCCGTCGCGGATCTTCGCGAGCACGTCGGGCTGCGAGGCCAGTGCCGCGTCGATCGCCTCGATGAGCGCTCCGTCGTCCGAGACGACCGCGAGTCCACGGGCGTCGACGACCTCCTGCGGGGTGCCCTCTCCGGCGATGACGCCCTGGAGGACCTCGCGGGCGAGGCGGTCGGTCAGCGTGCCGCTCTCGATCAGACCGGCGAGCTCGGCGACCTGGGCCGGGGTGACCAGGGAGGCCGGGTCCTCGCCCGCCGCGTTCGCGAGGCGCGCGATCTCCCCGGTCCACCACTTGCGGGCCGCCTGCGGAGCGGCTCCCGCGGAGACGGTCTCGGTGATCTCGACCAGCAGGCCGCTGTTGGCGACGTCCTGGAACTCGAGGTCGGTGAAGCCCCACTCCTGCTTGAGGCGGCGACGGCGGTCGGCGGGCTTCTCGGGGAGCGCGGCGCGCAGCTCCTCGATCAACTCCGGGCTCGGCACGACCGGGAGCAGGTCGGGCTCCGGGAAGTAGCGGTAGTCGTCGGCGTCGCTCTTGGGCCGGCCCGCGGAGGTGCGGCCGGTGTCCTCGTGCCAGTGGCGCGTCTCCTGCGTGATCGTGCCGCCCGCGGCGAGGATCGCCGCCTGGCGCTGGATCTCGTAGCGGACGGCGCGCTCGACCGAGCGGAGCGAGTTGACGTTCTTGGTCTCGGTGCGGGTTCCGAGCTTCTCCTGGCCGATCGGGCGGAGCGAGACGTTCGCGTCGCAGCGCAGGTTGCCGCGCTCCATCTTGGCGTCCGAGATGCCGAGCGCCAGCACGATGTCGCGGATCGTCGCGACGTAGGCCTTCGCGTACTCGGGTGCGCTCTTCCCCGCGCCGTAGATCGGCTTCGTGACGATCTCGACGAGCGGGACCCCTGCGCGGTTGTAGTCCACGAGCGAGTACTCGGCGCCCTGGATGCGGCCGGTGGCGCCGCCGACGTGCGTGAGCTTGCCGGCGTCCTCCTCCATGTGCGCGCGCTCGATCGGGATCTGCACGAGCGAGCCGTCGGCCAGCTCGATCTCGACCGAGCCCTCGAAGGCGATCGGCTCGTCGAACTGCGAGATCTGGTAGTTCTTCGCCAGGTCCGGATAGAAGTAGTTCTTGCGCGCGAAGCGGCTGGACGGGGCGATCGAGCAGCCCAGGGCGAGGCCGAGGCTGATCGAGTAGCGGACGGCCTGCTCGTTCACGACCGGCAGCGAGCCCGGGAGGCCGAGGTCGACCGGGGTCACGTTCGTGTTGGGCTCGGACCCGAACTCGTTCGGCGCGTCCGAGAACATCTTGGTCTTCGTGTTGAGCTCGACGTGCACCTCGAAGCCGAGCACCGGCTCGAAGGTCTCGAAGACCTCGTCGTAGTCCATCAGCTCGGGAGCGGACGTGTGCGCGGAGGCCATCAGACGGCACCTTCCTCGGTCGCGGAGAGCACGGAGTGGGTCAGGTCGGGGGCATGCGCGAGGAGCGGGCGGCCCCACTTCTCCTCGAGCAGCGCCTCGAGCGCGGCGCCCACGGTGTAGAGGCGCACGTCCTCCCGGGCGGGAGCGAGGAACTGGATGCCGACGGGCAGCCCGTCCTCGTCGGCGAGGCCGGCGGGGACGGAGATGCCGGGGATGCCGGCCAGGTTCGCCGGGATGGTCGCGACGTCGCCGCGGTACATCGCCAGCGGGTCGTCGAGCTTCTCGCCGAGGCGGTAGGCGGTCGTCGGCGCCGTCGGCGAGGCGATCACGTCGACGTCCGCGAAGGCCGCGTCGAAGTCCCGCTGCACCAGGGTCCGGACCTTCTGCGCGCTGCCGTAGTAGGCGTCGTAGTAGCCGGCCGAGAGGGCGTAGGTGCCGAGGATGATCCGGCGCTTGACCTCGGGGCCGAAGCCCTGCTCGCGGGTCGCGGACATGACCTGCTCGACCGTGCCGCCGCCCTCCGGCGTGACGCGGAGGCCGAACCGGACCGAGTCGAACTTGGCGAGGTTGCTGGAGGCCTCCGCGGGGAGGATCAGGTAGTAGGCGGCGACCGCGTGCTCGACGCTCGGGAGGCTCACCTCGACGACCTCGGCTCCGGCGCCCTGCAGGATCTCGAGCGCCTCGTGGAAGCGCGCCAGCACGCCGGGCTGGAAGCCCTCGCCGCCGTCGAGCTCCTTGACCACGCCGATCCGGAGGCCCGTCACGTCGGCGCGGCGCACCGCGTCGGCGAAGGAGGGCCAGGAGTCGCGCAGCGACGTCGAGTCGCGCGGGTCGTGGCCCGCGATAACGTCGTGCAGCAGCGCGGAGTCGAGGACCGTCCGGGAGACGGGGCCGATCTGGTCGAGGCTCGAGGCGAGCGCGATCGCTCCGTAGCGGGACACGCCGCCGTAGGTCGGCTTCACGCCGACGGTGCCGGTCACGTGCGCGGGCTGACGGATCGATCCCCCGGTGTCGGAGCCGAGGGCCAGGGGCGCCTCGTAGCTCGCGACGGCCGCGGCGGACCCGCCGCCGGAGCCGCCGGGGATGCGGTCGAGGTCCCACGGGTTGTGGGTGGGGCCGTAGGCGCTGCGCTCGGTGGTCGAGCCCATCGCGAACTCGTCCATGTTGGTCTTGCCGATCGGGACCAGCCCGGCCTCGCGCACCTTGCGCATGACGGTCGCGTCGTAGGGCGGGCGCCAGCCCTCGAGGATGCGGGAGCCGCTCGTGGTCGGCATGTCGTTCGTGACGATGACGTCCTTGACCGCGAGAGGCACCCCGGCGAGGGGGTGCAGCGACTCGCCGTCGGCCCGCCGGCGGTCGATCGCCTCGGCGGACGCGACCGCGCCCTCGCGCGCGACGTGGAGGAAGGCGTGGACCGCTCCGTCGACCGCGTCGATGCGCTCGAGGTGGGCGCGGGTGGCCTCGACCGAGGAGACCGAGCCGTCGGCCAGCTTCCCGGAGAGGGCGGACGCGCTGAGGCGGACGAGCTCGTCGCCGTGCGCGCTCACTGCTCCTCCCCCAGGATCGCGGAGACCTGGAAGCGGCTGCCGTCGTGCTCGGGCGCGCCGGAGAGCGCCTGCTCGAGCGTGAGGGTCTCGCCGACCACGTCGGGCCGGAAGACGTTCTCGAGCGGGATCGGGTGGCTGGTCGCCGGCACGTCGGGCGTGGCGACGGCCTGGACCGCGCGCACGGAGTCGACGATCTGGCCGAGCTCCCTGGTGAGGCTCCCGATCTCGTCGGAAGTGAGGTCGATCCTGGCCAGCTGGGCCAGATGGGCGACCGTGTCGGCCGTGATCTCGGACATGCGTCTCCGTCTGGTGGTTCGGGGGGATTTCCGGCCGCCAGTCTACTCGGCGCGCCCGCACCGCCTCCGCCCGTGCCGCCCGCCCGTCAGGGGCCGCCGAAGAGGCTGGCGCCGTGCTTCAGGAGTGCGTTGTACGCGCCCTCGTAGGTGGTCGGCAGGTCCTCGCCGGGCTCGCCGTACCGGGCCAGCAGCAGGCCCATCAGGCCGACGGCGGGCGGGCTCAGCGGCTTGTCGCGGTTCACGTGCGCTGGATGCGCCGGTGCCGACTCGGGGTTCGGGGGCAGGTACTGCGGCACCGTGGTCGGCCAGTCGCCGATCTGCCGCGGCTCGTCGAGGGTCAGCACCCCGAAGAGGTCCGGGGCGGAGGCGTCGCGAGCGGTCAGCGGCTCGAGGCCGTGCAGGGCGCTGAGGGTCCGGATCACGGCGCCGTGGTGCAGCTCGTCGTGCACGATCGTGCCGGCCCTCGTGTACGCCGAGACCGCGATCGCCGGCACGCGGCAGCCGAGCCGGTCGAAGGCGAAACCCATCTCGCCCTCGCGGCCGTCGCCCGGCGGAGTCGCCGACGGCGGGGGGACGTGGTCGTAGAGGCCGCCGTGCTCGTCGAAGGTCGCCAGCAGGAGCGTGTTCACCGCGTTCGAGCCGGTCGTGCTCGCGCTCTCCCGGATCGCCGAGTACACCTGGTGCAGCAGCAGCTCGCCGGCGCGGACGTCGGACAGCGCGCTGTCGTAGACGGGCGTGCCGTCGACCTCGTCCTCGTGCAGGACCCCGGTCGGCGGGTGCATGTCGTTGTGGTCGAAGACGAGCCGCGGCTCGAGGAAGGCGTAGTCGGGCAGCTCGCCGTTCTCCACGTCGGCGTAGAAGCGGTCCATCGTCGAGAAGTGGGTCTTCCAGTACTTCTCGAGCACCGGCGCGTGCAGGAAGCCGGTGTAGGAGACCACCTGCAGCGCGTCGAAGTAGACGCGCCAGGTCCTCCCCGCCTCCTCGAGGCGGTTGAACACCGTCGGCGCGTCGGCCAGGTCGTCCGCGAGCCACTTCTCGTAGCCGCCGCCCTGCTTGTTGGTGACGAAGCCGTGCGAGGTCGACGCGTGCAGGAAGGACCTGTTGCAGAAGGTCTGGGAGGGGACGGCGCAGAACCACTGGTCGAAGACGGCGAACTCGCGGGCGAGGGTGGAGAAGACGGGCAGCATCTCCGGTGAGAAGCCGCCCATGATCGTCCGCGCCTCCTCCGCAGTGGGCTCCTGCCCCTTCTTCATCACCCTCAGGTGCTGGACGTAGTCCTCGAGGAAGCCGCTCATCGTCGGGGCGGAGGCGTCGGCGGGCGCGTTGAAGGGCGCGGTCATGGCGCCGACGGTGCGGCCGGCGTTCTCGGGCGGATCCACCGTGCCGAAGAGCTGGGTGTTGACGTGCGGGTACTCCTCACCCGGGTCCGGGTCGGGCTGGCGCATCACGGAGTCGGTGGCGCCCTCGTAGACGTGCGTGCCGACGGTCAGTCCCCCGGCGCTGGTGTTGGTCCGCTCGTCGGGGAGGAGGCCCTCGAAGCTCTCGCCCGCGGGCAGGTCGTCCGGTCCGTAGAGGCGGCCGAGGACGTTGTCGAAGGAGCGGTTCTCGAACATGATCACGACGACGTGGTCGAATCCCGGCTCCGTGCGGGCGGGCAGTCGCGGTTCCTCCTCACGGCGGGGGCCGGAGGCGACGGCCGCGCCGATCGCGCCGCCGGCGAGGGCTCCGGCTCCGACTCCGGCGGCGGCGGTGCCGGCCAGGAAGCGGCGGCGCGAGCGGGAGCGCGGAGCTCCGTCGTCGTGCTCCGAGGGAGTCCGCTCGCTGGTCATCTCCGCCGCCTCTCCTGCGCCGCCTGCGCCTGCTCGGAGTGTAGCGACGCGCCCGGGACGGCGGCTCGAACGCGGGCGAGCAGTCCGGCCTCCGGCTCGGGGTCGACGTGCGCGCGGCGGGCCGCGTCGCGGAGGCGCCGCCCGACCGGCGCGGGCGGCGCGAACGCCGGCGCCGTGCGGGGCCAGCGCGCGAGGGGGCGGTCGGGACCGCTGAGGAGTGCGGCCAGCTCTCGGACCTGCGGATCAACGAGCGCCCGGCGCACGCCCGCCCGGGCGCGGACGAGCTGCGCGGGAGTCTCCGGACCGAGCGGCACGCCGATCCGTGCACCCGAGGGGACGGCCGAGGCGAGCACGAGCGCCGGCACCGTGCCGGGCCGCTCCGCGCTCCCCCGCGCGGTGACGAGGAGCAGCATCCGCCGCCCCGCCCGCTCCCCGTCGCGGACGGCGTCGAACACGACGTGCAGCAGCTGCTCCGCGAGGCGCGCATCGGCGGATCGATCGGTGCCGGCGGCTGCGGCGTCGGCGAAGTCGGCCGGATCGACGAGGGACCGCGGCTCGACCAGGACGAGCGGAGGCAGGGTGCCGGCTGCGGCCTCGGCGGCCAGCGCGTCGACGGGAAGGAGGCGCCCGCCGCGGGAGCCGGCGGCGCCCGGATCGCGGTGGGGCCACTCCGGATCGGCGAGGAGCGTGGTCGAGACGCCCTGCCGCTCGTCGACCGCGAGAGCCCAGCCGGTGCCGGTCTCCCGGGCCGCGCGCAGGGCGGCCGGCAGCGGATCGCGGCCGTCGGCGCGCCAGTGGTCGGCCCGGGCGAAGGCCGTGGCGAGGAGCGCGTGCACCGGCAGCATCTCGGGGGCGAAGCGTGCGCCCGGAGGATCGTCCGGGCCGGGCGCGGTCATCACGGCGTCCGTGCCGCCGGTGAACACCGGGCCGTCCGGATCGTCGAGCGCGCCGAGGACCTGGTCGCGGCTGCGGCCGGCGAAGGAGAGCACGACCACGTGGTCGATCCGCCCGAGCACCTCGGCGGTCCGGCGCTCGGCGGCGGTGGGCCGAGCCGCGGCGTCGAGCGCGAGCGACGCTGCGTCGGCGAGGGAGCGGCGCAGGAACGCCCGCCGCTCCCCGCCGCCCGCGTCAGGCATCGGGCCCGGTCGGCTCCTCCGTGCTCGGGGCGGTCGTGTCCGGGACGGCGTCGATCTCCGGCACGGCGTCGTCCTCCGGCGAGAGGTCGGAGTGCGATGCGCCGGCGACGTCCTCGTCCGGACCGGCGGCGGCCTCCTCCGGAGCGTCGGCGGACGCCTCCTCCGGCAGCGCGATCGCGTCCGGTCCCTCCGTCACCAGGAGGTGGAACTCGGCCGCGGTGATGATCCGGAGCCCCAGGGCCTCGGCCTTGCCGAGCTTGCTGCCGGCGCCGGGACCGGCGGCGACGTAGTCGGTCTTCTTGGAGACGCTCGAGCCGGCCTTGCCGCCGGCCGCGAGGATGGCCTCCTGCGCCCCCTCGCGGGAGTACCCCTCCAGGCTGCCGGTCGCTACGACCGTGAGACCCGCGAGCACCCCGCCGGCGGCGTCCGCGGCACCGGGCCCGGGGTGGCCGGGCGTGGCGAAGCGCACTCCGGCCGCGGCCCAGCGGTCGACGATCTCGACGTGCCAGTCGACCTCGAACCAGGCGATCAGGGCGTCGGCGATGATCCCGCCCACCCCGTCGACCGCGGCGAGCTCGTCGCGGCTCGCCCCGCGGATCGCGTCGAGCGAGCCGAAGTAGCCCGCCAGCGCGCGCGCGGCGACCGGGCCGACGTGCCGGATGCTGAGCGAGACCAGCAGACGCCACAGCTCCTTGGTCTTCGCCCGCTCGATGTTCTCGATCAGCCGGAGGGCGTTGGTGGAGGGCACGGAGGCCACGTCTCCCGCGAAGGCTGCCGCCTCCGGGTCGAAGGCGCCGTCCTTGGCGAGCTGCCGCTTGCGCTTGAAGGGCGTGACGACCTTCGGATCGCCCTTCGCGTCGAGCTTCTGCAGGCCCGTCTCGGAGTCGCGGACGACGACCTCGATCGGGAAGAGATCGGCCACCGTGAGCTCGAACAGGCCGGCCTCGGTCTGCAGCGGCGGCTCGGCGGGCACCAGGGGCTGGGTCAGGGCGGCGGCGCTGACCTCGCCGAGCGCCTCGATGTCGAGCGCGCCGCGGCTGCCGATGTGCTCGACGCGCCCGCGGACCTGCGCGGGGCAGGACTCCGCGTTGGGGCAGCGCAGGTCGACGTCGCCCTCCTTGGCCGGAGCGAGCGTGGTGCCGCACTCGGGGCACTGCGTCGGCATCACGAACTCGCGCTCGGAGCCGTCGCGGAGCTCCACCACCGGGCCGAGCACCTCGGGGATGACGTCCCCGGCCTTCCGCAGCACGACCGTGTCGCCGATGAGCACGCCCTTGGCCTTGACCACGTCGGCGTTGTGCAGCGTGGCCTGGCGCACCTCGGACCCCGCGACCTTCACCTTGGTCATCTGGGCGAACGGCGTCGCGCGGCCGGTGCGCCCGACGCTCACGACGATGTCGAGGAGCTTCGTGTGGACCTCCTCGGGCGGGTACTTGTAGGCGATCGCCCAGCGCGGCGCCCGGCTGGTGGCGCCGAGCTCGTCGTGCAGCTCGAGCTCGTCCACCTTCACGACCACGCCGTCGATCTCGTGCTCGACCGAGTGCCGCTCGCTGCCGTAGCGCTCGACGAAGGCGAGCACCTCCTCCACCGAGGCCGAGACGCGGTTGTGGCCGCTGACCGGCAGTCCCCAGGAGGAGAGGAGCCCGTAGACCTCGGACTGGGTCGCGACCGGCGGGTCCGGCCAGGCGCCGATGCCGTGCACGTAGAGCGCGAGGGAGCCGACGCGCGCCTCGCCGGCGCGCAGGTCGAGACCCGTCTTCTTGTCGAGCTGCTGGCGGAGGCCGCCGCTCGCCGCGTTCCGCGGGTTGGCGAAGGTCGGGAAGCGCCGCAGCGCGCTCGTGCGCGCCTTCTCCTCCTCGAAGACGCCTCGGGTGGCGGGCGGGCGGGACGACCAGCGGGTCCGCGCCTCCTCGACCGCCTCGTCGCGCAGCGTCTCCTGGAGGGCGTTCAGCTCGGCGAAGGCGGCCACGGGGATGAAGACCTCGCCGCGGACCTCGACGAGTGCCGGGTGGCCCTCGCCGGAGAGGCGCTCCGGGATGCCCGCGACGCTGAGGGCGTTGACGGTGACGTCCTCGCCGGTGCGGCCGTCACCGCGGGTCGCCGCCGTGACGAGGCGGCCGTCCTCGTAGTGGAGGGAGATCGCGAGCCCGTCGATCTTGAGCTCCGTGAGCCAGGCGACGGGGCGGTCGGCCGAGGCCACCGTCTTCTCGCACCACTCGCGCAGCTCCTCGGCCGAGAACACGTTGTCGAGGGAGAGCATCCGCTCGGCGTGGTCGATCGGGGCGAGGCCCGCTCCGACGATCCCGCCGACGGTCCGCGTCGGCGAGTCCTCGGCGGCGAGCTCGGGGTGCTCGGCCTCGAGTGCGGCGAGCTCGCGCACCAGGGCGTCGTACTCGGCGTCGGACAGCGGCGAGGAGTCGGCCGCGTAGTAGTCGTCGCTCGCCGACCGGATCCGCGCCCGCAGCTCCTCGACGCGGGCGGCGGGCTCGACGGCGCTCACCGGAGCACCGCGGCGTCGGCCGCGACCGTGCGGTCGATCGTGCACTGGCCCAGCACGCGGGTGCCGAGGTAGACGACGGCCGTCTGGCCGGGGGCGACGCCGTCGAGCGGCGAGTCCGGAGTGATCACGAGCTCCACCCTGCCATCGACCTGCGACACCACCGCGGAGGCGGGGACCGGGTCGGCGTGCGCGCGGATCTGGACGTCGCAGCGGAAGGGAGCGTCCACGTCCTCGGGAGCGGCGCCCGCCCAGGTGAACCGCTCGCCGGCGATCTCGCCGATGCGCAGCGCTTCGCGCGGACCGACGACGACCTCGTTGCTCACCGGCCGCACCTCCAGGACGAAGCGCGGCCGGCCGTCGGGCGCGGGGACGCCGAGGTGCAGGCCCCGGCGCTGGCCCACCGTGTACCCGTGAGCGCCCTCGTGGGAGCCGACCACCGCGCCGTCCCGATCGACGACCGCTCCGGTCTCGGGGGCGACGCGCTCGGCGAGCCAGCCGCGGGTGTCGCCGTCGGGGATGAAGCAGATGTCGTAGCTGTCGGGCTTGCTCGCGACGCTGAGGCCCCGCTCGGCCGCCTCCGCGCGCACGATCGCCTTGGACGGCGTGGAGCCGAGCGGGAACATCGAGTGCCGCAACTGCTGCTCCGTCAGCACGCCGAGGACGTAGGACTGGTCCTTCGCCTCGTCGCTCGCGCGGTGGAGCTCCGGGGAGCCGTCGGCGGCGGTGCGGAGGGAGGCGTAGTGGCCGGTGCAGACCGCGTCGAAGCCGAGGTCGAGAGCCTTCTCGAGCAGGGCGGCGAACTTGATCCGCTCGTTGCAGCGCATGCAGGGGTTCGGGGTGCGGCCCGCCGAGTACTCGGCGACGAAGTCGTCGACGACGTCCAGCTTGAACCGCTCGGAGAAGTCCCAGACGTAGTACGGGATGCCGAGGACGTTCGCGGCGCGCTGCGCGTCCATCGAGTCCTCGATCGTGCAGCACCCCCGGCTGCCCGTGCGAAGCGTGCCGGGCATCCTGCTCAGGGCGAGGTGCACGCCCACCACGTCGTGCCCCGCCTCCACCGCGCGGGCCGCGGCCACGGCCGAGTCAACTCCACCGCTCATCGCCGCCAGAACCTTCACCGTGCGAGTCTACGTTTCCCGCGGGCGCGGGCGGCAGGGGTTCAGGCGGGCAGCACCGCGCGGTTCGACAGTCCGGCTCGGGCGGCGCGGGCGTAGGCGCCGGGCAGCGCTGCCAGGAGGGCGTCGACGTCCGCGTCGGTCGAGGTGTGGCCGAGCGTCATCCGGAGCACCCCGCGGGCCTCGTCCTCGCTCCGGCCGAGCGCGAGGACCACGTGCGAGGGCTCCGGGATCCCCGCCGTGCAGGCGGACCCGGTCGAGACGGAGACGCCCGCGGTGTCGAGGAGGAAGAGGAGGGAGTCGCCCTGCGCACCGGGGAAGGCGAGGTGCGCGTTGTTGGCGACCCGGCGTCCGGAGTCGAGGGCGGGCCCGGTCAGGGTCGCCCCCGGCACGGCGGCGAGGACGCCCGCGACGAGCCGGTCGCGCAGGGCGGCCAGGCGCTGCGCCTCCGCCGACAGCTCGGCGTCCGCCTCGACCGCGGCGGCGGCGAAGGCCGCGGCGCCGGGCACGTCCTGGGTGCCGGAGCGGACGCCCCGCTGCTGTCCGCCTCCGTGCAGCACCGGGACCACGCGGGCGTCGCGGGCGAGCACGAGCGCACCGGTCGCGATCGGCCCGCCGACCTTGTGACCCGAGACGCTGACGGCGGCCAGTCCCGCGCCGCGCCCGGAGCCGGAGGCGCGGCGGATCTCGGCGATCCGCAGCGGCACGTGTCCGAGGGCGGCGACCGCGTCGACGTGGAGGGGGACGCCGGCGCGGGCGCACGCGGCCGCCAGCTCGGCGATCGGGTTGATCGTCCCGATCTCGTTGTTGACCCAGAGCACCGTGACCAGGGCGACCGATCCGGGGTCCTCCTCCAGCGCCGCGGCGAGCGCCTCCGGCCGCAGGGTGCCCTCGTCGTCGAGAGGCAGCCACTCGAGGACGGCGCCCTCGTGCTCGGCGAGCCAGGCGGCGGAGTCGAGCGTCGCGTGATGCTCCCCCTCGGCGACCAGGACCCGGACGCGGGCCGGGTCCTCGCTCCGGCGCTGCCAGTAGAGGCCCTTGATCCCGAGGTTGACCGCTTCGGTGCCGCCGGCGGTGAGGATCACCTCGATCGGCTCGCAGCCGAGCACCCCGGCGAGCGCCGACCTGGCGTCCTCCAACAGGCGGCGCGCCTCCTGGCCGGAGCCGTGGACGGAGGAGGGATTGCCGCCGTGGGCGGACGCCTCCGCGAACGCGGCGAGCGCCGAGGCGCGCAGCGGGGTGGTCGCGGCGTGGTCGAGGTAGATCACAGCAGCCCTTCGTCCCGCGTCGGGGGCACGGAGGGAGCCGGTGCCCGTCACTACTGTAAGTCGCATGACCTCTCACGATCCCCTGGCCCGGCTCGGCGTGACCGTGGACGATCAGGGCGGTGAGCTGCGGGTCTGGTCCGAGAGCGCGAGCGCCGTCGATCTGCTGCTGTACGACGAGAAGGATCCGACCTGGGTGACCCGCACGGTCCCGCTGGCGCGCGACGACGCCGCGGTCTGGTCCGCGCGCTCCGATCTGCTGGCCCCCGGCCGCCGCTACGCCCTGCGCGTCGACGGGCCGACGGGCCCCCGGCACCGCTTCGACCCCCGCCGGGCCCTGCTGGAGCCGTACTCCCGCGGCCTGCACCGGGTGGCGGAGAACGAGTGGCGCTCGGTCGTCGTGGACGACGCGTTCGACTGGGGCTCCTCCTCCCGGCCCGGCACCCCGATGGACCGCACCGTGATCTACGAGGCGCATGTGAAGGGGCTGACCCGGCTGAACCCGGCGCTGCCCGTGGAGCTGCGCGGCACCTACGCCGGCCTGGCGCACGAGTCGACGGTCTCGGCGCTGCTCGATCTGGGCGTGACGGCGGTCGAGCTGCTGCCCGTGCACGCGTTCATGTCGGAGCAGCGCCTGCTGCGGCAGGGGCTGACCAACTACTGGGGCTACAACACGCTGAACTTCTTCGCCCCGCACGCCGCGTACGCCTCCTCCACCGCGCAGCGCGGCGGACCGACCGCGGTGCTCCGCGAGTTCAAGGGGATGGTGAAGCTCCTGCACGAGGCCGGCCTCGAGGTGATCCTGGACGTGGTCTACAACCACACCGCTGAGGAGGGGCCGGGCGGGCCGATGTCGAGCCTGCGCGGGATCGACGACGCAGGCTGGTACCGCCAGACGCCCGAGGGCCACTACGTGGACGTCACCGGCTGCGGGAACACGATCGACTTCGGCCGACCCGCGGCGCAGCGCCTCGCGCTGGACTCGATGCGCTACTGGTCGGGCGAGGTCGGGATCGACGGCTTCCGGCTCGACCTGGCCGCGACCCTCGGCCGGGACGAGATCGCGCACTTCCGGAGCGACCACCCGCTGCTGCGGGCCGCGGTCGAGGATCCGGCGCTGGCCGGCGTGAAGATGATCGCCGAGCCCTGGGACGTGGGAATGGGCGGCTGGCAGACGGGGAACTTCCCGGCCGGGTGGTCGGAGTGGAACGACCGCTACCGCGACCGCGCCCGCAACTTCTGGCTCTCGGACATCGACTACGCCCGCCGCGCCGGCACGGCCCCCGTCGGCATCGGCGGCTTCGCGACCCGGCTCTCGGGCTCCTCCAACACCTTCTCGGCGGAGCGGGGACCCCTCGCTTCGGTCAACTTCGTCACCGCGCACGACGGCTTCACGCTGGCGGACCTCGTCTCGTACAACGTCAAGCACAACATCGGCAACGGCGAGTCGAACCGCGACGGAGCCGACACCAACCGCTCCTTCAACCACGGCTTCGAGGGCCCCACCACCGACGAGCGGATCACGCTGGCGCGGCGCAAGGCGATGCGGAATCTCCTCGGCACCCTGCTGCTGTCGGCCGGCGTGCCGATGATCACGGCGGGCGACGAGACCGGGCGCAGCCAGCGCGGCAACAACAACGCCTACTGCCAGGACTCGGACCTGACCTGGGTGCGCTGGGAGGGCCTGGCCGACTGGCAGCTCGCGCTCCGCGCGCACACGCGCACCCTGCTGCGCCTGCGGCGTGAGCACCCGGCGCTGCGTCCCTCCCGCTATGGCAGCGGCGACGCGAGCGAGCCGGGCGCCACGACCATGACGTGGTTCGACGCCCACGGGCGCGGGATGAGCGAGCACGACTGGACCTCCGCCGCCAACCGGACGCTGCAGTACCTCGCGGCCTCGACGCCGGTCGAGGGCGAGCCGGACCGTGTCCTGCTGGTGGTGCACGGCGTCGAGCAGGACACCACGGTCGTGCTCGCCGACGGCGAGGGGGTCACCGGCTACACGCGCCTGTGGAACAGCGACGAGCCGGAGCCGCTGGAGCACGGCGAATCGTTCGAGCCGGGGCAGGTCATCCGCGTGGCCGGAACCTCGATGCAGCTCTTCGCCGCGCACGGGCCGGCGGCCGAGCAGGACGCCTGATGGCGCGGAGCGGGCCGGGGACCCCGGCGACCGTCGCGCTGACGGCGGCGGGCGTCCCCTTCACTCCCCGCCAGTACCGGCACGACCCGGCCACGACGCGCTACGGGCTCGAGGCGGCCGAGGCGCTCGGCGTCGAACCGGAGCGCGTGTTCAAGACCCTGATGGTCGATGTGGACGGCGAGCTCGTGGTGGGCGTCGTGCCCGTCACCGGCTCGCTCGGGCTGAAGGAGCTCGCGGCCGCGGTCGGAGGCAGGCGGGCGGCGATGGCCGACCCCGTGCTGGCCCAGCGCCGGACCGGCTACGTGCTCGGCGGCATCTCGCCGCTCGGGCAGAGGACGCGGCACCGCACCGTGATCGACGAGACCGTCGAGCTCCACGACACGGTGCTCGTCTCGGGCGGGCGCCGGGGCTTCGACATCGAGCTCGCCCCCGCCGACCTCGTCGCCGCGACGGCCGCCCTCCTCGCCGACATCGCACGCTGACCCCCGATCCCTCGCCGTCCTCCTCCGGGCGCCGTTTCGCTCCATGCGCCGTCCTCCTCCCGCGAGATCCCACTCCGGTCCGCGAGACGCCGAGGAAGGCGCACCGGAGCGGCATCTCGCGGAGAGGGACCGGGCGGGGTCAGCCGGCGGCGGCGGCCAGGCCCAGCTCGGCGGAGCGGGCCAGGAGGGGATGCCGGGGCACGACGCGGACGGTGTAGCCGAAGGAGCCGCTGCGGTCGAGAGTGACCACTCCGGCGTAGGGCACGCGCCCGACCGCGTCGGCCGGCACCACGGCACCCGACTCCTCGACCACCTCGAGCTCGTGGTGGCGGACCTCGGTGAGCGAGCCGTCAGCGGACGTCGTCCCGTAGACGACCTCGACCGAGACGTCCGCCGGCGAGAGCTCGCCCAGGCGCACGCCCGCCCGCACGGCGAGCCGGTCCCCGCGCTGGGGCACCGCGTCGATCCCGCCGGACTCGACGGACGCGACCGCGACCCCGGGCCAGCCGGCGCGGACCCGCCGCTTCCAGGTCGCCAGCTCCTTGGCCGGCTCGAAGTGGTCGGCGGCGACGGCGCGCCCGGCCTCGGCGGCCGGCGAGTAGAGCGCCTCGACGTACTGGCGCACCATCCGCTCGGCGGAGAGCTCGGGCGAGAGGGTCGCGAGGGTGTGCCGGATCGAGCGCACCCACCGCCGGGGCACGCCGTCGTGATCGCGCTCGTAGTAGCGCGGCACAACCTCGGTCTCGAGCAGCTCGTAGAGCGCCTCGGCCTCGAGCGTGTCGCGGGCCTCCGGGTCGAGCGCGCGGTCGGAGGAGGGGATCGCCCAGCCGTTCTCGCCGTCGAAGTACTCGTTCCACCAGCCGTCGAGGATCGAGAGGTTGAGCGAGCCGTTGAGCGCCGCCTTCATCCCCGAGGTGCCGCACGCCTCGAGCGGGCGCAGCGGGTTGTTGAGCCACACGTCGGTGCCCGGGTAGAGCAGCTGCGCCATCGCGATGTCGTAGTCCGGCAGGAAGACGATCCTGCGGCGCACGTCCGGCTCCTGCGCGAAGCGGACGAGCCGCTGGATCAGGCGCTTCCCCTCCTCGTCGGCCGGGTGCGACTTGCCCGCGATGACGATCTGGATCGGGTGCTGCGGGTGGGTGAGCAGCGCGCGCAGACGCTCGGGGTCGTGGAGCATCAGGGTCAGCCGCTTGTAGGTCGGCACCCGCCGCGCGAAGCCGATGGTGAGCACGTCCGGGTCCAGCAGCTCGTCCAGCCAGGCCGGCGGGAGGCCGCCCGGGTTCTGCTCGCGCCAGGAGCGGGCGGCCCGGCGGCGGGCGTCCCGCACCAGCTGCTCCCGCATCGCCCGGCGCGCGGCCCACAGCTCGGTGTCGCCGAGCGCGCCCGAGGCCCAGTCGGCCCGCGTCGTGTCGTCGGTGCCGAGCCGCTCCTCCGCGAGCCGCCGGAGGATCGGATCGGTCCAGGTGGCCGCATGGACGCCGTTCGTCACCGAGCCGATCGGCACCTCCGCCGTCTCGAAGCCGGGCCAGAGGCTCGAGAACATCGAGCGGCTGACCTCGCCGTGCAGCGTCGAAACGCCGTTGGAGCGCTGCGCGAGCCGCAGGCCCATGTACGCCATGTTGAACGCCGTCCCGGAGTCCCCCGGCTCGGCGCCCAGCGCGAGCACGTCCTCGACCTGCACGCCCGGGAGCAGCTCCGTGGAGAAGTACTCCTCGATCATCCCGCGGTCGAAGCGGTCGATGCCCGCCGGCACCGGAGTGTGCGTGGTGAAGACCGTGCTCGCCCGCACCACCTGGAGAGCCTGGTCGAAGTCCAGGCCCGCGCCGATCAGGCCGGAGATGCGCTCGAGCCCCTGGAAGCCGGCGTGCCCCTCGTTGGTGTGGAACACCTCCGGGAGGACGCCGCCCGAGACCTCGGCCCAGAGTTCGAGCGCGCGGACCCCGCCGATGCCCAGCAGCAGCTCCTGCAGCAGGCGGTGCTCGCCCCCGCCGCCGTAGAGGCGGTCGGTGACGGAGCGGAGCGAGTCCTCGTTCTCGGGGATGTCGGTGTCGAGCAGGAGGAGGGTCACCCGGCCGACCTCCGCGCGCCAGACCCGGGCGTAGAGCGCGCGTCCCTCGGGGAGCGCCAGCACGATGCGGGCGGGCGAGCCGTCGGCGAGACGGACGACGCGCAGCGGCAGCCCGTCGGGATCGAGCGAGGGGTAGGACTCGAGCTGCCAGCCGTCGGCGGAGAGCTTCTGCGAGAAGTAGCCCGACCGGTAGAAGAGGCCCACGCCGGTGAGCGGCACGCCCAGGTCCGAGGAGGCCTTCAGGTGGTCGCCGGCGAGGATGCCGAGTCCGCCGGAGTACTGGGGCAGCGCCGCCGCGATCCCGAACTCCGGCGAGAAGTAGGCGATCGAGCGCGGGGCGGACTCCGGCAGCGACTGGTACCACCGCGGCTCGGTGCGGTAGCGCTCCAGCTCGTCGCGGAGGCGCCACGCCTCGTCGACGAAGCCCTGGTCCCCCGCCAGCTCGGCGAGGCGCTCGGGGCTCACCGCTCCGAGCAGGGCGGTGGGGTCCGCTCCCCCGCTCCGCCACAGCTCCGGATCGACCCGCTCGAACAAGCGCCGGGCGGGCTCGTGCCAGGCCCAGCGCAGATTGCCCGCCAGATCGCCCAGAGCCGAGAGCTCGGGCGGGAGGACGGAGCGGACGATGAAGCGGCGGATCGCCTTCACGGCACCCCTCGACTCTCTGCGGACCCCGGAGCGCCCGGTCGCGGAGCACCGGGGCGGTCGCGCTCGGTCACCCTAGCGGACCCCGGCCACCGCGGATCGGCGGGACGCGGACCCGCCTCGACGCGCCGGCGCGCGCTCCCCGGGCTCGTTTGCACAGGCCCGAGCGCGGGCGCAAGCGTCGTGTGCGAGCCGCCGCCGGTCGCTACTGTCGTGACGTGGCTCAGATACCTTTCGGCAAGGCTCAGAACGGCAAGGACGCACGGCGAGCGGGTCGCGGACGCGCACCCCAGGAGGCGTCGGCGCCTCCCGAGACGGCCGCTCCGGCGCCCGCCGCCGCCCCCGAGGCGACTCCTGCTCCCCCCGCGGCCGACAGTGCTCCGGCCGCTCCGGTGACCGCGGGCGCACCCGACGCGTCGCCGGCGCCCGCGACGACCGGGAGCGGATACCGCGTCCGCGCCGAGCGCCTGCCGATCATCGACCCGCAGCCCCGGCTCGAGGACGACCGCTGGCCCGCGAAGGCGTTCGTCGGCGAGGTCGTCCCCTTCGCTGCCACGGCCTTCCGCGAGGGGCACGACCTCATCGGCGTCGACCTCCTGCTGCGCTCGCCGTCCGGGGCCGAGTCGGAGCACCGCATGTCGCTCCTCGCGACCGGCACCGACCGCTACGGGCGCCTCGTGGCCCTCGACGAGGAGGGCGATTGGAGCTACCGCATCCGCGCCTACGCCGACGACTGGGCGACCTGGCTCCACACGGCCGAGGTCAAGATCCCGGCCGGCCTGGACATCGACGTCACCTTCGCCATCGGCGAGGGCCTGCTGCGCAGCGGCGCCGACGACTCCTCGCGGCCCGAGGGCGAGCGCAGCCTGCTCTCCGACACCGCCGCCCGAGTCGGCGACACCACGCTGAGCGCCGAGGAGCGCCTCGCCGCGGCGACCGATCCCGCCGTCCACGGCGCGGTCGACGCCCGCCCGGTGATGAGCCTCACCAGCGTCTCGGAGCCGCGCACCGTCCACGTCGAGCGCACCCGCGCCGGCGTCGGCGCCTGGTACGAGTTCTTCCCCCGCTCCGAGGGCGCCGTGCGCCACGAGGACGGGACCGTGACCAGCGGATCCTTCCGCACCGCGATCGACCGCCTCCCCGCTGTGGCCGCGATGGGCTTCGACGTGCTCTACCTGCCGCCGATCCACCCCATCGGCCGCTCCTTCCGCAAGGGCCCGAACAACACCCTCGACGCCGGCGAGAACGATCCCGGCTCGCCGTGGGCGATCGGCTCGGCCGAGGGCGGGCACGACGCGATCCACCCGGACCTCGGCACCGAGGACGACTTCCGCGCCTTCCACGCCGCGGTCGAGGCCGCGGGCCTCGAGCTCGCCCTCGACTTCGCCCTGCAGGCCTCGCCCGACCATCCCTGGGTCACCAGCCACCCCGAGTGGTTCACGACGCTCCCCGACGGCTCGATCGCCTACGCCGAGAACCCGCCGAAGAAGTACCAGGACATCTACCCGATCAACTTCGACAACGACCCCGAGGGCATCCGTCAGGAGTCGCTGCGGGTCCTGCGGCACTGGATCGACCTGGGCGTGCGGATCTTCCGCGTCGACAACCCCCACACGAAGCCGCTCGACTTCTGGGAGTGGATCATCCACGAGGTCAACGCCGAGCACCCCGAGGTCGTCTTCCTCGCGGAGGCGTTCACCCGCCCCGCGATCATGCGCGCACTCGGCAAGGTCGGCTTCCAGCAGTCGTACTCGTACTTCACCTGGCGCAACACCAAGGAGGAGCTCGGCGAGTTCTTCACGAGCATCTCCCACGAGACGGCCGACTACATGCGGCCGAACCTCTTCGTGAACACTCCGGACATCCTCACCGAGTACCTCCAGTACGGCGGCCGCTCGGCGTACAAGGTGCGGGCGGCCCTGGCCGCGACCGCGTCGCCGCTGTGGGGGGTCTACGCCGGCTACGAACTGGTCGAGAACGTCGCTCGCCCCGGCGCCGAGGAGAACATCGACAACGAGAAGTACGAGTACAAGACGCGCGACTGGGCCGGCGCCGAGGAATCGGGCCGCTCGCTGGCGCAGTACATCACGCGCCTCAACGAGATCCGGCGCTCGCACCCCGCGCTCGGGCAGCTGCGGAACCTGCACGTGCACGGCAGCGACGACGACGCGATCCTCGTCTACTCCAAGCACCTGCAGGCCGCGTTCACGGGCACCGGAACCGACGACACGATCATCGTCGTCGTCAACACCGACCCGCACTCGGCCCGCGAGACCACGGTCCACCTCGACCTGCCCGCGATCGGGCTCGACTGGAGCGCGACCTTCGAGGTCGAGGACCTGATCACCGGCGCCGTCTGGACCTGGGGCACCGACGACTACGTGCGGCTCGACTCGTTCGTCGAGCCCGTGCACATCCTGAGCGTGAAGGCGGACGAGCGATGAGCGGAACCACCCCCGAGGGCACGAGCCCGGCCGAGGAGGCGGGCCTCAGCGCGCACGCCGAGACGGTCCCCACGACGGGCACCAGCTCGGCGACCACCTCCGGCCACGGCGCGCACGTCGCCGACGCGGCACCCGACGCACGACAGCACCCCGGAGCGGACGGCGAGAACGCGCGCAGCTACGCGGTCGAGACGGTCCCGGAGGCGCCTCAGCCGGTCGCGGGCGACGACGCCGTGACCGTCGAGCGCGACGCCGACGACGCGGAGTCCGCTCCGGTCGGCAGCGGGGCCGAGGGCGACCTGCCCGACGACACGGACGCGGCCGATTCCGTCGCAGCCGACAGCGCCGCTCCCCTCGAGACGACCGCCGGCCCCGCCGAGACGACCGCGGACCCCGCGACCGCTTCGGGCCCCGTCGACGGCACCGCGGCGATCGCGCTGCCCGACATCCCGGAGTGGGTGCTGCAGCAGCTCGCCACCGGCAGCAACGCGCTCCCCCACGACGTCCTGGGCCAGCACCTCGTCGCGGCCCCCGGCGTCTCCGACCCGGTGACGGTCGTCCGCGTGCGCCGCCCGCTCGCCGAGAAGGTCGCCGTGGTGCTCGCCACCGGCGCCCGCGTCGAGCTGAGCCACCTCAGCGACGGGATCTGGCAGGGCTTCCACGTCCTCGGTCCGCAGGCGTACACGGTCGAGGCCCGCTACGGCGGCGGCGGCGAGTGGACCGCGGAGGACCCCTACCGGTTCTCGAAGACGGTCGGCGACTTCGACCTCTACCTCATCGGCGAGGGCCGCCACGAGCGCCTCTGGGAGGCGCTCGGTGCCCGCCACCGCGAGCACGAGGGGGTCTGGGGCACGAGCTTCGCCGTCTGGGCCCCGCACGCCCAGGCCGCTCGGGTCGTCGGCGACTTCAACGACTGGAACGGCGAGGGCCACTCCCTCCGCAACCTCGGGACGACCGGGGTCTGGGAGATCTTCGTCCCGGGCGTCGAGCCCGGAGCCTCCTACAAGTTCGACCTGCTCTCGCGCGACGGCCACTGGGTCCGCAAGGCCGATCCGATGGCCCGCGCCACGGAGGTGCCGCCTGCGACCGCCTCGAAGGTCCCCGTCTCGCACCACCAGTGGGGCGACTCCGGCTGGATGGAGAAGCGAGCCTCGGTCGATCCGCACACGCAGCCGCTCAGCGTCTACGAGATGCACCTCGGCTCCTGGCGTCCGGGACTGGGCTACCGCGACCTCGCGGACCCGCTGATCGAGTACGTCACCGAGCTCGGCTTCACGCACGTGGAGTTCATGCCGCTCGCCGAGCACCCGTTCGGCGGCTCCTGGGGCTACCAGGTCACCGGCTACTACGCCGCCTCGAGCCGCTTCGGCACGGCCGACGACCTCAAGTACCTGATCGACCGTCTGCACCAGGCCGGCATCGGCGTCATCGTCGACTGGGTGCCCGGGCACTTCCCCAAGGACGACTTCGCCCTCGCCCGCTTCGACGGCGAGCCGCTCTACGAGCACCCGGACTGGCGCCGCGGTGAGCAGATGGACTGGGGCACCTACGTCTTCGACTTCGGGCACACCCAGGTGCGCAACTTCCTCGTCGCGAACGCCCTGTTCTGGCTCGAGGAGTTCCACGTCGACGCCCTGCGGGTGGACGCCGTCGCCTCGATGCTCTACCTCGACTACTCCCGCAAGGAGGGCGAGTGGCTGCCGAACCAGTACGGCGGACGCGAGCACCTCGAGGCGATCAGCTTCCTCCAGGAGGTCAACGCCACGGCCTACAAGCTGCACCCCGGCATCATGATGATCGCCGAGGAGTCGACGAGCTGGCCCGGCGTCACCCAGCCCACCAGCTCCGGCGGCCTCGGCTTCGGGCTCAAGTGGAACATGGGCTGGATGCACGACTCGCTCGACTACATGGCGAACGATCCGCTGTGGCGCCAGTACCACCTGGGCGAGATCACCTTCTCGTTCGTCTACGCCTTCAGCGAGAAGTTCGTCCTGCCGATCAGCCACGACGAGGTCGTGCACGGCAAGGGCTCGCTGATCCAGAAGATGCCGGGCGACCACTGGCAGCAGCTCGCGAACGTGCGCGCCTACCTCGCCTTCATGTGGGCCCATCCCGGCAAGCAGCTGCTCTTCATGGGCCAGGAGTTCGGCCAGTACTCCGAGTGGAGCGAGGAGCGGGGCCTGGACTGGTGGATCCTCGACCAGCCGAGCCACCGCGGTCTCTGGAGCCTCATCGGTCAGCTGAACCGCGTGTACCGCGACTCGCCGTCGCTCTGGGAGCTCGACCACGAGCAGTCGGGCTTCGAGTGGATCGACGGCGGCGCGGCGGCGGCCAACGTCGTCTCGTTCCTGCGCAAGGACAGCGAGGGTCGCCCGATCGCCGTCATCGCCAACTTCTCGGGTTCGCCCGTGCACGGCTACCGCGTGAGCCTGCCCACGGCCGGCCGCTGGGAGGAGCTCGTCAACACGGACGCCGAGATCTACGGCGGCAGCGGAGTCGGGAACTTCGGAGCGGTCGAGGCTCGCGAGGAGCCGTGGGCCGGCCGCCCGGCTTCCGCCGAGCTGGTCCTGCCCCCGCTGGCCGTGCTCTACCTGCGACCCGCCGACTGATCGGTCCCCGCACGGAAGAGGCCGCCCGCCGCGACGATCGTCGCGAGCGGGCGGCCTCTCGGCGTTCCGGCCGGCGTCAGTAGAGCAGGCCGGTGAGCCGGGCCCGAGCCTTGTTGACGCGCGGGTCGGTCTGACCGACGATCTCGAAGAGCTCCAGGAGGCGCGCGCGGACGGCGGCCTTACCCTCGGCGTGGAGGCGCGGGAACATCGAGAGCAGCCGGTCGAAGGCGTCCTCGACGTGGCCGCCCGAGACGTCCAGGTCGGCGACGGCGAGCTGCGCGTCGAGGTTCGACGGCTCGGCCGCGGCGGTCGAGCGGATGTCGTCGAGCGTGCGGCTCTGGAGGCGGGCCAGCAGCCGCACCTGGGCGAGACCAGCGACGGCGAGATCGTCGCGCGGGTTCTGCGCGATGGCGGTCTCGTACTCGGTGATCGCCGCGGCGTAGTCGCCCCGGTCGATCGCGTCGTAGGCCTCCTGGTGGTGCGGCGGCAGCGGCTCCGGCTCGGGCTCCGCGCCCTCGGCGGGAGCGGCTCCCTCCACCGGCACCGTGCCCGTCACACCGTTCTGAGCCGCGAGCTGGAGGACCTGCTCGAGCAGGTCGCGCAGCTGCTCCTCGGCGACGAGGCCGCTGAACAGGGGCACCGGGCGGCCGCCGATGATCGCGGCGACCGTCGGCACGGACTGCACCTGGAACGCCTGCGCCAGCTGCGGGCTCGACTCCACATCGACCCCGACGAGCACGAACGCGCCGGCGTACGAGACGACGACCTTCTCGAGCAGCGCGGTCATGCTCTGGCTCTGGTCCGACCAGGAGCCGCGCAGGTCGACGATCACCGGCACGCGCGACGAGAGCTGGACCACCTGGTCGAACTCGGCGTCGCCGGCGGTCAGCAGCAGCGGATTCGCGCCGGGCGCGCCTCCGGGAGCGGCGGGCGCGGCCGGGGCACCGGCGGAGGCGGCGGGCGGGGTGCGGCGGTTCACCAGCGACGAGAGGTCGACGGCGCCGCGGAGGTTTCCGGGCAGGGGCGGGACGGTGCTCACGGCAGCTGCACCACCGAGACGAGTCCCTGGCTCCATCCGAGCATCACGATCTTCTCCTCCGATCCGACGGGCGGTACGTAGAACAGCAGTTGGTATCCGTAGGTGGTCTCGATGCCGGTCGTCGACTTGTCCGTGCCCAGCAGGGTCTGCGAGGCGCCGGAGGTCGAGACGGTCGAGCCCTCGGCAGTGGGGCGGACGGTCGACGTCTCGGCGATGCTCGCCGCGACGAGGGCCCCCGAGTCGTTCGTCGCGAGCGCGATCGTCGGCGACGTGCCGGCGGCGTTCGAGAACTCGATCGAGGCGGTGTCCGGCAGCGCCTCGCGGTCGGCGTTCTTCTTGTCGACGCCGACCTGCCCCCGGAGGGTGTCGCCGTCGGCCGCGAAGAGCTCGGCGTACTGGCTCGAGTCGCCGTTGGCGAGCACGTCCGCGTACGCGGAGCCGACCGACTGCGGGGCGAGCTTCATCAGGCGCGAGTCGGGCGCCACGATCGACGTGCCGACGGTGACGGGCGCGACGTCGGGGATGCGCGCGTTGGCCTCGAGCGAGATGGCGTAGTCGACCTTGTAGTCGACGCGCGGGCTCGCCTGGCTCATCATCAGCGCGATCGGGGCCTGGGTGGTGTCCGTCGAGTTCTGCACGACGGCGGTGACCAGGCGCGGCCACCACTCCGTGTCCTGCGGGAGCACCAGGCTCACCGGGGAGGCCGGGATCGTCTGCGGCGGGTCGATCGTCCCGCCCTTGGCGACGACGTCGTAGTTGGTGGTGCGCTCGGTGAGCGCCTCGCCCTGGAAGCGCTCGGCGAGGATCCCGGCGTCCCGGGCGGCGTCGGCGCGCGACGCGACATCGGCGACCTCGGCGACGACGGCCTCCGCCTGCTGCGTGGTGACCACGGGGGTCGGCTCGGCCGAGACCGGCTCTGCCCCCGCGGTCGCCGTGGCGGACGCGGTCGGCGCCTCGCTCGCGCCCGCGGCGAGATCCGGCCAGTAGTCGGAGCTGCAGCCGGAGAGGAGGACCGTCGTCCCGAGGACGACGGGCAGCACCAGGGCGGCCCGGCGGCGCGAGGGCGCCGGCGACGCCGTGGAGGCCTGGATCCCGGCACGCGGCCGGGGGCGGCGGGCACCGCGGGGGATCCGACCCTGCGGTCCCTTCCGGCGCGGGCCGTGCTGGCGGCGCAGGTGGACGAAGGCCCAGATGTAGAGGACGAGGCCGAGGAGGAGGAACACGGCTCCTCCGAGCAGCAGCGGACCGGCGAGGGGCGTCGCGGTGTCCACGGGCCAGCTGACGCGCACGGAGTCGGCTGCCGGCGCGGTGCCGTCGCTCGCGATGAGGATGGAGACGTCCTCCGGCACGTCGAGCGCCAGGGTCACGCTGCCGCTCCCCTCGAACTCCTCGAGCCAGAGGTCGGAGCCGCGCGGATCGACGACCGCCGCGTCGGCGGTCTCGACGTCGGAGGAGAGCTGGACGCGCTCGCCCGTCTCCTCCGCGGAGGTGAGGGTGTCGTCGGCGCGCTCGTAGCCGATGGCGTCGTAGCTCGAGCCGCCCACCCAGCCCAGCACGTCGGAGGTCCGGGCGTAGGCGACGACGAGGTCGCCGCTGCCCTCGACCGTGATCGTCTGGCGTCCCGGGTTGGCGCCCAGGGTGCTGCCGTCGATCACCGCGTAGGGAGCGGAGGAGTCGAGCGCGGCCTCGGCGGTGAGGGACTCCGGAGGAGCCCAGACCGTCCGCTGACCGATGCCGAGCACGATCATCGCGGCAGCGATGACGGTGGCGATGATGGCGAAGACGAACCGCACGAAAGAACTCCTCCTGCGTTGCCGGATCGGGGTGACGGCCGGGGCCGGCTCGGGGTACGCAGCCGGACCGGGGCGCGACGGCAACAGACAAAGACAGTCCACGATAGCCGATGCCCTCGCTCCGATGCCCGGGAGAAGCCGAGAGTGCGGCCCGAGCGGCGCGCGGTGCGGGTGTCGCCCCGGCCGCGGCCTCCCTGCTGAATACACTTTCCCAGTGCCGCGAGCCCCACCGCGGTCCTGCTCTGAAGGAGACGACGTGGCGAACGACGAGGCCGAATTCACCCAGGTGTTCCGTGGCTACGACCGGGACGAGGTCGACAAGGCCGTCCAGGGCCTGCGCCGCGAGCTCATCCACTCGAACACCCAGGCGGCCGAGAGCGGCCGCGAGGTGAAGCGCCTCTCCTCCCGGATCGAGGGCCTCGAGAAGGAGCTGCAGCAGGTCGGCACCCCCACCTACGCCGGCCTGGGCGCCAAGCTCGAGCACACCCTGCGCGTGGCCGAGGAGCAGTCCGAGCGGATCATCGCCCAGGCCGAGAACGACGCCGCCGCCCTCCGCCGCTCCACCCGCGACGACGGCGACCGCATCCTCCAGGAGGCGCGCGACGAGGCCGAGCGCCTGGTGACCGAGGCGCGCCGCCGTGCGGACCGGACCCGCGACGAGTCCGAGGCGCAGGCCGCGGCGACGCTCGGCAAGGCCGCCGACGACCGCGACGTGATGACGCAGGACGCCGTCCGCGAGGCCGCCGCGATCCGCGGCACCGTGGCGACCGAGGCCGCCGAGACCCGCGCCACCGCGAAGCGCGAGGCCGCCGCGATCCGCTCCGAGGCCGAGCGCGAGGCCGCGGAGATGCGCGCCGTCGCCGCCCGCGAGATCGAGGTCGCCCGCGCCGAGGCCGCCCGCCTCGCCCAGGCCAACGAGCTCCTGCGGGCCGAGGTCGCCTCCGAGGTGGACCGGCTCCGGGCGGCCGTCGAGGCCGAGGTCGCCCAGGCGCGCGCGGCGGTCGAGGCCGAGGTGCTCTCGACCCGCGCCGCGCTCGACGCCGAGGTCGCCGCAGTCCGCGCCGAGGGCGCGCGCGAGATCGCCGACCAGCGCACCCGGCTCACCCAGGAGCGCGCCGAGGCCGTCGCCGTGCTCGACGCCGAGCTGGCGGGCCTGCGCGCCGCGTCCGCCGACGAGGCCGCTGCGCTCTCGCGCGAGGTCGAGCAGGCCCGGATCGACCTGGTGGTCGAGCTCGCCGCGCGCCGCGAGGAGGCCGACCGCGACGACCTGCTCCGCCACCAGGAGGCCGTCGCGCAGACCCAGCGCTACCTCGACGAGTCGAACCTGCAGCTCGCCGACGCCATCCGACGCGCGAACGACAAGCGCCTCGAGGCGGACGCCCTCCGCAGCGACGCCCTCGACGACACGACGCGACTGCGCCGGAAGGCCCAGGACGACTCCGACGCCCTGCTCGACGACGCGCGCGACCAGGCGCAGAAGCTCGTCGCGGACGCGGAGCGCCGCAGCCGCGAGCTGATGGACACCGCCGAGCGGCGCCTCGACGAGATCCGCACCGAGCGCGACGCGATCGCCGGCTACGTGTCCGGACTGCGCGGGCTCATCGGCCACATCGACGGACTCGCGGACGACAGCGACGGCGACGGCTCCGACGGCAGCGGCTCTGACGGCGACGGCTCCGACGGCGGCTCGTCCGGCCGCTAGGCGGCCGCCGCGCGGGTCGGCTCAGCCGAGCTCGCCCGCCCACTCCGTCGGCAGCGGGGACGAGGCGGGCGCGACCACGCGCACGATCTCGTCGAGGACCCGGCGGGTCTGCGCCTCGCCGACCCAGAGGTGCTTCCCGCCCTCCACGGCCACGAGGTCCAGCTGCGGCACGCTCGCGAAGCGCTCGGCGGCCGCCTCCGGCCGCAGGTAGTCGTCGAACTCCGGGACGAGCGCCACGAGCGGGCGGCCGTCCTCGCCCCAGGCGGCGACCTCCTCCGCGCTCGTGCGGTGCAGCGGCGGCGAGAGCAGGATCGCTCCCTCGACGGGGTGCTCCCTCCCCCACTTCAGCGCGAGCTCGGTGCCGAAGGACCAGCCGACCAGCCAGGGGTGCGGCAGTCCGCGCTCCGCGACGAGCGCCAGGGCTGCGGCGACGTCGGCGCGCTCCTCGGTGCCGTGTCCGAACGCGCCCTCGCTCGTGCCGCGCGGCGACGCGGTGCCGCGGGTGTTGAAGCGGAGGACCGCCAGGTCGGCGAGCGCGGGCAGGCGGGTGGCGGCCTTCCGCAGGATGTGCGAGTCCATGAAGCCGCCGTGGGTGGGCAGTGGATGCAGGGTGACCAGGGTCGCGACCGGCTCGCGCTCCAGGGGCAGCGCGAGCTCCCCGACAAGGGTCAGCCCGTCGGCCGTGTGCAGCTCGATGTCCTCGCGACGGGCGGGGAGGACGACGCCTCCGCGGATCTCGTGGGTCATCGTGCTCCTCGGATTCTCCAGCAGTGCGTGTGCCAGTGGCGGCGGCCGGCCAGATCGGCCGCGTCGCCGAGCGCGCCGTCGGCCCGCCAGGTGACCAGGTGCGGCTGGCCGATGTCGATGGTGAGCCCGCAGCCCGGGCAGAGGTAGTTCTTCACGGCCCGCGCTGCGGAGACGGGCTGGACGTTCCACTCCCGACCGGCGTGGGACTCGGTGCGCCGGAAGCCGGCGAGCATCTGCGAGAGGTCGCGCTGCTCGTCGTCGTCGTCACGGCGGCCGCCCCGGGGTCTGTTGCTGCGCGGCATCTCCCCAGTCTAGGAGGCCGCCGCCGTGCCCCTTCCGTCAGTGGGAGCTGTCGTCCATCTCGAGCCGGGTCTCCTCGGCGTCGAGCATCAGCTGCGCCCGCCGCAGCGTCCGCGAGGAGTAGACCCCGCGCCCCCGGGCGTCCAGCAGTGCCTCCCGCTCGGCGAGCAGGACCGCTCGGCGCAGCCGCAGGTACTGCGCGTGCGGGCCGAGCGGCGCGTCCTCCTCGCGGCCGACCTGTTCCCACGCCACCTGCGAGCGGGTCAGAGTGTCGCGGCGCACGCGCTCGAGGACGCGCTCGCCCGCCTCGCCGTCGGGCAGCTCCGCCACCGCCTCGGGGAGGGCCTGGATGCCCGTGGCCGCGACCTCGTCGAGCAGCGTCGCGAGCTCGCGGCGGTCGGCCTCTCCGTCGGTGCCCTGGATGCCGGTGAGCCGGATCAGCGCCGGGAGCGTCGCACCCTGCAGGAGCAGCGTCACGACGGCGACGGTGAAGGCGATCAGGATCAGCTGGGAGCGGTAGGGAGTCTCGTCCGGCAGCGACTGGGCCGCGGCGAGCGTGACCACGCCGCGCATCCCGGACCAGGACAGGACGACTCCGCCGCGCCAGCCGAACGCCTCGCTCGTGGTCGCGGCCAGGTCGGTCTCGCGCCGGAGGTAGAGCCGTTCCGCTCGCACCTGCCGCCGCCGGAAGCGCTCGTCGCTGGTGGCGCTGTTGCGCAGTCGCATCAGGCCCACCGCCAGCCGCCGGTTGATCCGCTCCGCCCGCCGACCGGAGCTGCGAAGCCACAGGAGCAGCGGCCACACGAAGAGGGCCCGCAGCACGATCAGGATGACCACGGTGGCCAGACCCAGCAGCACCGCGGTGCCCACTCCGAACTCGCCCGGGTCCACGACCCCGGAGACGATCGCCTTGATCTCGGCGCCCATGAGCAGGAACACGCCGTTCTCGAGCAGGAACTGCGCCGTCCGCCAGTTCACCCGCTCGCTGATCCGCGACTGCGGCGAGAGGAAGCGCGCGCTGTTGTGCCCCGTGTAGATCCCGGTGACCACGACGGCGAGCACCCCGGACGCGCCCAGCTCCTCGGCCGGGATGTAGGCCAGGAACGGCACGGCGAAGGACACGGCGGTGTCGAGCACCGGGTCCCGCAGCTTCGAGCGCACGAAGACGGTGAGCACGCCCATCACCAGTCCGAGGACGATCGCCATCAGGACGGAGTAGACGAAGAGGACCCCCACCTCGCCCACGTCGATCGCGTCGGTCGTGACGGAGGCGCCGACCACGGCCGCCGCAGCCGTCGCGGCGCGCAGCAGCACCAGCGCCGACGCGTCGTTCACGAGGCTCTCGCCCTCGAGCACCGTCACCAGGCGGGGCGGGAGTCCGAGCTTCTTGCCGATCGAGGTCGCTGCCACCGCGTCGGTCGGGCTCACGACGGCGCCCAGAGCGATCGCTGCGGGCAGGCTCAGATCGGGGAACACGAGGTAGAGGAAGCCGCCCACCACGAGGGCGGTCACGACGACCAGCAGCACCGAGAGCCCGAAGATCGAGCGCAGGTTCCGCCGGAAGTCGGTGAGGGGCACCTGGATCGCGGCCGAGTACAGCAGCGGCGGCAGCACGCCCGCGAGGATCAGCTCAGGCTCGACCTCGATGCCCGGGACCCCGGGGAGGTAGGACGCGCCGATACCGATGACGACCAGGAGCAGCGGTGCGGCGATCCCGAGGCGGCTCGAGAACCGCGCGACGGTGACGACCGTGATGATCCCGACGACCCCGAGCAGCGCGTAATCCACGGCACCAGGGTAGCGAGAGCCTCAACCCGCCGGACGCGGTGCCGAGCGGAGGGGAACGATCAGTACCAGCCGACCGACTCGGAGTGGGCCCAGGCGCCGCAGGGCGAGCCGTAGCGGCCGGAGATGTAGCCGAGGCCCCAGGTGATCTGGGTGCTCGCGTTGGTCGCCCAGTCGGAGCCGGCCGTCGCCATCTTGCTGCCGGGGAGTGCCTGCGGGATGCCGTAGGCACCGCTGGACTTGTTCTCGGCGTAGACGTTCCAGCCGGACTCGCGGTTCCAGAGGAGGACGAGGCAGTCGTACTCGCTGTCGGCCCAGCCGCGCTGCACGATCATGTCGTACGCGATGGCCTTCGCGGATCCGGGATCCGGAGCGGCGGCGCGCTGGACGGGAGCGGCGGTCTCGGCCTCGGCAGAGCCCGACTCCTCCTCGTCGACGGTCGCGGAAGCGGTCTGAGTCTCGGTCGGAGTGGGCGTCGGGGTCGGAGTGGGCGTCGGCTTCGCCTCGGCGCCGAATGAGTCGCGCTGGACGGTCCGCTCGACGGCGTCCGCGACGACGAGCCGCTGCGCGGAGTCGCCGTTGAAGCGCGCCGGGGCCTGGTAGTAGGGGGAGGCGACCGCGCCGCTGGACGGATCGACGACGTTCACCATGGCGAACGCGATCGACGCCGTGAAGGCCAGCACCGTCACCGGGATCCGAGCCCAGGAGCGCCGCACCGGGGTCTGGTGCGGGACCGCCGGGCGACCGCTGGTGCGGTTCGCGGGCGTGTGGGCGACGGAGGTCTGAGGATGCTGAGCCACGATTACGAAAGCATAACGGACGATGACCTGATCGGCCAGCAGATCCGGCTCCGGTCAGCGGACCGCCAGCATCACGTCGACGACCGTGTCGAGCAGCAGGTCGACCTGCGCCTCGGCGTACCCGCCGCGCTGCGGGGCGAAGGAGACGGTCCGCACGTCGTCCACGGTCAGCACCGATCCGTCGCGGAAGTACCCGGAGATCCGGTCGGCGAAGGCGTCGACCTGGCGGATGTTGTAGCCCGTCGTGAGAGCGCCGGCCCGGGTGAACCGCTCGCGGGGAGCGCGGGCCAGCCGGTTCACGATCTCCTGGGCGGTCGACCGCGCGTCCGCGAGCCACGCCTCCTCGCCCCGGGCCGCGATCGCGTACTGGCGCTCCCGCAGGGCGAAGGCGTCCTCGAGGCGCTCGAGCGCCGCATCGACGTGGGGCGCGGAGTAGCCGCCCTTGCGAAGGGTGAACGCGGTGTGGCGCAGGTCGGCGGCGCGGAGGTCCGCCGGTCCCCCGGAGAGCTGCGAGTAGGCCTCGCGCGCCGACGCGAGGAAGGAGTCGACCTCGGCCGTGTCGTAGCCGGGACGGGACTCGCGGGCTCGGGGGAAGGGAGCGGTCATCCCGACATCATGCCAAGCCGCGCGCCGGGAGCGGAATCGGCACGCCCCGGTGAGGCGCCCGCTCAGTGGGCGAAGACGAAGTACAGCACGTAGGCCGCGGCGGCCGACGGCAGGATCGAGTCCAGCCGGTCGAGGACTCCTCCGTGGCCGGGCAGCCACGAGCTCATGTCCTTGATGCCGATGTCGCGCTTGATCAGCGACTCGGCGAGGTCGCCGAGCGTCGCGGTGAGCAGCACCACCGCCCCGAACACCGCGCCGACCCACCAGGGCTGGCCGAGCATCAGCAGGGCGAGCAGGACGCCGACGCCGATCCCCGCGACGGCAGCACCGGCGAACCCCTCCCAGGTCTTCTTCGGGCTGATCCGCGGTGCCATAGGGTGCTTGCCCCAGGTGAGTCCGCTCACGTAGGCGCCGGTGTCGACGACGATCACGAGCACCAGGAACGCGAACGCCCAGAGCTGGCCGCCGGGCTCGGCGACGAGACGGATCGCGAAGGCGCCGAGGAAGGTCGTGTAGCCCTGGACGAACGCGCCGAGGCCGATGTCGAGGGCGAGGTCCCTCCGGCTCGAGGCGGTGCGCCGGAAGAGCTGCTCCCCCAGCCGCCAGAGGCCGACGAGGACGGATCCGCCGAGGACGGTGGCCCACGCGGCGCCGAGGCCGCCGTAGTAGGCGGCCGGCACGGCGACGACCGCCACGATCCCGGTCGGGATGCGCGGGATGTCGCGACCGGCGTGGCGCAGGGCGTTCGAGAGCTCCAGCGCCGCGAGCAGCACCACCACCCCCGCGAGCACCATGAAGAGCTCCTTGACCAGGAGGAGGCTGACGACCATCGCGCCGCCGCCGAGGAGTCCGATCGCGGTCGCCGACACGAGGTTCCGGCCCGAGCGCGCGGTCAGGCGGTCGTTCGTCGCCTCGAGCTGGGCGCGGGTCGCCTCGAGCTGGCGCTCGACGTCGGCCCGGCCCTGCTGGGCGCGCGCACGCAGCGCGTCGCGGGTGACCATCCGGGATCCCCGGGCACCCGGGACGTGCGGAGACGGTCTCTTCTCGCCGCCCTCGGGTCCTTCGGGGATCTCGGGCACCGCTACACCTCGAGCAGTTCGGATTCCTTGCGCTTGAGCGCCTCGTCGATCGCGTCGACGTGCTGCTTCGTGAGCGCCTCGAGCTCCTTCTCGCCGCGGGCGAGCTCGTCGTCGCCGATGTCGCCCTTCAGCGCGTCGAGGTCGTCCTTGCCCTTGCGGCGGATGTTGCGCACCGCGATCTTGGCGTCCTCGGCCTTGGTGCGGACGATCTTGACGAACTCCTTGCGGCGCTCGGCGGTGAGCTCCGGCAGGGTCACGCGGATGATCGTGCCGTCGTTGGTCGGGTTCGCGCCGAGGTTCGGCATGTCCCGGATGGCCTGCTCGATGTCGCGCAGCGAGCCCTTGTCGTAGGGCGTCAGGACGAGCGTGCGGGCCTCCTGGTTCTGCATCGAGGCGAGCTGCGACAGCGGCGTCGGGGTGCCGTAGTAGCTCACCAGCACCTTCTGGAACATGCCGGGGTTCGCGCGTCCGGTGCGGACCGTGGAGAAGTCCTCCTTGGCGACCTCGACGGCCTTGCCCATCTTGGTCTTCGCATCGGCCAGTACATCCGAGATCACAGGGAGCTCCTTAAGAGAGGGAAGTGGTCAGTCTAGTTCGAGACGAGCGTGCCGAGCTCGGCGCCGCGGATGGCCTTCGCGACGTTGCCCGAGGGCTCCATGCCGAAGACCTGCATCGGCATGCCGTTGTCCATGCAGAGGCTGAACGCGGTGGAGTCGACCACCTTGAGGCCCCGCTGGAGCGCCTCCTGGTAGGTCAGCGCGTCGAGCTTCTTCGCGTCGGGGTTCGTCCGCGGGTCGGCGTCGTACACGCCGTCCACGCCGTTCTTGGCGACGAGGACCACGTCGGCGTGCGTCTCGAGCGCGCGCTGCGCGGCGACCGTGTCGGTCGAGAAGTACGGGAGTCCGGCGCCGGCGCCGAAGATGACGACGCGGCCCTTCTCCATGTGCCGGATCGCCCGGCGGGGGATGTAGGGCTCCGCGACCTGCGTCATCGCGATCGCGGACTGCACGCGCGTCTCGGCGCCCGCCTGCTCGAGGAAGTCCTGGAGGGCGAGGGCGTTCATCACCGTGCCCAGCATGCCCATGTAGTCGGCCCGGCCGCGGTCCATGCCGCGCTGCGAGAGCTCGGCTCCGCGGAAGAAGTTGCCGCCGCCGACGACCACCGAGATCTCCACCTCGGTCGCGGCATCGGCGATCTCGCGCGCCAGGGCGCTGATCACGTCCGGGTTCACGCCGAGCGTGCCGGCTCCGAACGCCTCCCCCGACAGCTTCAGAAGCACCCTGCGGCGCTTGCCCGTCGTCATCGCATCCGTCTCCGTCATGGACGTTTCCTCCCGTAGACCCGTACAAACCTATCCCGCGCGGAGCGGGCCCCGCGACCACGCCCGGGACCGCCCCGGGCAGAGCGAAGGGAGCCCGGGTCGACTGAACGACCCGGACTCCCTCCTGCAGTGCTGTTAGGCGCCGACCTTGAAGCGGGCGAAGCCCGACACGGTCAGGCCCGCGTCGCTCAGGACCTTGCTGACGGACAGCTTGTTGTCCTTCGCGTAGTCCTGGTCGAGCAGCGCGACCTGCTTGAAGTACGCGTTCACGCGTCCCTCGATGATCTTCGGCAGGGCGGCCTCGGGCTTGCCCTCGCCGCGCGAGATCTCCTCGACGATGCGGCGCTCGTTGTCGACCTCGGACTGCGGCACGTCCTCGCGCGAGAGGTAGGACGGGTTCGCGAACGAGATGTGCTGGGCGACGGAGCGCGCGGTCTCGGCGTCCTCGCCCGCGTAGCCGACGACCACGCCGACCTGCGGGGGCAGGTCCTTGTTCGTCTTGTGGAGGTAGATCGCGAAGTGCTCGCCCGAGACGGAGGCCACGCGGCGCAGCTCCACCTTCTCGCCGAGGATCGCGGCCTCGTCGTTGATCAGGTCGGCGACGGTCTTGCCGTCGGCGGGGGCCGCGAGGGCCTCCTCGACCGTGGTGGAGCCGGCGGCGACGACCGCGGCGAGCACGGCGTCGGCGAGGGCGATGAACTTCGTGCCCTTGGCGACGAAGTCGGTCTCGCACGCGAGCTCGATCATCGTGGCGACGCCGTCCTTCTCAGCGGCGGCGACGAGGCCCTCGCTCGTGGAGCGGTCGGCGCGCTTCGCGTTGCCCTTGGCGCCCTTGAGGCGGAGGATCTCGACCGCCTTGTCCAGGTCGCCGTCGGCCTCGACGAGCGCGTTCTTCGTGTCGACCATGCCGGTACCGAGCTGCTCGCGCAGCGTCTTGACGTCAGCGAGGCTGAAATTTGCCATGTTCTCGGAACTCCTCTTGGTTCGGAAACCCTGTGGCGCCGTCACTCGCGGCGGGCTCACGGGAGGAGCCCAGCACGCCGAGGTGACGGCGGTTCTTACTCGTGGTGAACGTGCACCGACCGAGCGGGGGCCGGACGACCGCGGGTGCGGCGTCCGACCCCCGTCACGGAACGGGGTGTCAGGCGGTGGCGGTCTCGTCGGTCGAGGTCGCGGCGGCGTCGGCCTCGGGGGCCTCCTCCGCGGCGGGGGTCTCGGCCTCGACGACGGCCTCGTCGGCGGTCTCGGCCTCGGCGTCGGCGACCTTCTCGGTCTCCGCGCCGGCCTGCTCGTTCGGCTCCTGCACGTCGGCGGCGGGCGCACCGGTGGAGAGCAGCTCCTGCTCCCACTCGGCCAGCGGCTCGACGGCGGAGACGTTGCCCTCGGCCTCGGGCTTCTGGTGGCGCTGGATGAGGCCCTCGGCCGCGGCGTCGGCGACGATGCGGGTGAGCAGGCTCACCGAGCGGATCGCGTCGTCGTTGCCCGGGATCGGGTACTGGACCTCGTCCGGGTCGCAGTTCGTGTCGAGGATGCCGATGACCGGGATGCCCAGCTTCTTGGCCTCGTCGATCGCGAGGTGCTCCTTCTTGGTGTCGACGACCCAGAGGGCCGACGGCGTCTTCGAGAGGTTGCGGATGCCGCCGAGCGACTTGTGCAGCTTGTCGAGCTCGCGCTTCTTTATGAGGAGCTCCTTCTTGGTGAAGCCGCTCTTCGACGTGTCGTCGAAGTCGAGCTCCTCCAGCTCCTTCATGCGGGCGAGGCGCTTCGAGACCGTCTGGAAGTTGGTCAGGAGGCCGCCGAGCCAGCGCTGGTTCACGTAGGGCTGGCCGACGCGGGTCGCCTGCTCCGAGATCGCGTTCTGCGCCTGCTTCTTGGTGCCGACGAAAAGGATGGTGCCGCCGTGGGCGACCGTCTCCTTGACGAAGTCGTAGGTCTTGTCGATGTAGGCCAGCGACTGCTGGAGGTCGATGATGTAGCTGCCCGAGCGCTCGGTCAGGATGAAGCGCTTCATCTTCGGGTTCCAGCGACGGGTCTGGTGCCCGAAGTGGACGCCGCTGTCGAGCAGCTGGCGCATGGTGACGACTGCCATGAGTCGTTCTCCTTGTCTCGGGGCCCGGGCGCACGACGGCGCCGAACTCCCGTTCGGTTGTCTGCGACGGCCGGTCGGCACGTCGCCCTGGCGCCCGGCGCACTCCCGCCCCGGCCGCATGAGCGGAGAGGGACCGTGGGGAGCGGAGGCCGAATGGGCGCGCGTAGTCACCCCGACGAGCGAGGTGCTCCGTGGAGTCTAGCACCAGGACGGCCGCCTCCCCCGCTGCTGCGGGAGGGCGGCCGTCGGGGCGCGGGAGGCCGGTGCTACTTGCGCGCCGACTTCATCACGGTGCGGATGTGCAGGGTGTCCATCTCCTCCAGAGAGCGGCCCTTGGTCTCGGGCACGAACATGAAGACGAAGACGAACGAGATCGCCGCGAAGGCGGCGTAGAGGCCGTAGGCCAGGGTGAGCGACACGTCCTGCGAGAGGATCGGGAAGGTCACCGTGATGGCGAAGTTCGCGATCCACTGGGCCGAGGCCGCCAGGCCGAGCGCGGCCGCCCGGATCCGGTTCGGGAAGATCTCGCCGAGGAGGACCCACACCAGCGGGCCCCAGGTCGCACCGAAGAAGACGACGAACGCGTTCGCCGAGACGAGGGCGATCGGCCCCCACGCGCCGGGCAGCGAGACGTCCTCTCCGCTGATCGTCGACTGGCTGAAGGCGATGGCCATCAGTGCGAGCGAGACGGCCATGCCGGCCGAGCCGACCAGCAGCAGCGGCTTCCGGCCGACCTTGTCGACCAGGAAGATCGCCACGAAGGTGACGACGACGTTCACGACCGAGGTGAAGACCGAGATCGCGAAGGAGTTGGACTCGTCGAATCCGACCGCGCTCCAGAGCGAGGTGGAGTAGTAGAAGATCACGTTGATGCCCACGAACTGCTGGAACACCGACAGCAGGATGCCGACCCAGACCACGGGGAGCAGGCCGAGGGCGGGACCGCGGAGGCTGGAGCGCTTCGCGTTCTCGGAGTCCTCGTCGATCTTCTTCTGGATGTCCGCGAGCGCCTCGTCGACCTCGTCGCGCGGCGTGACCGTCGCGAGCACCGCGCGGGCGTCCTCGGAGCGGCCGCGGGTCGCGAGGTAGCGTGGCGACTCCGGCAGGGTCAGGGCCAGGAGGCCGTAGATGACGGCCGGCACGGCGCAGGCGATGAACATCCAGCGCCAGGCGGCGACGCCGAACCAGAAGGGCTCGGAGGCGCCGTCCGCGCCGTTCGCGATGAGGGTGTCCGAGAGCAGGGCGGCGAAGATGCCGAGCGTGATCGCCAGCTGCTGCAGCGACGCGAGGGCGCCGCGGATGGCCTTGGGCGCGATCTCCGAGATGTAGGTCGGAGCGATCACGGAGGCGATGCCGATGCCGAGGCCTCCGACCACGCGCCAGAGCACGAGGTCCCAGACCGCGAACGCCGCGCCGGCGCCGATGGAGGAGATGAAGAAGAGCCCGGCGCCGAGCAGCATGACCTTGATGCGGCCCCAGCGGTCGGCCAGGCGGCCCGCGAGGTACGCGCCGAGTGCGCAGCCGAGCAGCGCGGAGGCGACGGCGAAGCCGATCAGGGCGGCCGAGAGCTGGAACTCGCCCTGCACCGCCTCCACGGCACCGTTCACCACCGACGAGTCGAAGCCGAAGAGGAAGCCGCCGACCGCCGCCGCGATCGCGAGGCCGATCACCTTCCTCTTCAGCTTCGCCGCCGAGGGGTTCGGGATGTCCGCTCTCCCGCTGGTCGTGTCAGATCGTCCGCTGGTCATGGTCGTCTCCGATTCTCGCCGCCGGTGGGGGCGGGGTGCCGCTCCCGAGCCGGATCACCGGCACGTTACTCCTCGCCGCGGCACCGCCGAGACGGGTTGCGCTCTCCCTCGGCCGATGTCCTCCCTCCACAGCCGGGCCCGTCGCGCTCTCCTCCCCTGATCCGCTCGGCCGACCACCGGTCCCGAACCGGCTCCAGGAGGGTGGCCGCATGCTCCGATCCCGACTCCTGCGCCCGGGCGTGTTCGCCCTCGCCGCTCTGCTCGTCGGGGCGCCTCTCGGCGCCTCCCCCTCCGGCACCTCGTCCCCCGGCCGGTCCGACCCGCGGTGGAATTCACCCGTCCCGGGGTTCTCCGTCGTGGAGCCGTGGGGCGCGCCGGCCCACCGCTACGCCCCCGGGCACCGCGGGATCGACCTCGCGGCAGCGGCCGGGCAGCCCGTGATCGCCGTCGCGGCGGGCACCGTGTCGTTCTCGGGCAGGGTGGTCGACCGGTCCGTGGTGAGCATCGTGCACGCGGACGGTCTGGTCTCGACGGTCGAGCCGGTCGACGGATCGGTGACGGCGGGGCAGGTCCTCACCGCGGGCCAGCCCGTCGGAGCAGTGGGTGCGGGCGGCCACTGCGACGGGAGGTGCGTGCACCTCGGCGTCCGCGAGGGTGGCGACTACGTCTCGCCGATGCGGTTCTTCGGCGGGATCCCCCGGGCGGTGCTTCTGCCGATGGACGAGGGGGCGCGGGGTGTCGAGAACGTGGCGCGGGCGGGTGCGTCCGGTGTCTCTCGGACCCGTTCGGGCGCGGGGGTCCGTTCGGGCGCGGGGAACCGGTCAGGCGCGGGGGTGGGCGAGGCGGTAGGCGTCGCGGATCCGCTCGGTCGAGACGTGGGTGTAGATCTGCGTGGTGCCCAGGCTCGCGTGGCCGAGCAGCTCCTGAACGGCGCGGAGGTCGGCTCCGCCGTCGAGCAGATGGGTCGCCGCGGTGTGGCGGAGCGTGTGCGGACCGGACGGTCCGGAGCCCTGCCCGCCGTCGAGGAGCCTCGCCACGACGCCGTAGACCGTGCGCGGGGTGAGCCTCGCCCCCCGTCGGCCGAGCAGGAGCGCGCGGCCGCCGTCACCGGTGGCGAGAGCGGGACGGGCGCGGTCGAGGTAGGCGACGAGCGCCTCCTTCGCGGGCACGCCGAACGGCACGACCCGCTGCTTCGCGCCCTTGCCGGTGACGAGCACGGTGAGCCTGCCGAGATCGACGTCGCCCAGGTCGACGGCGACCAGCTCGGAGACGCGGATGCCGGAGGCGTAGAGCAGCTCGACGATCGCCAGGTCCCGCAGCGCCACCGGGTCCTCTGTCGCGCCGCGCGCCGCGACCGTGTCGAGCACCTGTTCCGCCTGCGGGAGCGTCAGGACCCGCGGCAGTGTCCGTCCCGACTTGGGCGTCTTGAGGCGTGCGGCGACGTCGAGGGGAAGCCGCTCGGTCCGCTGCGCCCAGGAGGAGAAGGAGCGGACGGCCGCGGTGCGCCGGGCGAGGGTCGCGCGGGCGATCCCCGACTCCGACTCTCGCCAGAGCCAGTCGCGCAGCAGCTCGAGGTCGAGCTCGGCGGTGAGGAGCCGCCCCTTCTCCTCCGTGTGGGCGATCAGGCGCGCCAGGTCGGAGCGGTAGCCCTTCGCGGTGGCGGGCGAGAGGGACCGCTCATCGAGGACGTACCGGAGGAAGTGCTCGACCGAGTCGGCGAGCGTCTCGCCGGTCATGATCCGTCCGGCATCCGCGACCAGAGGTCGATGCGCCCCTGCTCGTCGAGCCCCTCGAGCCGCTCGATCAGGTCGGTGCCGAACCGCGTCGCGATCGGGGCCGGTGCCGTCGGCACGAACGAGGCGGCCACCGTCTCCGGGTGGACGTGGACGAGCGAGAGGCTCTGCGCTCCGTCGACGCCGGCGAGCTCCCGCTCGGGCGCTCCGAGGTCCATCGTGTAGCTGGTGGCGCCGGCGACGAGCACGGGCACGCCCGCGAAGGTCGCAGCCGTGGGGTAGTGCAGGTGGCCGCCGAGGATCGCGCGGACGTCGGTTCCGCGCACCACCTCCTCGAGGCGGTCGATCCCCCGCAGCTCGAGCACGGTCATCGCGCCGAGCGGCGTGGGCAGCGGAGGGTGGTGCAGGGCGAGGATCGTCCCCAGCGGGGCCGGTGCGGCGAGCTCGTCCTTCAGCCAGGCCAGCTGGGCGTCGGTGAGGTCGCCGTGGTGGAAGCCGGGCACCGCGCTGTCGAGCGCGATGAGCCGGAGCCCGCCGAGGTCGACGACCTGGTCCACGGGTCCCGCGCCCGCCGGGTCCTGCTCGAGGAGCACCCGCCGGAAGGCTCCGCGCTCGTCGTGGTTGCCCATCACCCAGACGATCGGGCAGCCGAACCGCTCGCCCACGGGGTCGAGCTGCTCGCGCACGCGCCGGTAGGCGTCCTCCTCGCCGCAGTCCGCGACGTCCCCGGTCACCACGATCGCGTCCAGGCGTCCGCCGCGCTCGGCCAGCCGGCCGACCGCCTGCGCGAGGCGGGCGACCGTGTCGACCTTCCCGTAGAGCGGAGCGCCGTCGGCCAGCAGGTGCGTGTCGCTCAGATGCGCGATGACCCTGTCGGCGGCGCGGAAGTGCCCGAGCTGCGGGCGCTCTCCGCCGTGTCCTGCTGCCGTGGCGTCCATGCCGCTCCCCTCGCCGATGCCCCTTCAGCGTAGGGCGGACCGCCGACAGCGCCGCGGCGGCGGGGCCGCTCACCCGGGCGCCCGCTCCCAGTCCCCGTCCTCGGAACGGTGGACGCGTCCGTCTGCGAGGAGCGCACCCAGCGCCGACAGTGCCGAATCGAGCGAATCCCCGGAGAGCCGGGCGACGGTTGCGGCGTCGCAGCCTCCTTCGGATTCGACGACGGCCAGGACTCGCGCCTCAGCCGCGGTCAGCGCTCGGCACGATCCGTCGGCGTCGCCGACACCGAGCAGTTCGAGCACGTCCGCCGGCGAGGTGACGCAGGTCGCCGCGTACTCGCGGAGGAGCCGGTGGCAGCCGGCGGAGGAGGCACTGGTGACCGGGCCCGGGACCGCACCGAGGGGGCGGCCCAGGGCAGCCGCGTGGCCGGCGGTGTTGAGGGATCCGGAGCGGGCGCCGGCCTCGACGACGACGGTGCCCGCGGTGGAGGCGGCGATGAGGCGGTTGCGCTGCAGGAATCGCCAGCGAGTGGGCGTGGTGCCCGGCGGGACCTCCGTTGCGACGGCACAGCCGGGGGTGGCGATGATGCGGTGGAGGAGGTCGGCGTGGGCCGTCGGGTAGAGGCGGTCCGCTCCCCCGGCGAGGAAGGCGACCGTTCGGCCTCCGGAGCCGAGTGCGGCACGGTGGGCGACCGCGTCGATCCCGAAGGCACCGCCCGAGACGACGGAGACGCCTCGCGCCGCGACGCCCGCGGCGAGCTCGGCGGCCACGTGCTCGCCGTAACCGGTCGCAGCGCGGGCGCCGACGAGGGCGAGGCGGTGCGGCGGATCGAAGGCGGCGGGATCACCGCGCAGCCAGAGCAGGAGTGGCGCGTGCGGCCCGAGGTCGTCGAGCGACTCGGGCCACACGGCAGCCCCGGGCAGGAGCAGCCGGGCGCCGAGTCGCTCGGCGATCTCGAGACGTCGGAACAGGAGCCTGCGGTCCAGGCGCGGTCGCCAGCGCGCCAGCCCCGACTGGAGCGCGGCGACCTCGGAGTCGAGGGGCGCGGGTGCCGGGCCTCCTTCGTCGGAGGGAGCGCGATGCGGGGGCGCGAGGATCTCCTCCGCGGACGACGAGGACACGACGTGGGCGAAGGCCTCGGCCGCGCCGACCCTCGCGATGAGGAGGGCTGCGACGGAGTCGCCGGGCTCGGTCAGAGAGTTCCAGCCGCACCGGGCAGCAGCGTCGACGAGTGCGCTCCGAGCGCAGCCGGACTCACCCGAAGGCTCGCCGTCGGCAGCCGAGTCCTGATCGGCTGCACCGCTCGGCAGCAGTCGGCGAACAGCGTCGAGCTCCGCTCCGTCGAAGAGCGCGTCGGGCCGGATCACGCGGCACCTCCACGGAGGACGAGCGCGCGCGCGAGGTGGGCGGCACTCGGCCGGTCGGCCGCGTCGAGGTCCGCGAGCGTCCAGGCCAGGCGCAGGACCCGGTCGTAGCCGCGCATGGTCACCAGACCTCGCTCCAGAGCCCGGTCGAGCGTGCGGGACTCGGCACTGGTCGGGCGCACCGCGTCCGAGCGCAGCCAGGCGCCGGAGACCTCCGAGTTGAGCGTCCACGGAGTGGAGGCGAGGCGAGCCGCTGCCAGGGACCGCGCCGCGGCGACACGAGCGCGGGCCTGCGCCGTCGACATGCCGGACGTGTCTCGACGTGCGGCCAGCTGAGCCGCGCTGATGCGGCGGACCGTCAGGCGGATGTCGACGCGGTCGAGCAGCGGTCCGCTGAGCCGCGCGAGGTAGCGGCGGCGGACCGAGGGAGCACAGGTGCAGGTCTCTCCGGGGATGCCGAAGCGGCCGCACGGGCACGGGTTCGCCGCGAGGACGAGCTGCACCCGCGCGGGGAACTCGGCGACGGCGTTCGCGCGGTGGATGCGGATCACGCCGGATTCGAGCGGCTGGCGCAACGCATCGAGGGCGACGGACGAGAACTCGGGGGCCTCGTCGAGGAACAGCACTCCCCGGGTGGCGCGGGCGACCGCGCCGGGCCGGATGCGGCCGCTGCCCCCGCCGACGATCGCTGCGGACGAGGCGGAGTGGTGCGGACTCTCGAACGGCGGTCTGCGCACCAGCGCGCCACCGGTCGGCGCTCCGACCAGCGAGCGCATGCAGGTGGCCTCCAGCGCTGCGTCGTCATCGAGGTCGGGGAGGATGCCTGGAAGGCGCGAGGCGAGCATCGTCTTCCCGGCGCCGGGAGGCCCGAGCAGGAACACGTGGTGCCCGCCCGCCGCCGCGACGACCATCGCCTCGGCCGCCTCCTCGTTCCCCACCACGTCGGAGAGGTCGAGGCGGGCCTCCGGCTCGGACACCGTCGCACACGGCGGCGCGGCCTCGGGGAGCACCGGCACTTCCCACTCGGCTCCGTGCCAGACGGCGGCCGCCGCCAGCGAGGAGACCGCGATCACCTCGACGCCGTCGACCAGCTCCGCCTCGAGGCGGTCCTCGACGGGGACCATCACGCGGCGCCTGCCCTCGCGGGCGGCCGCGAGCACCGCGGGCAGCACGCCGGGGACGGAGCGCAGCCGGCCGTCCAGCCCGAGCTCCCCGATGTGGACGACCGCGGCGACCGACTCCGCATCGACCTCACGGAGCGACGCGAGCGCGGCCAGCCCGATGGCGAGATCGAAGGCGGAGCCGTGCTTGGGCATCGCGGCCGGCGAGAGGTTCACGGTGATCTTGTATTCGGCGATGGTGCTGCCGGAGTTGATCGCCGCCGAGCGCACCCGCTCCTTCGCCTGGGCGAGCGCGGCGTCGGGCAGGCCGATGATCACCATGCCCGGGGTGCCGTCGGCCGAGTGGGCCTCCACCCCGACCACGGCTCCCGCGAAGCCGACGAGACCGACCGCGGAGGTCCTCCCCAGGCCCATCAGGCCACCGCCCGCAGGTGCCGGATCTGCGACGGGACTCCCCCGGGAGCGACGATGCCGACCGCGTCGATCCGCAGATGCCGGGAGCGCTCGTGGTGCTCGTCGGCCCAGGCGTAGGCGAGTCGGCGCAGGCGCTGCGCCTTGGCCCGCGTGATGGCCTCGACCGGCAGTCCGAAGCGCGTCGACGAGCGCGTCTTCACCTCCACCACGACCAGTGCCGACCCGTCGCGGGCCACGATGTCGAGCTCGCCCTCGCGGACCCGCCAGTTGCGGTCGAGGATCTCGAATCCGTTGTCTCTCAGGTGCGCCGCCGCGATCTCCTCGCCGCGCCGCCCCAGTTCGTCCTTGTCCATGCGTCCTCCTGCCGGAAGCGTGCAGGAGCAGAGAGGAGCGTCGGACGGCCGGGAGGGGATCCGGGGAGAAGAGGGCCGAGGAGGCGGGTGGGGAGGGACGTCGGGCCGGGGTCTTCGGACGCCGCCGGGGGCGGCTATGCGACCAGCAGGAGGAATCCGCGTTGCCTGAAGACGAGACCCGCGGATCCGAGGATCCGAGAGAGCTCCGGAGCGGGGTGGGGCTCCGGGCACCGGATCTCGATGCGCCGTCGGAAGCGGCTACTCGACCAGCAAGGGGTCCGGAGCCTGCCGCGACAGCGCCCTACTCGTCGAGCGCGAGCTCCTTGGGGAGCTCGAACTCCTTGCGGGAGAGCTCCTCGACGTTGACGTCCTTGAAGGTCAGCACGCGCACCGACTTCACGAAGCGGTCGGAGCGGTAGACGTCCCAGACCCACACGTCGCGCATGGTGAGCTCGAAGTAGAAGTCGTGCTCGGTGTCGCGGCGGACCAGGTCGACCTCGTTCGCCAGGTAGAACCGGCGCTCGGTCTCGACGACGTACGAGAACTGCGAGACGACGTCGCGGTACTCCCGGTACAGTGCCAGCTCGACCTCGCGGTCGTAGTCCTCGAATTCGTCCTCATCCATCGTTGGACAATCCTACGCCGAGCCGACGGGCACGAACGCCGGGAGCGGCTCCTCGACGCTCTCCCGCGACTTCGACAGCCAGGTCACCCGGTGCAGCGGGGACGGGCCGACCCGCTCGATCCCCGCCCAGTGCGCGGCGCTGCCGTAGCCCTTGTTGCTGTCCCAGGCGTAGTCGGCGAAGTCGTCGTGGTGGCGCACCATCTGACCGTCCCGGCCCACCTTCGCGAGCACGGAGGCGGCGGAGACGGCGGCGCAGTCGCGGTCGGCCTTCACGCGGGTGACGATCGTCAGCTCGGCCGCCCACTCGCCCAGCGCGGGCGTCAGCCAGTCGTGGGCGCCGTCGAGGAGGACGACGGCGGTGGCGAGGTCGACGCCCTGGTCGGCGAGGCGCTCGATGCCCCTCGACGCAGCGCGGCCGAGGCCCGCGATGATCCCGGTCTCGTCGATCTCGTCCGCCGAGGACTCGCCGATCGCCCAGGCCGAGACCCACTTCGCGACTCCCGGCAGGAGCGCCTCGCGGCGGGCGGGAGCGAGCATCTTGGAGTCGCGGAGCCCCTCGGGGAAGCGCCCGCAACGGCTGCCGATCGACACGACACCGACCGACACCGGGCCGGCGATCGCGCCGCGGCCGACCTCGTCGCAGCCGATGACCGTCTCGTAGCCCTGCCGGAAGAGGCGCCGCTCCTGCGTCAGCGTCGGCTCGGCGACGACCACCTAGCCCTGCCCGCTCTGCGCGTCGTCCGAGCCCTCCTCGGAGGCCTCGGTGTCGACTCCGCGGAACACCGACGGGTAGTCGTCGAGCCACGCCCACTGCTGCACGGGCCAGGTCACGAGGATCGCGCGGCCCACGACGTTGTCGATCGGCACGAAGCCGCCGCCCGGCTTGTCGGTGTTGTAGCGGGAGTCGGCGGAGTTGTAGCGGTTGTCGCCCATCACCCAGAGCGAGCCCTCGGGCACGACGACGTCGAAGGGGGTGGCCGAGACCGCCTGCACCCCGTCCGGCAGCTTCACGTAGGGCTCGTCGATCGGGTTGCCGTTGATCTCGACCTGGCCGAGCGGTGTGCAGCAGGTCACGTGGTCGCCCGGCAGGCCGATGACGCGCTTGATGAGGTGGTCATTGCTGTCGGGAGCGGTGAGGCCGACGAGCGCGAGGGCGGAGTCGACCGCGGCCTGGAACGGCGGCACGGAGGGCTCGGAGCTCGGCGAGAGCCATCCGCCGGGATCGCGGAAGACGACGACGTCGCCCCGCGAGATCGGCACGACTCCGGGCACGAGCTCGTTCACGAGGATGCGATCGTTCTCGACGAGCGTCTGCTCCATGGAGGAGGAGGGGATGTAGAACGAGCGGATCAGGAAGGTCTTCACGAGGAAGGAGACGAGCACCGCGACCACGAAGATGATCAGCACGTCGCGGAGGAAGAGCAGGACACCCCGGCGCTTGCGCGGGCGCTTCTCGGACGGATCCGCCGAGTGGCGGGCGTGGTCCTCGCCTCCGGGGAGGCGGACCGGGGCCGTGCTGTCTGTCATCGCTCGCCGTCGCCCCTACTGTGCATCACCGGGTGGACTCCCCGGACGGATCGCCCCGAGAAAGGGAGGAACCCCGGTCCATCATAGGTGGACCGGGGTTCCCGAGAAGTCGTGCGGAAGCCGCTCAGGCGTCGCGCTTCTCCTTGATCTTGGCCTTCTTGCCGCGCAGGTTGCGCAGGTAGTAGAGCTTCGCGCGACGGACGTCACCGCGGGTGACGACCTCGATGTGGTCGATGACCGGCGAGTGCACGGGGAACGTGCGCTCGACGCCGACCTGGAAGCTCACCTTGCGGACGGTGAAGGTCTCGCGGACGCCCTCGTTGGAGCGGCCGATGACGACGCCCTGAAAGACCTGGATGCGCGAGCGGGAGCCCTCGACGATGTTGACGTGGACCTTGACGGTGTCGCCGGCGCGGAAGTCCGGGACATCGCTGCGGAGGGACGCCGCATCGACGGAATCGAGGATGTGCATGCTGTATCGCTCTCCGTGCCCGCCACAGGTCGAACACCGTTTCGTTGATGGAAGTCGGTCGTGCCCACGTCGTCGCGGCCCCCCTGTGGCAGAGCCTGCGCGAGGCACAAGCGCTCATTCTGCCATGCCGCGTCGATCCGAGTCAAAGCAGGGTCATGAGGAGGGCAGGGTCACCCGGAGGCAGAGCTGCGCAGAGGGCGGATCCGTCGAGAGGGCCGAGCCGTGGAGCAGGGCGGGGCCTCGCAGGGGACAGCGCCTCTCGGGACGCCCGACCCATCAGAGGACGATGGTCTGCCCGTCCTGCGGGCGCTCCGGGTCGAAGCCATCTCCGGAGACGGGGCGGTGAGCGCCCTCGGCCTGCACGGACGCCGCCTCCGAGAAGGCGAGGAGAGTGGCCCTCGCGTCGGCGAGGAACCGCCACCCCGAGTGCCAGAAGGCCGCCACTCCGAGGACCACCGAGAGCAGGCCCAGCGCCCAGGCGCCGGGCGGGAAGAAGCCGAAGGCGATCAGGGAGAGGTGCCAGGCGCCGACCACGGCCACGTCGCCCCACGCGGGAGTGCGCGTGGGCCGAACGGTCACCCGGAATGCGACGATCGCGGCCACAGCCGCCAGCGCGACCGCCAGAATGGGGAGGGCGATCACCAGGCCGAGCACGGTCCAGCCGCTCGATCCTCCGAAGACCCCGTAGCCGAGGAGGATCCACAAGGGCAGCACGATCGCCGCCGGGAACTGCCAGGAACCGAATGCCCGTCGCGTGCGCATGCACCGACCGTACCCACCACCGCTGAGCGACGGCTCAGCGGACCCCGAGAGGATCAGGATGATCGAGCTACGCACCCCCGCCGAGATCGAGGAGATGCGTCCCGCCGGCCGCTTCGTCGGCGAAGTACTGAAGGCCACCTCCGCCGCCGCCGCGGTCGGCGTGAACCTGCTGGAGCTCGACCGGCTCGCCCATGACATGATCCGCACGGCCGGCGCCGAGTCCTGCTACATCGACTACCACCCCTCCTTCGGCGCGAGCCCCTTCGGCAAGGTCATCTGCACCTCCGTCAACGACGCGGTGCTGCACGGCCTGCCCTTCGACTACCGGCTGAAGGACGGCGACCTGCTCACCCTCGACTTCGCCGCCTCCGTGAACGGCTGGGTCGCCGACTCGGCCATCAGCGTCGTGGTCGGGACGCCGCGCGAGGAGGACCTCGCCCTCATCGACACGACCACCCGCGCGCTCGAGGCCGGCATCGCCGCCGCGCAGCCCGGGAAGAAGATCGGCGACATCTCCGCGGCCATCGCGGCGGTCGCACACGCCGAGGGCCTGTCCATCAACACCGACTTCGGCGGCCACGGCGTCGGCCGCACGATGCACGGCGATCCGCACATCCCCAACGACGGACGCGCCGGCCGCGGCTACCCGCTCCGCCCGGGCCTCGTCGTCGCGATCGAGCCGTGGTTCCTGCAGACGACCGACGAGATCTACACGGACAAGGACGGCTGGACCCTCCGCAGCCGCGACGGCTCGCGCGGCGCCCACATGGAGCACACGATCGCCATCACCGAGACGGGGAACATCGTCCTCTCCGCGCGGGACTGATCAAATGGTGGACAGTACTGCTATCGGATAGCGATACTGTCCACGTGCGAATCTCTGAGCTCAGCCGCAGCAGCGGCGTCAGCCTGCCCACGATCAAGTACTACATCCGGGAGGGGCTGCTGCCGCCGGGCGACGCCGCAGGCCCCCAGCGGGCGGAGTACGGGGACGCCCATGTCGCCCGCCTGACGCTGCTCCGGGCGCTCATCGAGAGCGGCGGCGTCGGCATCGCCGGCGCGAAGCGGATCACGGCCGCGCTCGACGCGGGCGTCGGTCCGACAGCGGCCTTCGAGGTGGCGCAGGACGTGGTCTCCGTGAGCGCCGACGCGACCGCGTCCGCCACCGAGGCGTCGACGCGGCGGATCGCCGAGGCCGCGGGCTCCGACCACTGCGGCCACCCTGCCGTCGCGACGGCGGCACGGGCGCTCGACGCGCTCGAGCTCTCCACCGGTCCGATGAGCGCCGGCTGGCTCGAGGCCTACGCCCGCGCCGCCGCCCTCGTCGCCTCCGCCGACCTCGACGAACTGCAGGCCCGTGAGAGCGTGAGCGAGCAGGCTGCCGTCGCCGCCGTCGGCACCGCGCTCGGAGACGTGGTGCTGCAGTCGCTCCGGCGCGTCGCCCAGGCGCGCGAGACGCAGAGCCGCTTCGGCTCGACGGAGGTGCCCCGATGAGCGCCGCGACCGAGACGCCCGCGCGCACCGCCTCCGCTGCTCCGCACCGGCCGCTCCTGGTGCTCGCTGCCGCGATGGCGGTCGGCGCCCTCCTCTGCGCGATCGCGCTGGTCGTCGATCCCCGCGAGCTCGGCGGACAGCCGCTCTGGGGCAAGCCGCTGAAGTTCTGCCTCTCGATCGCGCTGTACGCCGTGACGCTCGCCTGGCTGATCGGGCTCGTGCCCCGCCGGCGCCGCCTCGCCCGAGCGCTGGGCACGGTCGCGGCGGTCGGTCTGGCGGTCGAGATGGTCGTGATCGGAGGCGCCGCCCTGGTCGGCGAGCGCAGCCACTTCGACGTCTCCACTCCCCTGCACGCCGCGCTCTGGGCCTCGATGGCCGTCTCGATCGTGGTGGTCTGGCTGGCGACTCTGGTCCTCGCCGCCCTCCTGGCGCGGGTGCCGCTCGGCGACCCGGCGCTGACGCTCGCCGTGCGCGCCGGACTCGTGATCGGGCTCGTCGGGATGGCCCTCGCGTTCCTGATGACGGGGCCCTCGCCCGGCCAGATCAGCGACTACCAGGGCGTCGTCGGTGCGCACGCCGTCGGAGTCGCGGACGGCGGACCCGGCCTCCCCCTCCTGGGCTGGAGCACCACGGGGGGCGATCTGCGCATCCCGCACTTCGTCGGGATGCACGCTCTGCAGGGGCTCCCGCTGCTCGCGCTGCTGCTCGGACGGCTGGCACCCCGGATCCCCGTGCTGCGCCCCGGATGCACCCGGCTGCGGCTCGTCGCACTGGCCTCGGCGGGCTGGGCGGCCGCGGTCGCCCTCACCTGCTGGCAGGCGCTGCGCGGACAGGCGCTGACCGCACCGGACGCGCTGACCCTCGCCGTCGCTACTGTGGCCGTGATCGCCCTCGCCGGAGGGACGATCCTCACCCTCGCACGAACGGAGGCCCGCGCATGAGCCGGCTGCACCGCGGCTGGACGCCGCTCGGGATCGTCTACCTCGTCCTCGCCCTCGCCGGGCTGATCGGGACCTGGACCTGGAACGTGCGGGCGGTGCAGGAGGGCGCGGACGTCCTCGCCGGCCTCGCCGCGGGCGGGCCGTGGGTGTCGTCGTTCTCGACCGACCTGCTGGTCGTCGCGATCGCGGCCGTCGCCTTCATGGTGGTGGAGGGCCGCCGGATCGGGATGCGCCGCGTGTGGATCCTGGTGCTGCTCGCGCCGCTGGTCGCCCTGGCGTTCGCGTTCCCGCTCTTCCTCGCCCTCCGCGACCGGCACCTGGCCCTCGCGGCCCGGTGACCGTGCGGCGAGGGGCTAGGGAAGCAGTTCGGGGCGGACGCGGCGCGTGCGCTCGACGCTCTGCTCGTGGCGCCAGGCGGCGATCGCCCCGTGGTTGCCGCTGAGGAGCACCGGAGGGACGTCGAGGCCCCGCCAGGAGGCCGGCTTGGTGTAGCTCGGGTACTCGAGCAGCCCGTCGGAGTGGCTCTCCTCGACCAGGCTCGCCGGGTTGCCGACGACGCCCGGGACCAGGCGCCCGACGGCCTCGATCATCGCCATCACGGCGACCTCTCCTCCGTTGAGGACGTAGTCGCCGAGGCTGATCAGACGGACCCGCGCGCGCTCGGCGGTGTGGTCGACGACGCGCTGGTCGATGCCCTCGTAGCGGCCGCAGCCGAAGACGAGGGAGGACTCCTCCGCGAGCTCGCGGGCGGTCGCCTGGGTGAACAGCTCGCCCGCGGGCGACGGGAAGATCACGACGGGGTCGTCCGCGCCGTCGAGGATCGTGTCGAGCGCCTCGCCCCACGGCTCCGGTCGCATCACCATGCCGGCGCCGCCGCCGTAGGGCGTGTCGTCGACGGTGCGGTGGCGGTCGTGGGTGAAGTCGCGCAGGTCGTGCACGCCGAGCTCGATCAGCCCGCTCTGCCGCGCTCGGCCGAGCAGGCTGATGTCGAGCACGCCGAAGAACTCCGGGAAGATCGTGACGATGTCGATCCTCACGACCGGGGCTCCTCCTCGGAGGCGGCGTCGGAGGCGGTCGAGGGCTCGGCGCCGGCGGGCTCCTCGAGAGCGGAGTCCGCGTCATCGGAGGCGTCCGGCGCGTCGGCGTCCGCAGGCGCGCTCAGCGCCGGGTCCGCGAGGTCGACACCGCTGAGGTCGACCGCGGCGGGCTCCTCCTCGGGAGCCTCCTCGAACAGGCCGATCGGAGGCGTGACCGTGACGATCCCGGCCGCGGCGTCGACGGAGGGGACGATCGCGTTCACGAACGGCACCATCACCTCGCCGGAGGGGGTACCGACGATGAGCAGGTCCTGCGCGGGGAAGTGGTCGACGCGGCGGACGGTGCCGACCTCGACGCCGTCGCGGACGACCTTCATGCCGACCAGCTGGTAGTCGTACCAGGAGTCGTCCTCGCCCGGCTGGGTCTGCACCTCCTCGTCGATCCAGAGGATCGCCTTCAGGAGGGTCTCAGCGGCGTTGCGGTCGTCGACGCCTCGGAAGAACGCGACGGGGTGGCTGTTGTACCAGCGCAGCTCGACGAGCTCGAGCTTCTTGCCGTGCCACTCGGAGGTGCGCGGGACCTGCAGCGTGAACGTGGATCCGGGGGTGAAGCGCTTGTCGGGCTCGTCCGTGTAGAGCTCGAGCTTGATGGCGCCCTTGAGCCCGTGGGCCTTGGTGAGTCGGGCGACGCGGAGCTGCGTCGTGCCCGGTCCGGTGACCGACACCTCTACTTGTCGGTGTCGACGACGTCGACGCGCACGCGGCGCCCGTCGGCGAGCGCGGCGACGAGAGTGCGGACGGCCTTGGCGGTGCGACCGGAGCGTCCGATCACGCGGCCGAGGTCCTCGGGGTGCACGCGCACCTCGAGGACCTCTCCGCGCGGGGAGCTCGTGGCCACGACACTGACCTCATCGGGGTTCTCGACGATCCCCTTGACGAGGTGTTCGACGGCGGGAGCGAGCACTGACTACGCCTCGGTGGAGGTCTCGTCGGCGGTGTCCTCGACCGGGGCGGCCTTGGCCGGAGCCTCGGACTTCGGCTTGAGGACGGGCTTCTTCTTCGCGTCGACGACGAACGGAGCCTTGGGCTCCTTCACCTGGACGGTGCTGACGGCGTCGGCGTCGCCCTTGAAGCGGCCCCAGTCGCCGGTCAGCTTGAGGATCGCGGCGACCTGCTCGGTCGGCTGCGCGCCGACTCCGAGCCAGTACTGCGCGCGCTCCGAGTCGACCTGGATGAACGAGGGCTGCTCGGTCGGGTGGTACTTGCCGATCTCCTCGATCACGCGGCCGTCGCGCTTGGTGCGCGAGTCGGCGACGACGATGCGGTAGTAGGGCGCCCGGATCTTGCCGAGGCGCTTCAGACGAATCTTGACAGCCACAATTCTCCTGTGTGGTCGTTGACCGGTGTCCGGTCGATGATGGATGAACTGAGCCGTGAGCGTGGGGGCACACCCGGCGGAAGCTCGAGGGGGTTTCGTCGGCGGTGAGTAGAGGGTCGACCGCCTCGGACCCGACGGATCATTCTGCCAGAAAAACCGCCCCGGTGCGGGCCCGGCACGCCGCCGACCAGCGGCACCCTCGCGGGAGCGGGCCGCGCGGGACCCGGAAGGCCTCCGCCGGGGCTCGGCGTCCGCCCCGGCCGCAGGTGGCAGGATGGCGAGGCGCGTCCCGATCGGCGGACGCCCGGATCCGATGAGGACCACGCCATGGAGATCAGCTTCGCCGCATCAGACCGCTCCACGCTCGGGATCGAGTGGGAGGTCGCGATCGTCGACCGGCAGACGGGCGATCTCGCCAACGTCGCCGATGTGGTGCTGGAGGCGCTCCGCGGCGACGACGGCGCCCCGCACCCGCACATCACCGGCGAGCTCCTGCGCAACACGGTCGAGCTGGTCTCCGGCGTGCACACCTCCGTCCGCGACGCGGTCGCCGATCTGCAGGACCAGCTGCGGCAGGTGCGCGAGATCACCGACCCCATGGGACTCGACCTCGTGTGCTCGGGCACGCACCCGTTCGCGCAGTGGTTCGACCAGGCCATCACGGACAAGGAGCGGTACCACCGCCTCATCGACCGGACCCAGTGGTGGGGCCGGAACATGATGATCTGGGGCATCCACGTGCACGTCGGCATCGAGCACCGCGACAAGGTGCTGCCGATCCTCAACTCCCTGCTCGACTACTACCCGCACCTGCAGGCGCTCTCGGCGTCGAGCCCGTTCTGGGGCGGAGTCGACACGGGCTACGCCTCGAACCGCGCGCTGATGTTCCAGCAGCTGCCGACGGCGGGCCTGCCTCCGCAGTTCGGTGCCTGGGCGAACTACGAGGAGTACGTCGACGACATGATGCGCACCGGCGTCATCGACGACCACACGGAAGTCCGCTGGGACATCCGCCCCTCGCCGCAGTGGGGCACCCTCGAGATGCGCGCGTGCGACGGCCTCTCCTCCGCGGAGGAGATCGGAGCGGTCGCCGCGCTGATCCAGTGCCTCGTCGAGCACCTCTCGTCGCGGCTGGACGCAGGCGAGGACCTGCCGACGATGCAGCCCTGGTACGTGCGCGAGAACAAGTGGCGCGCGGCCCGCTACGGACTCGACGCCGAGATCATCCTCGACGCCGCCGGAGCGGAGCGGCTGGTCACCGACGACATCCGGGACCTGCTCGTCACCCTCGCACCGGTCGCCGAGCGTCTCGACTGCGTGACGGAGCTCGGCGACGTCGAGCTGATCCTGGTCGCGGGAGCGAGCTACCAGCGCCAGCTGCGGACGGCCGCGGCGAACGACGGCGACCTGAAGGCGGTGGTCCGGGCGCTCGCGGGCGAGCTGCGCGACGGGCTCCGGGATCCCCGCTCATGACGCGTCCCGCCCTCCTCGCCGCAGCCGCGATCGGCGCACTGGCCCTCGGTCTCGCCGGCTGCTCGTCCTCGACGACGACCGGCCCGGCGACCGCGTCCCCCGCCGGCACCGCCACTCCCCTCCCGACCGTCACCGCCGATCCGCTGCCGCTCTCGATCGGCGGCTCTCTGCCCGCCGGCTCCCGGGTGACGATCGTCGGCGACAGCATCGTGCGCGGTCTGACGGTCGATCCGGAGCAGGCCTGGCCCGCACTCGTCGGCGACGACCTCGGCTGGGAGGTCACGAACCTGGGCTGCGACGGCGGCGGCTTCATCGAACCGGGCGACTGCGGCGTCGCGATCGGCGACCGCGCGGAGGAGATCGCCGACACCCGGCCTGACGCGATCGTGCTGATCGCCAGCAGCAACGACCTGGGCTGGGATCCGGAGGACGTGGACGCCGCGATCGGGCCGGCGGTGGACGCGATCGTGTCCGCCTCGCCCTCGGCCCGGCTCATCGCGCTGGACTCGGTCTGGGGCCCCGACCCGCGCCCCTCCGATCTCGACGAGTACGACGCGGCGCTGGTCGAGGCCGTGACGGCCGCCGGCGGCGGTGCGCTGGAGTACCCGGACCCTCTCCGCGAGGACGGGCTGCTCGGCGAGGACGGCGTGCATCCCACCGTCGAGGGCCAGCGCGCCCTGGCCGACGCCTTCGAGGTGGCGGCCGAGAAGTCCGGCCTCGCCCGGGCGGTGCCGACGGGACAGAAGGCGACGGACGCGCCGGCGGCCTGACTCCGACGCGGGGCGCCGCCGTGACGGCGCCCCGCCGGGTCAGCGCGCGGTGCTGTTCCGGCCGTCGCGCCAGCCGAGCAGGTCGCGCACGGGCGCGAGGTCGATGTCCGGACCGGTGATGCCGAGCGTGAACAGGCGGGCGCCCAGGTCGTACTGCTGGTCGAGCACGTCGAATGAGGCGTCGCCGACACCGCCGCGCACGCTCGCGCCGGTCGAGATCTCGATCGCGGCCGGGTCGCGGTCGACGCGGCCGCACCACTCCGAGAGCACGCCGAGCTTGCGCTCGAGCGTCGGGACGTCCGAGAAGCTGTGCCAGATGTCGGCGTGCTCGGCGACGATCCGCAGCGTCTTCTTCTCGCCGCCGCCGCCGATCATCACCGGGATGTCGCGGGTGGGCGCCGGGTTGAGCATCGACCACCGGCTGCGGATGCGCGGCATCGCCTCGGAGAGCTCGTCGAGGCGGGAGCCGGCGGTGCCGAACTCGTAGCCGTACTCCTCGTAGTCGCGCTCGAACCAGCCCGAGCCGATGCCGAAGATCAGACGGCCCTCGGCGCCCTTGGCGCTGATGTGGTCGACCGTGCGCGCCATGTCGGCGAGGAGGTCGGGGTTCCGGTAGCTGTTGCAGGTGACCAGCGGGCCGAACTCGATGCGGCTGGTCTGCTCGGCCCAGGCCGCGAGCATGCTCCAGCCCTCGAAGTGCAGGCCGTTCGGCTCTCCCGAGAGCGGGAAGAAGTGGTCCCAGTTGAAGGCGATGTCGACGCCGAGGTCCTCGAGCTCCGCGAGCGTGTCGCGGATGACCTCGTAGGGGACGTGCTGCGGTGCGATCTGGACGCCGATGCGGACGGGGCGCGCGTGTGCGGTTGTCATGCCCTCACGCTAGCGAGCGGTGCGCCTCACGGGGATCCCCGCTGCGGCCCCCGGAGGGACGGCGCGCTACTCCCCCGCCGGGTCCGGCGACGCCGAGGGCGCCTCGTCGCTCGTGGAGCGGGCGAGCTTGACGACGGTGGCCCCCTCGTCGTCGAACAGGCGGAGCCGTCCGCCGTCGATCGAGGCCATCGCCGCCTCCGAGAAGATCATCGGCAGCGCGACGCCGTCGCAGGCGATCAGCGTGCTCGGCCCGGCCGAGACGGTGAGGGCGCCCTCCTGGTCGATCGACCACTCGCCCTGCGCGCCGTTGCAGCCGTCGGAGCCCGTCCAGGTCCCGTCCTCCGCGATCAGGAGGAACGGAACGTCGGGCGCGTCGTAGGAGACGCCCGTCACCCAGCGGCCGACCAGGTCCTCCGGGGAGGGCGCCGTCATCGCGTCGACCCCGGAGCCCTCGGCGCAGCCGGTGAGCCCGAGCACGGCCGCGAGGACGAGGATCCCGCCCGCGCGTCCGGCCGCGACCCGCCTCATCGCCCGAGGAGCTTCTGCAGCTGCTCGAGCTCCTCCGGCGTGGGCTGGGCGCCCTTGCCGGCGCCGCCGCCCAGGCCGAAGCCGGAGCCGCCCGCATCGCCCGGGCGGGGCCCGGAGGTGATCGCCGCGTTCTCGGCCGCGCGCTTGGCGGGGTTGCCGGACTTGCTGCTCTTCTTCTTCTGCGGCTTCGGGCGGCCCTGGTAGCCGGCGCCGGGCACGGGGCCCATCCCGGGGACCGAGGGCATACCGCCCTTGGCGACCGTCTTCATCATCTTGGCGGCCTGCTCGAAGCGCTGGACGAGCTGGTTGACGTCCGTGACCGTCATGCCGGAGCCGCGGGCGATGCGCAGGCGCCGCGAGCCGTTGAGCAGCTTCGGGTTGACCCGCTCCGCCTTCGTCATCGACTGGATGATCGCCTCGGTGCGCACGATCTCGCGCTCGTCGAACTGGTCGAGCTGCTCTCGCATGCCCTTCGCACCGGGCAGCATGCCGATCATCTTCTTGATCGAGCCCATGTTGCGCAGCTGCTGCATCTGGCCGAGGAAGTCGTCGAGGGTGAACGTGTCCCCCATGATCTTCTCGGCGATCTTGCGCGCCTCGTCCTCGTCGAACGCGGACTGGGCCTGCTCGATGAGGGTCAGTACGTCGCCGAGGTCGAGGATGCGGCTCGCCATGCGGTCGGGGTGGAACTGCTCGAAGTCGTCGAGCGACTCGCCCGTGGAGGCGAAGAGGATCGGGCGGCCGGTGAGCGAGGCGACCGAGAGCGCCGCGCCGCCGCGGGCGTCGCCGTCGAGCTTGGAGAGGACGACGCCGGTGAAGTCGACGCCCTCCTGGAAGGCCTTCGCGGTCGCGACCGCGTCCTGGCCGATCATCGCGTCGATGACGAACAGCACCTCGTCGGGGTTCGTGACGCGGCGGATGTCGGCGGCCTGCTTCATCATGTCGGCGTCGACGCCGAGGCGTCCGGCCGTGTCGATGATGACCGTGTCGTACTGCTTGTCGGTCGCGAAGCGGATCGCGTTCTGGGCGACCTTGACCGGGTTGCCGACGCCGTTGCCCGGCTCGGGCGCGTAGACCGCGACTCCGGCCTGCTCGCCGACGACCTGCAGCTGCTGCACCGCGTTGGGGCGCTGGAGGTCGGCCGCGACGAGCAGCGGGGTGTGGCCGTCCTTGCCGAGGTACTTGCCGAGCTTGCCCGCGAGCGTCGTCTTGCCCGCGCCCTGGAGGCCGGCGAGCATGATGACGGTCGGCGGGCGCTTGGCGAACTCGAGGCGGCGCGACTGCCCGCCGAGGATCGCGACGAGCTCCTCGTTGACGATCTGGACGACCTGCTGGGCCGGGTTGAGCGCCTTGTTGACCTCGTCGCCGAGGGCGCGCTCGCGGACCTTGCCGGTGAACTCCTTCACGACCTCCAGCGCGACGTCGGCGTCGAGCAGCGCGCGCCGGATCTCGCGGACGGTGCCGTCGACGTCCGACGCGGAGAGCTTGCCCTTCGTGCGGAGGTTCTTGAAGGTCTCGACGAGTCGATCGGAGAGGGTGCCGAAAGTAGCCATGATGCCCGGAATTCTACCGGAGGCCGGGAGGGTCGGCGGGCGGGGCCGCCGATCCGCTCGCGATCGGCGCGATCACCGCGAAGCGGATTAACTGGTCCGGGTCCAAGAACAGGGTTAGGGTGGCCCGGTGATCGAGACACTGGTGGCGGGCGACTCCGCGGATCCCCTGGACTACACCGACGGCTGGGAGCTGCAGCGCCGCCTGCACGCCGAGGTGGTGGCGGGCTCGAGGCCGGACACCCTCGTGCTCTGCGAGCACTCCTCCGTCTACACCGCAGGCAAGCGCACCGAGGCGCACGAGCGCCCGGACGACGGCTCGCCCGTGGTCGACGTCGACCGCGGAGGGCGGATCACCTGGCACGGTCCGGGCCAGCTCGTCGGCTACCCGATCGTGCGGCTCGGCGAGCCCGTCGACGTGGTCGCCTACGTCCGCTCGCTGGAGGGCGTGCTCATCGCCGCTCTCGACGACCTGGGCGTGCAGGGGCGGCGCGTCGACGGGCGCTCGGGAGTGTGGATCCCAAGGGACGGCGGCGCCGACAAGATCGCCGCGATCGGCATCCGCGTCGCCTCGGGCGTGACGATGCACGGCTTCGCCCTCAACGTCTCGAACAGCCTCGAGCCCTACGCCCGCATCGTCGCCTGCGGCATCGCCGACGCCGGAGTGACCACGCTCGAGCGCGAGCGCGGCGAGGCTCCGCCCATGGAGGCGGTGCGGGCGCGGGTGGCGGCGCGCTTCTCGGAGGCGGCCCCCGCCTTCTCCGCCCGCATCGAGGAGGTCGCCGCGTGAGCGCCGAGGCCGGCGGCCGCAAGCTGCTGCGGCTGGAGATCCGCAACGCCGAGACGCCGATCGAGCGCAAGCCCGAGTGGATCCGAACGAAGGCCTCGATGGGCCCGGAGTACCGGCAGCTGCAGTCGCTGGTGAAGAGCGAGGAGCTGCACACCGTCTGCCAGGAGGCGGGCTGCCCCAACATCTTCGAGTGCTGGGAGGACCGCGAGGCGACCTTCCTCATCGGGGGCGCCCAGTGCACCCGCCGCTGCGACTTCTGCCAGATCGACACCGGGAAGCCCGCGGACTACGACGCGGACGAGCCCCGGCGCGTCGGCGAGTCCGTGGCGCGGATGAAGCTCCGCTACGCGACCGTCACCGGAGTCGCCCGCGACGACCTGCCGGACGAGGGCTCCTGGCTCTACGCCGAGACCATCCGCCAGATCCACGCCCAGGCTCCGGGCACGGGGGTCGAGATCCTGGTCCCGGACTTCACGGGCCGCGCCGAGCACCTGCAGCGGGTGTTCGACGCGGAGCCGGAGGTGTTCGCCCACAACGTCGAGACGGTGCCGCGGATCTTCAAGCGCATCCGGCCGGCCTTCCGCTACGAGCGCTCGCTCGACGTGCTCACCCAGGGCCGGGAGGCGGGGCTGATCACGAAGTCGAACCTCATTCTCGGCATGGGCGAGGAGCGGGAGGAGATCTCGCAGGCGCTGCAGGACCTCTACGACGCCGGCACCGACATCGTGACCATCACGCAGTACCTCCGCCCGACGCCGCGGCATCTGCCGGTGGACCGCTGGGTGCACCCGGAGGAGTTCGTGGCGATCAAGGAGGAGGCCGAGGACATCGGCTTCCTCGGCGTCCTCGCGGGGCCCCTGGTCCGCTCCTCCTACCGGGCCGGCCGGCTCTGGGCGCGCTCGATGGAGTCGAAGGGGCTGCCGGTCCCGGAGCACCTGCGCCACCTCGCCGACGCGGCACTGGGCTTCTCGCAGGCCGTGTAGCCCGCCACCGGGACGGCGCCGGCGCGTCGTCCCGGGCGGGGCCGCTCAGCTGACGAGCTGCTGGGCGAAGACGTGGGGGGTGAAGCCGGTGAGGTCGCCGATGCCCTCGCCCTGGCCGACGAGCTTGATCGGGATGCCGGTGCGCTCCTGGACCGCTAGGACGAAGCCGCCCTTCGCGGAGCCGTCGAGCTTGGTGATGACCAGGCCGGTGACGCCCGCGTGCTCGATGAACGCCTCGGCCTGGCTCAGCCCGTTCTGACCGGTCGTCGCGTCGAGCACGAGCAGGATCTCGGAGATCGGGGCCTGCTTCTCGATGACGCGCTTGATCTTCGTGAGCTCGTCCATCAGCCCGCCCTTGGTGTGCAGGCGGCCGGCCGTGTCGATGATGACCATCTCGACGCCGGTGTCCTTCGCGAACTGCACGGTCTGGAAGGCGACGGACGCCGGATCCTGGCGCTCCTGCTGCGGGCGGACGATCTGGGCGTCGGCGCGCTGCGCCCAGGTGGCGAGCTGGTCGACCGCCGCGGCGCGGAAGGTGTCGGCCGCGCCGACCACGACGCTCCGGCCGTAGTTGCGGAGGAACTTGGCGAACTTGCCGATGGTCGTGGTCTTGCCGACGCCGTTCACGCCGACCACGAGGATCACGGCGGGGCGCTCGCTGAGCTTGAGGGTGGTGTCGTACTTCGACAGGCGCTCCTCGAGGGACTCGCGGAGCATCCGCTGGAGGTCGCGCGGGTCGGTGGTGGAGTATCGGGCCACCTTGGCGCGGAGGTCGTCGACGATCTCCTCGGTGATGTCGGGGCCGAAGTCGGCGGTGATCAGCGCCGTCTCGAGGTCGTCCCAGGTCTGGTCGTCGATCGTGCGCTTCTCGAACAGGCCGCGCAGTGCGCGGCCGAGCGACCAGGAGGTGCGTTCTGCCATGGGTCCAGGCTACCGGCGGGCGCGCCTCCGAGCGGTCGGGGAGGCGGGTTCAGGCCGGGGGCGCGGCGACGCGCTGGCCGACGACGGCCGAGACGCCGTCCTGCCGCATCGACACGCCGTAGAGGGCGTCCGCGATCTCCATGGTCCGCTTCTGGTGGGTGATGACGATCAGCTGGCTCGAGGTGCGCAGGTCCTCGAAGATGCTGAGCAGTCGGCCGAGATTCGCGTCGTCGAGGGCGGCCTCCACCTCGTCCATGATGTAGAAGGGGCTCGGCCGCGACTTGAAGATGGCGACCATGAACGCCACGGCCGCGAGCGAGCGCTCCCCTCCGGAGAGGAGCGACAGCCGCTCGATCTTCTTGCCGGCCGGCCGCACCGCGACCTCGATGCCGGTGGTGAGCAGGTTCTCCGGGTCGGTCAGCCGGATGCTGCCGGTGCCGCCGGGGAAGAGGACGGGGAACACGTCCGCGAACGCCGCCTGCGTGTCGTCGAACGCGGAGGCGAACACGGTCTGCATCGTCTCGTCGAGCTCCTCGATGATGGTGAGCAGGTCGCGCCGGGTCCCGGTGAGGTCGGCCAGCTGCTCGGTCAGGAACGCGTGCCGCTGCTCCAGCGCGGCGAACTCCTCCAGCGCGAGCGGATTGACGCGGCCCAGCTGCCCGAGCTGCTTCTCGGCCTTCTCGAGGCGGCGGCGCTGCTCCTCGCGGACGTAGGGCCGCGGCTCCTGCTCCACGTCCGTCTCGTCGGGGACGCCGACTCCGGGACCGTACTCCTCCACCAGCACGTCCTCGGTGAGCCCGAGCTCGGACGCGGCGCGCTCGAGCAGACCGGTGAGCTGCAGCCTCTTCTCGTAGATCTGCAGCTCGAGGCCGTGGACGCTCTCGGTGACGGACTGGAGCCGGTCGCGCACGCTCCCCTCCTCGCGGCGGAGCCCCTGCAGCTCGGCGTTCTGCTGCGAGCGCGCCGCCTCGGCCGCGACGAGCTCGGCCCGGGCCTGCTGGACGGAGCGGTCGACGGAGGCGAGGACGGCGGGGAGCGCGGCGGTCACCTCGGCCGCGGCGTCGCGCTGGCGACGGCGGATCACGGCGCGGCGCGCGGCCTCGTCGGCGGCGGCGCGGTCGGCGGCCAGCTGGCGGGCCAGCGCCTCTCCGCGGGACTGCTCCGCCCGCACCCGCTCCTTGGCGGTCTCGACGCCGAGCCGCGCCTCGATCTCGCGCTCGCGTGCGGTGTCGACGTCGCGCTGCAGACCGTCGCGGGCGCTCGCGTCGAGCACCGGCCGGGGCCTGGCGCGCGCGGCGTCGAGCGCCGACCTCGCCTCCTGGGCCGCGCGCTCGGCGTCGCCGACCCGGTCCGAGGCGACGGCCAACGCCCTCGAGCCCCGGCCGTGCTCGGCGGTGGCCGCCTCGAGCTGGGCGCGCACGCCGCCGAGCCGCTCGGTGTGGGCGGCACGGGCGGCGTCGTGCTCGCGGAGGGCCGAGAGCGCGCTCGCCGCCTGCTCCTTCGCGCCGCGGAGCGCACCGGTCTGCTCGGCGAGCTCGAAGCGGAGCCGGTCGATCCCGCCCTCGACCTCCTCCAGCCGGGCGGCGGCCGAGTCGCGCTCGGAGACGAGCTCGATCCGGCTGCGCTGCCCGCCGGAGCCGGCGCTCTGCACGGCGTCGGAGACGGTCGCGCCGTCGCGGGTGACCAGGACGGTGCCCGGATCGATGCCCTCTCTCAGGCGCCGCGCCGCGGCGAGGTGCTCGACCACGAGCACGCGCTCGAGGAGCGAGAGGACCCCGGCCGGCGCCGTGACGAGGTCGCCCGCGCGTTCCGCCCCCTCGGGAACGGTGAGAGCGACGTGCGGCCGGGCGGCGTCGGCGACCAGCAGCTCGACGTGTCCGAGGTCGCGCTCCAGCGCGGCGTCCAGAGCCGCGTCGGCCCGGGCGGTCGACTCGACCAGCACGGCGTCGGCGACCGCGCCGAGGGCGGCGGCGATCGCGGCCTCGGAGCCCGGCCGCACCTGGATCCGCTCGGCGACCCGGCCGCGCACCCCCTCGATCCGGGCGGCGATCAGCTCGGCCGAGCCGTCCGAGACGTCGAGGGCCAGCGACAGGGCACCCGTGCGGGCGGCCAGCGCCTCGCGCTCGCGCTCCAGGGCGTGCAGCTCCTCGCGCAGCCGCTCGATCCCGCCCTCGGCGGCCGAGACCGCGGACTGGGCGAGCTCGTAGCCCTCGTCGAGTCCGCCGTCGGGGCCGCGGCCCGCGTCGTCCAGCTCGGCCTCCAGAGCGTCGAGCGCCCGCCGCGCCGCCTCCTTCCGCCGGTCGGCCGCGTCGAGGGTGTTCTGCGCGCGCAGGACCTCGCCCCGGACGGACGCGAGACGGGAGGCGGCGGTGTCGGCCTGCCCCGAGAGGGTGGAGAGCTCGAGGTCGTAGCGCGAGACGAGGGCCGCCTGCGCGGCGATCTCCTCGTCGACCGCGTCGAGGGCGGAGCGGGCGGCGACGGTCGTGCGCTGCGCCTGGACCCACGCCGTCTCCGCGTCGAGGACGGCCTGCCGCAGGCGCTCCAGCTCGACCCTCGCCTCCTCCACCTGCGCCGGCGTCACGCGCGGCTGGATCTGCGGCTGCTCGGACTCGAGCTCGAGCATGGCGAGCCGCTGCCCGGCGAGGGCCGAGAGGTTGCGCAGCCGCTCCTGCACCGACTCCAGCTCGAACGAGGTGCGCCGGGCGTCGTCGACCGCGTCGCCGACCGCCTCCGCCTCGATCCGCGCTCGCCGGAGCGTCGCCTGCTCGAGCCGCTGCTGCAGGACCACCCGCTCGCTGTGCCGCTCGCTCTCGGTGCGGGCGAAGCCGTCCAGAGCGGTCCGGAGCGCGACCACGTCGTCGGCGAGCAGGCGCGCCCGGGCGTCGCGCACCACGGCGGCGATCGTCTGCGCCTGCCGTGCGACCTCGGCCTGGCGCCCGAGGGGCTTGAGCTGGCGCCGGATCTCGCCCGCGAGGTCGGAGAGGCGGGTCAGGTTCGCCTGCATCGCCTCGAGCTTGCGGAGCGTCTTCTCCTTGCGGCGGCGGTGCTTGAGGATCCCGGCGGCCTCCTCGATGAACCCGCGCCGCTCCTCAGGGGTCGCGTGCAGCACGGCGTCGAGCTGTCCCTGCCCCACGATGACGTGCATCTCGCGCCCGAGACCGGAGTCGCTCAGCAGCTCCTGCACGTCGAGCAGCCGGCAGCCGCGTCCGTTGATCGCGTACTCGCTGCCGCCGTTGCGGAAGAGGGTCCGGGTGATCGTCACCTCGGTGTACTCGATCGGCAGGGCGCCGTCCGAGTTGTCGATGGTGAGCGCGACCTCGGCGCGGCCGAGGGGTCCGCGGGTTGAGGTGCCCGCGAAGATGACGTCCTCCATCTTGCCGCCGCGGAGCGTCTTCGCCCCCTGCTCCCCCATCACCCAGGCGAGCGCGTCGACGACGTTGCTCTTGCCCGAGCCGTTGGGGCCGACGACGCAGGTGACCCCCGGCTCGAAGGCGAACGTCGTCGGCTGAGCGAAGGACTTGAACCCCTTGAGGGTCAGGCTCTTCAGGTACACCCGGCCGCCTCGCTCCCGTCCACAACGCCTCCACGGTAGCCGACGGCCGCGGCCGGGCCGGGAGGCGGAGCCCCGACCGGCCGACGGACCGCCGCGATCCCGCACCGGAACAGGCGCAGGAGGCCGCCGCGGGCGCCGGGACGTGCACACTGGGGTGGTGAACCGCACCTCCGACCCGGCGCTCCGGATCCGCGAGCTCGCGATCCCCGAGGCCGTGGGCGCCGACGGCTGGAGCGACTTCCTCGCCCTGACCGCGATTGGCGACGCGGTGGGGACCGCCCCGGACTGCCGGGCCGTCTACACCTGGAACGCCGAGGAGAACCGACCGATGCTCGCCGTGAACGAGGCCGTCGGCTTCACCCCCGTCGCCCACGAGGGCCAGTGGAGGAAGGAGCTCTCATGACCCCGCTCGTCGAGCCCGGACCGCCGCTGACCGCCGCCGAGCGCGAGCGGTTCGCCCGGCAGATCCGCCTGGCGCCCCTCGGGGAGCTCGGACAGCGGCGCCTCCGGAACGCGCGCGTGCTGATCCTCGGCGCGGGCGGCATCGGCTCGCCGGTGATCACGGCGCTCGCCGCGGCCGGGATCGGGCGGCTCGGCATCGTGGACGGCGATGTCGTCGAGCTCTCGAACCTGGCGCGGCAGACGGCGCACGACGACTCCTCGGTGGGCCGGTCGAAGGCGGAGTCGGCGGCGGCGACCGCGCGGCGGCTCTCCCCCGGCATCGACGCCCGGGCCTTCCCGGTGTCGCTGACCTCGGCCAACGTCGACGCCCTGGTGGCGGGCTGGGACGTCGTGGTCGACGGCTTCGACACCTTCGGCGCGCGCTACCTCGCCTCGGACGCGACGACGCGCGCCGGGATCCCGCACGTGTGGGGATCGGCACTCGGCTTCGACGGGCAGCTCTCGACCTTCTGGGCCGGCGCCCCGGGCGGAGGGGTGACCCTGCGCGCGCTGCACCCCGAGGCCGAGGACGCGGGTGACAGCTGCTCGACGGTGGGCGTGCTGGGCGCGCTCTGCGCGCTGATCGGCTCGGCCATGGCGGCCGAGGTCGTGAAGCTCGTGACCGGGGCGGGCGAGCCGCTGTTCGGTCGCGTCCTCGTGCACGACGCTCTCGACTCCTCCTGGGCCGAGCTCCCTCTCGAGCGGCGGGTGCCGCCGGTCCCGGAGCGGCGGGCCGCGGCGGGCTCGATCACGGCGGCCGAGCTGCGGGAGCGGCTGGCCGGGCCGACGCCCCCGAGCGTGGTCGACCTCCGCGAGGACGACGAGGACCGGTCCGTCGCGGTGCCCGGTGCCGTGCGGATGCCGATGTCGCGCTTCGACCCCGCCGCTCTGCCGGCCGGTCCGCTCGTGCTGCACTGCGCCTCCGGGGTCCGGTCGCGTCTCGCGGCGGAGCGCGCGGCGGCGGCGGGCGTGGCGTCCGACTCGCTCGACGGCGGGATGGCGTCGTGGCGGGAGCGGTGACCCGCCCCGCGGCCGCGTGCGCCGCGGAACGGGAGGGGTGAGGCGCACCCAGCGCCCTGCCGATCGGCGACCCGGGATGTTCGGTGCTCGCAGCGGAGAGGATCCGTCCTTCTCCGCGGATCAGGGCGGAGCAGTGTCCGAAGCTGATCGGCGGTGGCGTGCTCGCGGCCACCGTTCCGAGGAGAGCACCCATGCCGACGCCTTCACCGCACTCCGCGCGGCAGGCGGCGCTGCTCGATCCTCCCGACCCGCTCGACCCCGGCGCGGAGGCGTGATGCCCGAGGTCTGGAGTCCCGCCGAGAGGCGGCTGCGTCGGCTCGGCTGGATTCCGCGGCGCCCCCTGCCGCGAGGTGCCGTCTGCGACGCGATCGTCTCGCCGCGCCTCAGCCTCAGCCGCGCCTGGCTGCAGACCGGGGAGTTCGAGGTCCTCCCCCATCCCGGAAGGCTCCGCGTGCTCTTCAGCCTCGACGGGACCGGCCGCCTCTCCGCCCGGGGCCGCGACCACCGGCTCCCGGCCGGCAGCGCTCTCGTGACCCGCGCCTCGACGGTGCAGTACGCGGCGGCGCTCAGTCCGTGGGCGCGCTTCGAGTGGCAGCTGCGCCCCTCGGTGCTCCGCGCGAGCGAGTTCGCCTCGCTCACGGACCGGGTCCTCGCCCTCCCCGAGGCCTACTGGCGCGCACTCACCGGTGCGGCGAACACCGTCCTCAGTTTCGGCGTCGAGCCCTCGGACGCGGCCTTCGAGCACTTCGAGATCGCGAGCGAGCACCTCCTGGCCTCGGCCTTCTCGGCGCTGCTGCCCTCCTCTGACCGAGAGGACCGGTCCCCCGCCGCCGTGTATGCGAACGGCACGCGCCTGATCGAGCGGCACTACCGCGACCGCTCCTTCACGGTGGAGACGCTCGCGGAGAGTCTCGGCGTGTCGGTCAGCCACCTGCACCGGGCGTTCTCGGCCGCCGGCACCACCCCTCGTCAGCGGATCGAGCGTGCGCGGGCCTTCGAGGCGCAGCGCCTCCTCGACGAGCTCGGCCCGCGGGCGGCGACGGACCTGGACCGCGTGGCGCGGTCGGCCGGCTTCAGCTCGCGGATCCACATGCAGCGGACCCTCCGCCGGATAGACGACGCGGGCTGACGTGCGCCGCCGCGTCCCCCGCGCCGGACGGGCTCCCGGCGAGGAGGCGCCCTGAGCGGCTCCCCCGGCCCGGCGGCGCGACGGAACGTCCACGGTCGGGCATGGAATCTCGTCGCGGCCCGTTCCGCGTCGACCGGAGGCCGGACGTTCGGCAGGATCGGCGCGTCCACCACCCCTCGCAGGAAAGAAAGAAAAGGAACACCATGCCGGACACCAACTCCCTGGACCCGACGGCAGCGCACTCGCGCTCCCTCCCCCCGCGGATCGACTCGACCCGCGGGGGGCCCGCCCGGCGGACGATCATGTCGGGTGCGGCCTGGTCCGTCCCCGTCGTCGCCGCGGCGGTCGCGACCCCCGCGGCCGCCGCGTCCACCGGCCTCACCCTCGCCTTCGACGCCCCGGCGTACTCCTTCCCCGCCTGCACCACGAGAACGGTCTCCGTCCTCGCCACGACCAACGGTGCTCCCGCTGCCGGCGACACGGTCACCATCACTCTCCCCGCCGGCCTGACCAGCGGCGGCGCGCAGACCGTCAGGGCGACGACCGGCGCGGACGGACGCGTGAGCATCCCGGTCACGGCCGGGAACGTGGCGCAGAACGGCATCACCCTCTCCGCCGTCTCCGGCGCCGCGGGCGCGACGGCGACCGCGAGCACCACCGCGACCACGGGGACCGCCGTCCGGTACGTCACCGACGGCGGAGGGACGACGCCGGAGTCGAACGGCAACGTGCCCTCGGGAGCCAAGACCGTCGGACCCCGGTACTACCTGACGGAGTCGGGCGAGCTCTATCACGGCGGGGGGCGGATCGCGCGCGGCGTCACCAGCGTCCAGGGCTTCCGCGACGAGCAGAACCGCGACGTCGCCGACTTCGTGGTCGACGGCGTCTTCTACCGCTTCGTCACCGGAGACGCCGCGCCGAAGGCTATCGGGAGCGGCGTGCCGGCCGGATCGACGGTCCATGCGCCCGCCTTCTACGTCACACCGAACGGCGAGCTGCGGCGCGCCGGCGGAGCCCTCGTGACCACCGGAGTGACGAGCGCGGACTCCTTCCGCGACCAGAGCAACAACGACGTCATCGACGTGATCGTCGGCTCGGAGCTCGTCCGCTACATCAACTCCACGAAGAACCAGGTCTACGCCAGGAACGTTCCGGCAGGATCGACGGCCTTGGCGCCCTCGTACCACCTGACGCCGGACGGGCGCCTCTTCAACAGCAGCATCCTGGTCGCCACCGGGGTGACCAGTGCCGACGCCTACCGCGATCGACAGAACCGTGACGTCGTGGACGTGATCCAGAACGGCGCTCTCGTCCGGTACGGCGCGTTCGCGGACAGGACGCAGCCGCAGATCCGCGTCGCCTCCGGTGTGCCCTCCGACGCCACCATCTACGCGCCGGACGCCTACGTGACCCGGGACGGCCGGGCCTTCGTCAGCGGCGTGCTGGTCGCCACCGGAGTCTCCTCGGCGTTCGGATTCCGCGACGTGCAGAATCGCAACGTGCTCGACACGATGACCAACGTCCTGTGCCCGTGACGCACGGGATCGGCCGCTGATCCGGTCCTGCCCCGCCGCACGCGGGTCCGAGGGAGGCGTCCCGCGGGTCCCTGTGCGGCGGGACAGGACCAGTCCGTCCTCGGGATGCAGCGTCCTCCAGAAGCGCGGACGCACCTGCTGCGGACCGCGCGGAGCGGACGCACCGGTCCGGTCGAGGACGGCTCGTCACGGAGGGCTCTTCGGGGTCAGCCGCCGGCGAACGGCGGCAGGACGTCGACCGCGGCATCGGGACGCAGCGGCGTGGCCCTGTCCGCGGTCGACACGCCGTCGACCAGGTAGGTGCACCGTGCGAGCACGTCGGCGGCCGAGGGCGCGGAGGCGACGAGTCGCTCCTCGAGAGCGCCCAGGTCGGGCACCTCGTCGAGCTCGTCGGAACCACGGCCGAGGGCGGCCTTGGCCGCCGCGAAGTAGCGGACCCGCATGCTCATCCGCCGATCGCGCTCATCGTGCGCTCGGGCTGCACGAAGCCCGCCCGGTTCATCTCGTGTCCCGCGGGCTTGGCCCACATCGCCCCGCGCCAGAGCTGGGCGACCTCGTGGTCGTCCGCGCCCGCGCGCATCGGGCCGAGCAGGTCCGTCTCCTCGTTCGAGAAGAGGCAGCTGCGGACACCGCCCTCGGCGGTGAGCCGGGTGCGGCGGCAGTCGTCGCAGAAGTTCTCGGTGACGGACGCGATGATCCCCACCTGGCCGAGCACCTCGGACCCCCCGGCCTCGCGGACGTCGAAGAGCTCGGCGGGGGCGCCGTCACGGGGGGCCGCGTGCGGGCTGAGCGAGAAGCGCTCCGAGAGCAGCGCCCGGATGTCCGCGGCGGTGATCATGGTCGCGCGGTCCCAGCCGTGGTCGGCGTCGAGCGCCATCTGCTCGATGAAGCGGAGCTGGTGGCCTCCCGCGAGGGCCCAGGCGAGCAGCTCCGGGGCCTCGTGGTCGTTGATCCCGGGCAGGAGCACCGCGTTGATCTTGGTCTGGTCCAGGCCGGCGGGACCGAGCGCGTCGATGCCCGCGAGCACGCGGTCGAGGAACGGGCGACGGGTGACCTTCGCGAAGGTCTCGGCGCAGATCGAGTCGAGCGAGACGTTGACGCGGTTCAGGCCGGCGTCAGCGAGCGCCGCCGCCCGACCCGACAGGCCGATCGCGTTCGTGGTGAGCGAGATCTCGGGGCGCGGGTCGAGGGAGGCGACGTCGCGGATGATGTCGACGAGGTCCTTGCGCAGGAGCGGCTCGCCGCCGGTGAAGCGGATCTGGCGGACGCCGAACTGCTCCACGGCGATGCGCGCGAGGCGGAGGATCTCCTCACGGCTCAGCAGGGACGCGGGCGGCTGGAACGGCAGGCCCTCCGCCGGCATGCAGTAGGTGCAGCGCAGATTGCACTTGTCCGTCAGCGAGATCCGCAGATCGTCCGCGACGCGCCCGTAGGTGTCCAGGAGGAGCGGGGTGGCGGGGCGGTCGGCCGGGAGGACCGCGCTGCGCTGTCGGGGCCGGAAGCCCGGGATCCCCAGTGCTGTGCTCATCCGCTCACACTACGCCGCGGAACCGGGCGCGACCCGGCAAGATGGACTCGGTCCCGCCGCCGGTCGGGCTCCGCCGCTCGCGAGAGGACACGATGACCTCGATCGACCTGCACGCCGCCCGGGTGCGGGCGCTGCTCGCGCCGCTGGCCACGCGGGGCGCCCGCGAGACGCTGAGCCTGGATCCGGCCGCCGTCGCCGCCGATCCGGGCGCGTACGACCGGCGGGTCCTCACCCGCTCCGTCGACTCCCCGCTCGACCTGCCGCGCTTCGACAACTCGCAGATGGACGGCTTCGCGGTGCGGGCGGCCGACCTCGACGCGGCGGCGCCGGAGCATCCCGTCGCCCTGCCCGTCTCGGCGCCGATCCCCGCGGGCGACCGGGCGCCGCGGCACGAGCCCGGCACGGCGACACCGATCATGACCGGCTCGCCGCTGCCGGAGGGGGCCGACGCCGTCGTCCCGGTCGAGCGCGTCGATCCTCCGCGCTTCCCCGCGGCGGGCAGCGTCGCCTTCGCGCACCCGGTGGTGCCGGCGACCTTCGTCCGAGCCAGGGGCAGCGACGCCCGCCGCGGCGAGCTCGCCCTCCCGGCCGGCACGGTCCTCCGCGCGGCCCACTACGGACTCCTCGCCTCCCTCGGGCTGACCGAGGCGGAGGTGCTGCCGCGACTCCGGGTGCTCGTCGTCCCCACCGGCAACGAGATCCGTCCCGCAGGCGCCGTCCTCGAGGAGGCGCAGATCCACGACGCGAACGGCGCCCTGCTGGCCGAGGCCGTCCGCGAGGCGGGCGCGCTGCCCGTCGTCGCCGCCTGCACGAGCGATCGGGCCGAGGACCTCCTGGCGCTGCTCGAGGAGCACGCGGGCGCGGCCGACCTGGTGATCACGGTCGGCGGTGTCAGCGCGGGCGCCTACGAGGTCGTCCGCGACGCGCTCGGCCCGGCGGGCTCGGAGTTCGGCCACGTCGAGATGCAGCCGGGCGGCCCGCAGGGCCTCGGTCTCGTGCGCGTGGCCGAGGGGCTGCACCTGCCGGTGGTCTCGCTTCCCGGGAACCCGGTGAGCGCCCTGGTCTCGTTCGAGGTGTTCCTCCGGCCCGTGCTGCGCTCGCTCGCGGGACGGACGCCCGCCGAGCGGCCGCGGCTCCGTGCGCGCCTCGGCACGGCGCTCGACTCGCCCGCGCACCTGCACCAGATCCGCCGCGGAGTCCTCGACGACGAGGGCCTCGTGCACCCGGTGGGCGGGCCCGGCTCGCACCTGCTGGCGTCCTACGCCCGCTCCACCGTGCTCATCCACGTCCCCGTCGGGACGGACCACGCAGCGACCGGCGACACGGTCGAGATCTGGAGGATCGATGACTGAGAGCGATCGGCTCACCCATGTGCGCGGCGACGGAGCCGTGCACATGGTCGATGTGAGCGCGAAGGAGGTCACGGCGCGCACCGCCGTCGCCGAGGGCTACGTCGAGACCTCACCCGAGGTGGTGCGGCTCCTCGAGCAGGGCGAGCTGCCCAAGGGCGAAGCGCTCGGCGTCGCGCGGATCGCCGGGATCCTCGGCGCGAAGGCGACCTCGACCCTCATCCCGCTCTGCCACCCGCTGGCGCTGGACGGCGTCGACGTGGACCTCGAGCCGCAGGACGGCCGCGTCCGGATCGAGGCGCGCGTGCGCACGACCGGGCGCACCGGCGTCGAGATGGAGGCGCTGACCGCGGTCAGCGTGGCCGCCCTCACGGTCTACGACATGATCAAGGCGGTCGATCGCGGTGCCGCGATCACCGGCATCCGTGTGCTCGCGAAGGCGGGCGGGAGGAGCGGCTCGTGGACGAGCGGAGGAACCCCGTGACGCGGCGGGCGGTGGCGGTCGTCGCCTCCACCCGTGCCGCCTCCGGCGTGTACGAGGACCGGACGGGACCGGCGCTGGAGGCCTGGTTCACCACCCGCGGCTGGGAGTCCCGGGTGGTCGTCGTGGCCGACGGCGACGCGGTGGGCGAGGCGATCGCCGACGCGATCGCCAGCGGAGTCGACGTGGTCGTGACAACCGGCGGGACGGGCGTCGCCCCGAGCGACGTCACCCCGGAGCAGACCGCCCCCCTCCTGGAGCGGCCCCTGCCCGGCCTCGCCGAGGCGGTGCGCGCCAAGGGCGCCGCCCACGTCCCGACCGCCGTGCTCAGCCGCGGGCTCGCCGGCGTCAGCGGCCGCACCGTCGTGGTGAACCTCCCCGGCTCCCCCGGCGGCGTCCGCGACGGGATCGACGTGCTCGACCCGGTGATCGGGCACCTGCTCGACCAGCTCGGAGGCGGCGACCATGCCCGCTGAGCCGGTCGCCCTCGCCCGGCTCGCGGCCGAGGCCATCACCGTCGACGAGTGCGAGCAGGCGGTCGACTCCCCGACGCACGGCGCCGTCGTGACCTTCGCGGGCGTCGTCCGCGACCACGACGAGGGCCGCGGCGTGCTCCGGCTGTCCTACGAGGCGCACCCGGACGCCCCCGCCGCACTCCTCGCCTCCGCCCGCCGCATCGCCGAGCGCTGGCCCGACGTCCGCATCGCCGCCGTGCACCGGATCGGCGACCTCGTGGTCGGCGACCTCGCCCTCGCCTGCGCCGTGGCCTCGGCCCACCGCGCAGCGGCCTTCGAAGCCTGCGCGGCACTGGTCGACGACATCAAGGCGTCGGTGCCGATCTGGAAGGAGCAGTCCTTCGTCGACGGCAGCTCGGAGTGGGTCGCGAGCCTCGGCTGATCTTCCTTCGAGCCCGTCCCCGCCGGGCTCGGCGCGGTCGGCCGGAGAGGGTGGTCACGTTTCGCAGAGCGGGGAGCGATCGCCTAGATCGATCCGCTGGCACGCAGATCGATCGTTCGGCTCGAGGGTGTTTCATACCGAGCCCGTCCCCGCCGGGCTCGGCGCGGTCGCGGTGCTCGTCCCCGAGCCCGTCCCTGCCGGGCTCGGCGCAGTCGGCTTTCCAGGGCGGCTGCGATTCGCAGAGCGGGGAGCGACCGCCTAGATCGATCCGCTCACACGCGGATCGATCGTTCGGCTTGAGGGGAGAGCGAGGGGGTGGCGGGTCGACATCGGGAGGTCGCCCACTGATCCGCAAGGACGGGGCCCGAGGTGTGGCGCATCGGATGGCGGATCCGCCGGGGGGACGGGGAGCGGAGCCGCGGCAGGACGGGGTGGGGAAACACGGGCGTCACACGGGTGGGGTTCACTGGGGGGAGACGCCCGACGGGCGCGGGACGGAGGCGCGGCATGGACCTGAACACGATCCAGCGCGTCCGGGTGGTGCGCGAGCGCTCCGAGCTGGCGGGCCGCGGGCCGCGCTCAGCGGTCATCGGAGGCGGCTCCTGGGTGTTCTCTCTCCCCCACGACCACCTCGACGAGCTCCTCGACCTGCAGGGATTCGCGTGGGAGCCGATCGTGCGCACGGACGCCGGGCTCTCGATCGCGGCGACCTGCACGCTCAGCGAGCTCGCCGCGATGCCCGACGCGGGCGACACCGCCCATCCGCTCTTCTTCCAGTGCTGCACGGCACTGCTGGGCTCCTTCAAGGTCTGGAACGTCGCCACTGTCGGCGGCAACATCGCCAACGCCCTGCCCGCCGGACCGATGATCAGCCTCGCCGCCGCGCTCGACGCCACCGCCCTCGTCTGGCGGGCCGACGGCTCGGACGTCGCCGTTCCGGTCGCCGAGCTCGTGACCGGCAACATGACCACCTCCCTGGCCCGGGACGACGTCATCCGCTCGATCGAGTTCCCGCTCTCCTCCCTCCGGGCGCGCACCGCGTTCCGCAAGACGGCGCTCTCCCCTCTCGGACGCTCCGGCGCCGTCGTCATCGGCCGCCTCGACACCGACGGCGCGTTCGTGCTCACGATCACCGCGGCGACCGTCCGGCCGGAGCGGCTCCGCTTCGCCGCCGTTCCCTCCTCGGCCGAGCTCGCCGCGGCCGTCGACGGCGTCGCGACCTGGTTCACCGACCCGCACGGAGCCGCCGACTGGCGCCACGCCGTCGTCCGCGTGCTCGCCGAGGAGATCCGCACCGAGCTGACCGGAGGCGCCCGATGAGGTTCACCGTCAACGGGGAGCCGGTCGACGCCTCCCCCCGCCCCGGCCAGGTGCTGCGCACCCTCCTCCGCGACCACGAGCACTTCGAGGTGAAGAAGGGGTGCGACGCCGGTGACTGCGGCGCCTGCTCCGTCCTCGTCGACGGGACGCCGTTCCACTCCTGCCTCTACCCCGCCCACCGCGTCGAGGGGCGCGAGGTGACGACAGCGGCCGGCCTCGGCACGCCCGAGGAGCCGAGCGCGGTGCAGGAGGCGTTCGTCGAGGCCGGCGCGTTCCAGTGCGGCTTCTGCACGGCCGGCATGGTGGTCACGGCCACGGCGCTCGACGGAGTCCGCGCCGAGGACGTGCCGCGGCTGATGAAGGGCAACCTCTGCCGGTGCACGGGCTACCGCCCCATCCGCGAGGCCGTGACGGGCGCCTGCGCGTCCGGGCACGGCGCGCACGCGGCCGAGCCGTCCGGAGCGGATCGCACGGAGGCCCCGGTCCGCGGACGGCACGCGGCCCCGCCGTCGGGTCTCACCCCCGTCCGCCGCACCGGTCGCCCGTCGGCCGAGGAGTCCCGGGTCGGCCGCTCGCTCGGCGCGCCCGCCGGCCGGCGGATCGTCCAGGGCCGCGAGCCGTTCACCCTCGACGTCGCCGTGCCCGGCCTGCTGCACCTGAAGGTCGTCCAGAGCCCGCACGCCCACGCGCGCATCCGCTCGATCGACACGGCCGCCGCCTGCGCGATGCCGGGCGTCGTCGCGGTCCTGACCGCCGAGGACGTCCCGGACGTCCTCTACTCCACCGCCCGCCACGAGTCCCGGCTCGACGACCCGGACGACACTCGCATGCTCGACACCGTCGTCCGGTTCCGCGGGCAGCGCGTGGCCGTGGTGGTCGCGGAGTCGGTGGCCGAGGCGGAGGCGGCCTGCCGCGCCGTCGAGGTCGACTACGAGGTGCTGCCCGCCGTCTTCGACCCGGAGGAGGCGCGCTCGGCCGGCGCGCCGCTCCTGCACGCCGACAAGGATCCGATCGCCTCGCGCATCGCCCGGCCGGAGGCGAACGTCGTCGCGGAGCTCCACGGAGAGTACGGGGACGTGGCCGCCGGACTCGCGGAGGCCGACGTGGTCGTCGAGGGCCGGTACTCGACCTCCCGGGTCGCGCACACGGCGCTCGAGACCCACGGCACCATCGGCTGGCTCGAGGGCGGAGAGCTGGTGCTGCGGACCTCGACGCAGGTGCCCTTCCTCGTGCGCGACGAGATCGCGCGCCTGTTCGACCGCGATCCGTCGACCGTCCGCGTCTTCACGGCACGGGTGGGCGGCGGCTTCGGCGGCAAGCAGGAGATCCTGACGGAGGACGTCGTCGCCCTCGCCGTGCTCGCCACCGGCCGGCCCGTGCAGTTCGAGTTCACCCGGAGCGACGAGTTCACGATGGCCCCCTGCCGACACCCGATGCGGGTCGGCGTCACGCTCGGCGCCCGGCGCGACGGACGGCTGACCGCCCTCGCCGTGGACGTGCTCTCGGACACCGGCGCCTACGGCAATCACGGACCCGGCGTGATGTTCCACGGCACCTCGGAGTCGGTCGCCGTCTACAGCGCGCCCAGCAAGCGCGTCGACGCGCAGGCCGTCTACACGAACAACCTCCCCTCGGGGGCGTTCCGCGGCTACGGCCTCGGGCAGGTGATCTTCGGCATCGAGTCGGCGATGGACGATCTCGCCCGCGAGCTCGGGATCGACCCGTTCGAGCTGCGGCGGATCAACGCGGTGCGCCCGGGCGAGCCGCTGGTGGTCACGCACGTCGAGGGCGACGACATCGGCTTCGCCTCCTACGGCCTCGACCAGTGCCTCGACCTCACCGAGGCGGCCCTGGCCGGCGGCGGCGGCTCCCCCGCCCCCGACGGACCGGGGTGGCGGACAGGGCAGGGCACGGCACTGGCGATGATCGCCACCATCCCCCCGCGGGGCCACTTCTCGGAGGCGACCGTCACCGTCGACGCCGAGGGAGTGCTGACGATCGGCGTCGGCACGGCCGAGTTCGGCAACGGAACGACCACCGTGCACACGCAGCTGGTCGCGAGCGCCTTCCGCGCCTCGGCCGACCGGGTGCGGATCCGCCAGTCCGACACGGACGCGGCCCGCTACGACACCGGAGCGTTCGGCAGCGCCGGCACGGTGGTCGCGGGCAAGGCCGTCCACTCGGCCGCGACGCGCCTCCTCGCCGAGCTGCAGGCGCTCGCCAAGCGGCTGACCGGGCACGACGAGACCTTCGAGCCCGACGACGAGGGCCTGCTCGCTCCGGACGGCACCCGGGTCGCGTTCGCCGATCTGGTCCGCGCGGCCGGCGGACCGGTCACCGCGACCGGGAGCGAGGACGGCGCTCAGCGCTCGCTCGCGTTCAACGTCCAGGGCTTCCGCGTCGCGGTGCACGAGCCGACGGGCGAGGTGCGGATCCTGCAGTCGGTCCAGGCGGCCGACGCCGGCTTCGTGATCAACCCGGCGCAGTGCCGCGGGCAGGTCGAGGGCGGAGTGGCGCAGGCGATCGGCTCGGCGCTGTACGAGGAGGTGATCCTCGACGGCGAGGGCACCGTGACCACGGCGATCCTCCGGAACTACCACATCCCGCAGATGGCGGACGTGCCCGAGACCGAGGTGCTCTTCGCGGACACCGCCGACGAGCTCGGGCCGTTCGGCGCGAAGTCGATGAGCGAGGCGCCCTACAACCCGGTCGCCCCCGCACTCGCCAACGCCGTCCGCGACGCGATCGGCGTGCGGCCGACCGAGCTGCCGCTCTCCCGCGACCGGATCTGGCGGCTCCTGCACCCGGACGCCGCCCCGGTCGCGTCCGTCGAGGCGGAGGCGCCGCCCGGTTGAACGACGACGGGCTGAGCGCCGATCGGCTGCCGCAGCTCAGACGCGCGACGCCAGCTCCGTGCTCGCCCGGGCGACCTCGCGGGCGATCGCGTCCTCGTCCGCGTTCACCAGCTGTCCCTCCCGCACCGTCGGGCGACCCTGCACCAGGAGCAGGCTCAGCGGGGGCTGCGCTCCGAGCGCGAGGGCCGCGACCGGGTCGGCGATGCCCGCGTGCTCGATCCCGTCGATCCGCCAGAGCGCGAGGTCGGCGAGCTTGCCGACCTCGATCGAGCCGATCTCGTCCTGCCGGCCGAGCACCCGGGCCCCGCCGATGGTGGCGACCGAGAGCGCCTGCCGGGCGCTCATCCGGTCGGCGCCGGCGCGCAGGCGGTTCATCAGGACCGCGGCGCGGATCTCGGAGCCGAGCTGCCCGGACTCGTTCGACGCCGCGCCGTCCACGCCGAGGCCGACCGGTGCTCCCGCCGCCAGCAGCTGCGGGATCGGCGCGATGCCCGCGGCGAGCCGGCCGTTCGAGGACGGGCAGTGCGCGACTCCGGTGCCCGTGGCCGCGAACTTCGCGATCGCGTCGGCGTCGAGGTGGACGCAGTGCGCCATCCAGACGTCGTCGCCGAGCCAGCCGAGCGACTCCAGGTGGTCGGTGGGCGAGAGGCCGAACGCCTCCCGCGTGTATGCGTCCTCCTCCACGGTCTCGGAGCCGTGGGTGTGCAGCCGGACCCCGAGCTGACGGGCGAGGACGGCCGACTCGCGCAGCAGGTCGGTGGTCACCGAGAAGGGCGAGCACGGGGCGATCGCGACCCGCACCATCGCGTCGGCGGAGGCGTCGTGGTACCGCTGGACCGCCTCTCCACTGGCCTGGAGCGCGGCCGCCGTGGTCTCGACGGCGAAGTCCGGCGGGAGGCCGCCCCGGGACTCGCCGAGGTCCATCGACCCGCGGGTCGCGTGCAGCCGGAGGCCGAGGGTGCCGGCCGCGTCGACGATGCCGCCGACGATGTCGCCGGAGCCCCGCGGGAAGACGTAGTGGTGGTCGGCGACGGTGCTGCAGCCGGACCGGGCGAGGACGCCCATCGCGCCGAGGGCGGCGGAGCGGGTCAGGTCGGCGTCGATGCGGGACCAGGCGGGGTAGAGCGCGACCAGCCAGTCGAAGAGGATCGAATCCTGCGCCCAGCCGCGGGTGAGCCACTGGTAGAGGTGGTGGTGCGTGTTGACGAGCCCGGGTGTGAGCAGGTGGCCTCGGCCGTCGACCCGCGTGAGCGCGATCGCCTCCTGCGCCGGCAGGCCCGTCGGGGACCGTCCGTCGAGGGCCCACGCCGGAGGGTCGCCGGCCCCGACGGCGACGATGCGGGAGTCGTCGACGACGACGTGGCCGACGGGGTGCTCGGTCCCGTGCGCGTCGACGGTGGCGACGTGGGCTCCGGTGAGGACGTGGCGCTGCATGCCCCGAGCATGCCAGCGCGGTGTTTCGCGGCCGTTTCCCGCCGGAGTGCGATCAGGCCGGCGCGATCACGACGGCGCGTGGTCAGGGAAGGACGTGCGGCTCAGCACGCCGCGTGGATCGGGCCCGAGCGCCCCGCGAGCGGCTCCCCGGACGTCCCCGTGCGCGCGGCGAGGACCTCCGCGAGGATCGACACGGCCGTCTCCTCCGGCGTCGACGCGCCGATGTCCAGGCCGATCGGCGAGTGCAGGCGGGCGAGCGCCTCGTCCGTCACTCCCGCCTCGCGCAGCAGCCGCAGCCGCCGCTCGTGGGTGCGCCGCGATCCCATCGCGCCGACGTAGGCGACCGGGAGCGCGAGCGCGGTCTCGAGCAGCGGGATGTCGAACTTCTCGTCGTGGGTGAGCACCGCGATCACGGTGCGCGAGTCGACCTCGGCGCGGGCGAGGTGGTCGGACGGCCACTCGACGAGGACCTCGTCCGCGCCCGGGAAGCGCTCGGCGGTCGCGAACACCGGACGCGCGTCGCAGACGGTCACGCGGTAGCCGAGCAGGGAGCCTGCGGAGCAGAGCGCGGCGGAGAAGTCGACGGCGCCGTAGATCAGCAGGCGCGGCCGCTCCGCGTGCACGACGTAGGCGACCTCGAGCTCGGCGCCCCGGCAGGCGGTCTCGACCGTGGCCGAGCGGCCGGAGGCCAGGCGCGCCTCGCGCTCGGCGAGGATGCGGCGGGCGGTGTCCTCGTCCAGGTGCGGGCCGACGACGTCCTGAAGGCGCGTCGCTCCGGTGAGCACGAGGCCGATCAGCTCCTCCGGGCCGCCGACGACGATCGCCAGCGCGGCCGAGCGGCCGGCGCGGGCGGCGCGCAGCTCGGCGAGGACCGCGGTGGAGCCGGAGTCGACGACCTGGCCGAACACGCGCAGCTGCCCCCCGCAGGACAGGCCCGCGGCGAAGGCCGCCTCGTCGTCGAAGCCGAAGTGCTCGGACGCGCTGCCCGAGGTGCCGAGCACCTCCTGGGCCAGCGCGTACGCCTGCGCCTCGACGCAGCCGCCGGAGATCGAGCCGATCGCGCGCCCCTCCGCGTCCACCGCCATGGAGGAGCCGAGAGCGCGGGGAGCCGAGCCGAAGACGTGCGTGACCGTGACGACGGCGACGCTCCCGCCCGCCTCGACGCGCTCGAGCAGGGCGGCGGCGATGTCGAGCACGACGGCCTCCTCTTCTCGGACGGGAGGCGACGGCGCCGGGGCCGCGGGGAGGCCGGGCGGAGCCGCCGACGGGCGCTCACACGCAGGAAACATGCCGAGTATAGGGTCGATCCATGCCTGACGACGCTCCCTTCCTCGACCTCGTGATCCGCGCCTCCGACGTGCTGACCGAGAACGGCCGGCGTCCGGCCAGCATCGCGATCGCCGAGGGCCTGATCGTCGCGGTCGGCGAGCGGGACGCCCCCTGGCGGACCACGGAGGAGATCGTCCTCCCCGAGGGCCAGGTCCTGATCCCGGGGATCGTCGACACCCACGTGCACGTCAACGAGCCGGGCCGCACGGAGTGGGAGGGCTTCGCCTCCGCCACCCGCGCGGCCGCCGCCGGGGGCGTCACCACGATCATCGACATGCCGCTGAACTCGATCCCGCCGACCACCACGGTGTCGGGGCTCGAGGCCAAGCGCGCGGCCGCCGGGCCGCAGGCGCAGGTGGACGTCGGATTCTGGGGCGGGGCGATCCCCTCGAACCTCGGCACGCTGCGCGAGCTCCACGACGCGGGCGTCTTCGGCTTCAAATGCTTCCTCTCGCCGAGCGGAGTGGACGAGTTCCCGCACCTGAGCCGGGAGCAGCTCGTCGAGGCGATGCGCGAGATCGCCGCCTTCGACGGACTGCTGATCGTGCACGCCGAGGACCCGGCCGAGCTGGAGGCGAGCGCGCTGGAGCCCGGCGCCTCCTACGGCGCGTTCGTCGACTCCCGCCCGCCCGCCTCCGAGCGCAGCGCGATCCTGCACGTGATCGAGGCCGTCCGCGAGACCGGCTGCCGCGCGCACATCCTGCACCTCTCCTCCGCCGACGCGCTGCCGCTCCTGCGCGAGGCCAAGGCCGAGGGGCTGCCGATCACCGCCGAGACCTGCCCGCACTACCTCACCTTCGACGCCGGCTCGATCCCCGACGGCGGCACGCAGTTCAAGTGCTGCCCGCCGATCCGCGACGAGCGCAACCGCGAGCTGCTCTGGAAGGGGCTGCTCGACGGGACGATCGACATCATCGCCTCGGACCACTCCCCCGCCACCGCCGAGCTGAAGCTCCCCGCGGGCGGCGACTTCGGCGTCGCCTGGGGCGGGATCTCGGGACTCGAGCTGAGCTTCCGCGCGGTCTGGACCGGGGCCCGCGAGAGGGGCATCCCGCTCGAGCAGGTCGTCGCCTGGATGTCCACGGCGACCGCCGCGTTCGCCGGGCTCGGCCAGAAGGGCCTGCTGCACGCGGGGTCCGATGCCGACCTGGTCGCGTTCGACCCGGAGGCGCAGTGGCGCGTGGACGTCGACGCCCTCTCGCACCGGAACCCCGTCTCGGCCTACGAGGGCCGCGTCCTCCGCGGCGCCGTCGCCGCCACCTGGGTCGGCGGCCGCCGTGTCACCGCCGCGACGGTCCCGCCCGCCGGGCGCCTCCTCACCCGCCCCTGACCTCGACCCGCCGATCCCCCGCCTCCCTGACGACACCTCGGGGAGCTCCACCGCTCACGCCGAGCGCCGCCGTGTCATCGGCAGGTTTCGAGCGTGTGAACGGAGGCGGGTCGGAGCCGCGGAGCGGGCGGATCGCACAAGACTCGGAGTCCCGGCGGCGGCTCCTCGGGATGCTCCGCCGGTGCGCGGAGCCCCCGGCAGGCGCGAGGCTGGCAGACGGGCTCGCAGGAGCCGCGAGCAGGACGGGCACCACCGCGTGACCGGGCCCGGCCGCACGGAACGGACAGGAGCGGACATGTCGATCATCCTCGGGGACCACCAGTACGGGAAGGCCGAGAACCGCGTCGTGCGGATCTACCGCGAGACCCCGCGGCACGAGATCCACGACGTCAACGTCTCCACGGCCCTCCGCGGCGACTTCGAGGCCGCGCACCGAGAGGGCGACCAGTCGGCCGTCCTGCCCACGGACACGCAGAAGCAGACGGCGTACGCCTTCGCCAAGGAGAAGGGCCTGCGCTCGATCGAGCCCTACGGCCTCGAGCTGGCCCGCCACTTCGTCGACGGCTACGAGCCCGTCCACGGCGCCCGCATCGAGATCGAGGAGTTCGCCTGGGAGCGCGTGCTGGTGGATGGGCGCGAGCACGACCACACCTGGGTCCGGAAGGGCCAGGAGACGCGGATCGCGTCTGTCACGGTCGAGGGCTCGGGCGACGAGCGGCGGATCTGGATCACCGGCGGCTTCAAGGACCTCACGATCCTGAAGTCCACGGGGAGCGAGTTCCACGGCTTCCTCACCGACCCGTACACGGTCCTGCAGCCGACGAACGACCGGGTGATGGCGACCTCGCTGGTCGCGAGGTGGCGCTTCGCCCTGAGCGAGGACGAGATCGCGGCGATGGACTGGGAGGCGGTCTACGCGGGCGTCAAGGCGCTCATGACGAGCCGCTTCGCGACCGTGCACTCCCTCGCCCTCCAGCAGACGCTCTTCGAGATGGGGAAGGCGGTCCTGGAGGAGTACCCGCAGATCGTCGAGATCCGTCTCTCCGCGCCGAACAAGCACCACTTCGTCTACGACCTCTCGCCCTTCGGCGTCGAGAACGACAACGAGGTCTTCCACGCCGCCGACCGCCCCTACGGGCTGATCCAGGCGAGCGTCACCCGCGACGACGCGCCGCCCGCGGGATCCGCCTGGACCGCCTACACGGGCCTGGTGTGACCGGCGCCGGGGGCGTCCACCGGGGGCACGTGCTGCACGTCGCCGGGGGTGCGACGCTCGCGACCGCGCGGGAGTCGCTGGTGTCGATCCCGGACGGCGCTCTCGCCGTGGACGAGGACGGCACGATCGCCTGGGTCGGTCCGTACCGCGAGCTGCCGGACCGCTTCGCGCTCCTGCCGGTCTCCGGCGACGCCGCGTCGATCCTGCTGCCCGGCTTCGTCGACGCGCACGTGCACTTCCCCCAGACGTTCTCGACCGACGGCTTCGGCGGCGGCCAGCTGCTCGAGTGGCTCGACCGGACGGTGTTCCCGGCGGAGGCGCGTCTCGCCGACCCGGAGTTCGCCGACGTCGTCGCGCGCGCCTTCACCCGGCGGCGGGTGGCCGCGGGCACGACCGCCGCGATGGTCTTCGGCTCCGCGTTCCCGGCCGCGCAGGACGCCCTCTTCGAGCGCACCCGCGAGGCGGGGCTGCGGATCGTGTCGGGGCGCGGCATCCAGACCACGGGCCCGGCCTCGGCGGCTCCCCTGATCACCTCCGAGGAGGAGGCGCTGACGCTCGCGTCGGAGGAGATCGACCGCTGGCACGGAAGAGACCAGCTCCTGCAGGTCGCGCTCGTCCCGCGGTTCTCGCTGTCCGTCACTCCCCGGACCCTCGGAGCGCTCGGCGACCTCTACGACGACGTCCGCGGACGCGGCGTCTACGTGCACAGCCACCTCAACGAGAACGACCGGCCCGGCGACGGCGAGATCGCCGCCGTGCTCGGCGCGTACGGCACCCGCAGCTACCTCGACACCTACGACGGGCTCTTCCTGCCCGGCTCCGCGCGCGGCGGCTCCTCCCTCCTCGGGCCGCGCACGATCCTCGCTCACGCCGTGCACTGCCAGGACGCGGAGCTGCACCGGATGGAGGAGACCGGCACCTCGATCGCCCACTGCCCGACCTCGCAGCAGTTCCTCGGCTCCGGCACCATGCCCTGGCGCCGGACCGTCGCCTCGGGGGTCACCGTCGCCCTCGGTTCGGACGTGGGCGCGGGCGACGAGTGGCTGCTGGCGCGAGTGGCGAACGACGCCTTCAAGGTGCACCTCTCGGAGCCCGGCGACGCGGCCGTCGCCCTGCATCCGGCCGAGCTCCTGTTCACGGCGACGCTCGCCGGCGCGCGGGCGCTCGACCAGGAGGAGCGGTTCGGCAGCCTCGACCCCGGGAAGGACGCGGACTTCCTCCGCATCGAGCCCGACCGGTGGGAGCCGCTCGCCGACGTCCTCGCCCACGGGATCCGCGCGGACGACGAGGAGGAGGCGACGGCCCAGCTGCTCTTCGCCCTGCTGATGACCCTGCGCGAGCCGGCGATCGCCGCGGTGCACGTCCGGGGCAGGCGGATCGTGGCTCCGGAGTGACGGGGCCGGCCCGGGCGGCGCGGTGCGGACCGCGCGCACCCGGCCGTCAGCGCAGGCGCAGCGCCAGGAACAGGTCGGCGCGGTCCGCGGTGTCCGACAGGTCGCGCTGCGTCAGCTCCTCCACCCTCGCGATGCGGTACCGCACCGTGTTCAGGTGCAGGTGCGTCTGCTCCGCCGTGCGCACCCACGAGCCGCCGCAGTCGAGGAACGCCGCGAGCGTGGCGACCAGCTGCGAGCCGTAGCGCGCGTCGTGCTCGACGAGCCGCCCGAGCACCAGCTCGACGAACACCGAGCGCAGGTGGTCGGGGACCGCGGTCAGCAGCTGCACGGCGGAGGTGACCTCCCCGGAGTCGCTGACCCGCACCGGAGCGTCGTCGCCCGGCGAGCCCGGCAGCAGCATCCCGTAGCGTGCCGAGCGGAGGGCGCCGCCGAGCGCGGGCAGCGGAGTCGCGGCGCTCGTCCCGACGCGCAGCACGGCGCCCGGCCACGCGGCTCCCGCTCGTCGCAGCGCCGAGGTGACGACGGCGAGCGGATCCGCGCCGGTGGGGATCGCATCGGTCGCCTCGGTGGGCAGCACCGCCACCGCGCAGCCCTGGGCGTCGCGTCCGACCACGGCGCGGCCCAGGTGCGCGGCGGCGTCGACCAGGACACGGCGCGCCAGGTCCGGGGGCGCGTCGCCCTCGAACTCGGCGGCGACCACGGCGCACCGCCCGGCGCCGCCGAGTCCGAGCTGCCGCAGGTACACCGCGACCTCGGGCTGCTCGCTGTCCTCCTCCACGAGCTCGAGCAGGCGGTCGGCGAGAGCGGAGTCGGCCGAGAGCGCCGCCTCCCGCTGCAGCCGGTAGACCCCCACGACTCCGGCGAGCTCCGTCACGGCGTCGAGTACTGCGGCGGGCCAGTCGTTCCAGTCGCCCCCGACGACGACCAGCCAGGAGGTGGCGCGGTGCTCGCCCGCTCCGGCGACGGTGAGGACCGACAGGGCGCCGCCGCGGGCGTCCGCGACCACGACCGGGCTGCGCCGGGCCGTGAGCGCCGCGTGCACGACCCGCTCGATCTCCCCCAGCCCCAGGGGCGAGGCGGAGGCCGCGGTCCGGCCGGTCGCGGTCAGCACCGACACGGGGAGTCCGAGCTCGCGCGAGGTGCGCGTGACGAGCTCGTCGAGCTGCTGCCCCCGGTAGACCTCGGTCAGCAGCTCCCGCTGGCGGGCGAGGGCGGCCGTCAGCCGGGCCACGCGGTCGCCGGCGAGGGCGTTCGACAGGTGCGCCGTGATCGCGCCGAACGACACATCGGCCGGCACGGCGATCAGCGGGACGTCGTGCTCGCGGCAGGCGACGACGAGGTCGTCCGGCACGAAGCCCAGCAGCCCCTCGCCGGCGAGCAGAGCGCTGGCACCCGAGTCCGCGACCGCGGCGACGAAGGCCGCGCTGTCCTGGGCGTCCCGACGCCAGACCAGACCGGTCAGCACCAGCTGGTCGCGCGAGATGTAGCGGCGCGGGTCGAGGAGATCGGTCGTGAAGATGCCGTCGACCGGCCGGGCGAGCGCTCCGTCGCCGGCGACCAGCACGCGCAGCCGCAGCTGCGGCGCGTCGAGGACGTCCTGCAGCTGCATCAGCTGCCCCGGTAGGTCGAGTAGGCGAAGGGGCTGAGCAGGAGCGGGATGTGGAAGTGCGCCTCCTCGTCGTCGAGGCGGAAGGCGACGACGACCTCGGGGTAGAACGACTCGGTGCCCGAGGCGGCGAACCAGGCGCCGGTGTCGAAGACGACCCGGTGCACCCCGGCGGCCAGGCGCTCCGGCCCGAAGGCCGCCACGCGGCCGTCGTCGTCGGTGCGGGCCTCGGCGAGGCGCTCCCAGCCGGAGCCGGCACGGGCGTCGAGAGCCACCGGGACCCCGCGCGCGGGGCGGCCGCGGACGGCGTCGAGCACGTGGGTGGTGACGCGGCTGGCGTGCCCGCTCATCGTGCGGCCTCCGCCCGGACGAGGCGCCCGTCGTCGAGGCCGCGGACCCGCAGCACCGTGATCTCCCGCAGCTGCTCCGCGACGATGCGGGCCTCCGTCTCGTCGTCGAGCCCGAGTCTCCGCTCCAGCTCCGCGACGACCTCGGCCCGGTCGCGGCCGGCCGCGCGGAGGAGGAACACGCGCCCGAACCGCTCCTCGTAGGCGCGGTTGCCGGCCAGCAGCCGCCGGGTCAGCTCCTCGTCGCCCGTGCGGCTCGCCGCCTGCTCCGCGGCCGAGAACGCGGAGGAGCGCCCCGCACCCGCGTGCCGCTCCCCGATCCGCGGGTGGTCGGCCAGCGCCGCCTCCACCTCCTCCTCGGTGAGCGTGCGCGCGGCCCGCTCGGCCGCGTCGGCCAGCGCGTCGGCCGACGGGTAGGGCGCGCCGGAGGCGACCTCCTCGGCCCAGCGGGGCACGGCGAGGCACGCGAGCAGCACGTCGCGGGCGGTCTCGGATCGGGTGTCGGTCATGCGGTCTCCTTCGTCCGGCGGAGCAGGGGCTCGGCCTGCGGCACGATGGTCGGATGGATCTGGTCGGGAGTCGGGACCTCGTCGGGCTGGTGCTCGCGGCGGGTGCGGGGCGCCGGGCGGGCGGCCCGAAGGCGCTGCGGTGCGACGCGGCGGGAGTTCCCTGGGTGGAGCGAGCCGTCGAGAGGCTCCGCGCGGTGGGCTGCGAGCGGGTGCTCGTGGTCCTGGGAGCGGAGGCCGGACGGGCGCGCCTCCTGGTGCCGCCGTCCGCGGACGTGGTCGTCGCGGCGGAGTGGGAGAGCGGCCTCTCGGCGTCGCTCCGCGCGGGTCTCGCCGCGGCCGAGGGCGTCGCCGCGCTGGTCGCCCTGGTCGACCTGCCCGAGGAGCCGCCGAGCGTGGGTGGCCGGCTGCTCGCGGAGGCGCCGGTCGCGCCGGACGTGCTCGCCCGCGCGGTCTTCCGCGGTCGGCCCGGTCATCCGGTGCTGCTGGGACGGGACCACTGGCCGGAGCTCCTCGAGGGCGTGCACGGCGACTCCGGCGCGCGCGACCTGCTCCGTGCGAGGGGCGCGCGCGGGGTGGAGTGCGGCGATCTGTGGTCGGGAGCCGACCGCGACGGGCCGGACTGAGCGGTTCACGCCAGGCCCGCGTCGTCGAGGGCGGCGGCCAGCGCCCGCCAGGCCAGCGTCGCGCAGACGGAGCGGACGGGGTTGCCCGCCACCGCGAGCAGCGCCTGCTCCTCGCCGGCGAGTGCACCCTCCCGGTGCGCCATCGCCGCGAGGAACGCGTCGATCCGCTCCCGCATGTCCGACGCCGGCAGCCCGTCGAGACCGTCCACGAGCAGCGACGCGGATCCCCGCGAGACCTCGCACCCCCGCCCGCTCCAGGCGAGGCGCACCTGCTCCGCGCCGCCGTCGACGCGCAGCTCGATCCGGTCGCCGCAGGTGGGGGTGATCAGCTCGGCCCGGCCGAGGGCCGGAGTCGGGTCGGCCTGCCCGACGGGGTCCTTGGCGTGCGCGCGGATCAGCTCCGCCGCCTCGCTCACGGCCGGTCCTCCAGCTCGGCGAGCTCCGCGTAGGCCGTGCTGATCCCGGCGATCCGCTCGCGCGACTCCCTCGGCGACGCCCCGAGCACTCCGGAGGCCACGAGCGCGACCGCGCTCATCGCCGCCGCGTAGCTGTCCAGCGCCGTGCCGCTGTCGACCGGGCACTCCAGCCAGACCGCCGCGTGCTCCGCGTAGCGCCGGGCGGGCGGATCCGCGAGGAGCACCACGGGCACCTCGCGCGCGGCGAGCGTCCCGATCAGGGCGGCGAAGGAGGCGGGGCGGCGGCGGAAGCCGACCAGCACCACGACGTCCTCGGCTCCGAGCCCCTCGAGCTCCTCACCGAGCGACTGGCCGGGCTGCGGGGCGATCCGGACGCGTCCGCGCGCCTGCGCGAGCTGCTGGCGCAGGTGCAGCGCCACCGGGTAGCTGTTGCGCAGTCCGATCACGACGACCTCGCGCGCTCCCGCGATCAGCCGCACCGCCTCCTCCAGCCGCCCGTCGCCGAACGCGGCGGCCAGCCGGGCCAGGTTCGCCCGCTCGCTCTCGAGGTGCGCGGCGAGCGGATCCCCCTGTCCCTGCGCGGGACCGACCGGCACACCGGAGGACCGCAGCGCCCGGGCGTGCTCGCGCACCTCCTGCGAGTTCGAGAACCCCAGGCGGCGGAACAGCCGCGAGACCGTGGCCTTGGACACTCCGCTGTGCTGGGCGAGCTCGGTCGCCGTGTAGACGGCCAGGTCGCCGAGGTGGTCGAGGATGAAGTCGGCCGCCCGCTGCTCCTGCCGCGACAGCGCGGCGTAGCCGGCATCGATGCGGTGACCGATGCTCGTCGAAGGGGCCGGGGCGGGGGTCACGCGGTCGGCGTCCCGTCGGCGAGCGCCAGCACGGCCGCCTCGAACGCGTCGAGCGCGGTCGCGACGTCGGCCTCGGTCACGTTCTCGTCCGGGTGGTGGCTGACGCCGCCCTCGCAGCGGAGGAAGAGCATCGCGTACTCGGCGAGGTCGGCGACCGCCATCGCGTCGTGGCCGGCCTTGGAGAACAGCACCATCGGCTCCGCGTCCCCGGTCGCGCGGATGCCCGCCCGCACGACGTCCTGCAGCCGAGAGGAGGCGACGACCGCGGGGGCCGAATGGGTCTCCTCCACCGTCAGCGCGAGACGGCGGCGCGACGCCGACTCCGACATCGCGTGCTCGATGGCGTCCCACGCCGTGTCGCGCTGGGCGTCGGTCTCGGCGCGGAGGTCGAGGCTGAACTCGACCCGGCCGGGGATGACGTTGACCGCGCCCGGGAAGGTCTCGAGCCGGCCGACCGTGGCGATCACGCCCTGCTCCCGCGCGATGCGCTCCACCGCGAGCACGGCCTCGGCCGCCCCGGTGAGCGCGTCGCGGCGGCGGTCGAGCGGAACTCCGCCCGCGTGCCCGGCCTTGCCGGTGAGGGTGAGTGCGAAGCGGCGGGCGCCCGCTATCGAGGAGACCACGGCGAGGGCGCGGTCAGCCTCCTCCAGGTAGGGGCCCTGCTCGATGTGCGCCTCGAGGTAGGCGAGAACGTCCTGCGCGTCGCGCGCGGCGGTGCGGATGCGCGAGGGGTCCAGCCCGAACTCGTGGAACGCCTCGACGAGCGTCGTCCCGTCGGCGTCCTCGAGCTCCCACCAGTGCTCGTCCCAGGTGCCGGCGAGGGCGCGGGAGCCGAGGAGCGCTGTGCCGAAGCGGGTGCCCTCCTCGTCGCCGAACGCGACGACCTCGACGGCGAACGGCAGGCGCCGGCCCGCCCCGTGCAGGCGCGACACCACGGCGATCGCGAGCATCACGCCGAGGATCCCGTCGTAGCGGCCCGCGTCGGGCACCGTGTCGAGGTGCGAGCCGAGCAGGAGCGCCGGGAGTCCCGGAGTCGCGCCCTCGTAGCGGCCGCACTGGTTGCCGGCCGCGTCCTGCCAGGTGCGCATGCCCGCCTCGGTCATCCAACGCGCGGCCATCGCGTTCACCCGGGCGTGCTCGGGCGAGAGGTAGACCCGCTCGATGCCGTCGCGGCTGGAGGAGACCGCGGCGAGCTCGTCGCAGCGGGCCATGATCGCGGCGGCGTCGAGGGCGGTCGCGGCGGTGGCGGCGGTGGGCGCGGTCGTGGGGTCCGCGGTCGTGCCGGTCATGCGCGTGCCGCCCCGTAGACCTCGTAGGCCCCCGCGACTCCGCCGCCCACCGGCACGGAGGCGCCCGCGCGGCGCAGCACCGCCTCCAGCGCCGCCAGGGTGGTCAGCACCGCGTCCGTCCGGGCGTTGTAGCCCATCGTGCCGATGCGCCAGACCTTCCCGTGCAGCGGCCCGAAGGACGTGCCGATCTCGATGCCGAAGTCGGCGAGCATCTCCCCGCGCACCGCGTCCCCGTTCACGCCCTGCGGAATGCGCACCGCGACGACGTTCGTCATCTTGTGCCCGACGTCGCCGAACACCTCGAGGTCGAGGCCGCGGACTCCGGCGAGCATCGCCGACCCGTGCAGCGCGTGGCGGGCGACCGTCTCGTCCAGGCCCTCCTCGACGACGATGCGGGCGCACTCGCGCGCGCCGTAGAGCATCGTGGTCGCCTCGGTGTGGTGGTTGAGGCGGCGCGGCCCCCAGTAGTCGAAGACCATGCCGAGGTCGAAGTAGTTGGAGCGGACGCGGCGGGCGCTGACAGTGTCGCCCTCGTCGCGGATCCCCGCCTCGATGCTTTTGCGCGACTCGATCACCGCGACGGCCTTCTCCGAGAAGGTGGCGGGAGCCGATCCGGACGGGCCGCCCAGGCACTTCTGGAGCCCCGCGGTGACCGCGTCGAGCCCGAGCTCGTCGGTCGCGAAGGCGTTGCCCGCGAGGGAGGCGGTGACGTCGGTGTAGAAGAGGGCGCCGTGCTTCTCGCAGAGGGCGCCGAGCTCCTCCAGCGGCTGCGCCATGGTGGTCGACGTGTCGCCGTGGACCACGGCCAGCATCTTCGGCTTCACACGGGCCAGGGCCTCGGCGATCGCCGAGACGGGGAAGACCTGCCCCCACTCGGCCTCGATCACGTGCACCTCCGCGCCGCAGCGCTCCGCGATCTCCCGGAGGAGGTGCCCGAACCGCCCGAAGACCGGCACGAGCACGCGGTCGCCCGGCTCCAGCATCGAGACCAGCGCCGCCTCGATGCCCGCACGGCTCGTGCCGTCGACGAGCATCGTCTTCTCGTTGCGGGTGCGGAACACCTGCCGGTACAGCTCCTGCGTCTCCGTCATCGTCGCCGTCATGAACGGGTCGTACTGCCCGACCAGCTGCGCCGACATCGCACGCAGGACGCGCGGATCCGCGTTGATCGGGCCCGGCCCCATCAGCAGGCGCGGCGGCGGATCGACGGGGAGGAACGGTGCGGGCGCGGTCATGGGCCACCTCTTCACGAGCGGGAGAGAAACAGTCGTTTCACCCGGAGAGCCTATGCGACGGACGTTTCGCCGGTGTTTCGCGGTGTGGCGGGTGTCGAGATTCTCGACAGACGCTCCTCCACAGACGTCTTCCGGAAGCGGGTCCTCCCGATCGGGCGCATCTGCTGCCCGCGTGTCGGTGGTCGCTGGTTCAATACGGGTATGGCGGATGGGATGCGGCAGGGACTCGAGGAGGTCCGCGCCCTCGGCGACCGCGCGGCGCTGCTCGCCCGCTCGGCGGCTCCGCTCCACCTCGCCTCCGCCGAGGCGCTGCACGAGGCGTACACGGCTGCTCTGCGTCGCCCGGAGGCGTTCGCGCGCGGCGGGTCTCCCGCCGAGTCGCGCGACCTCGTGGAGCGCTCGGTCCGGGCCGAGCTCGCCGTCGCACTCGCCGTGTCCGAGCGTGTGGCCGCGCGCGAGCTCGAGCACGCCCGCCTGCTGGTCGACCACCTGCCCTGCACGCGCGCCGCGCTGGCCGAGGCGCGGTTGCGCTGGGAGGCGGGGCAGATCATCTCCGGAGTCGCGGCCACCCTGCCGCCGGCCACCCTCCCGGAGTTCGACGAGCGCGCCGCGGGACTGGCCGCCTCGATGACGCCGACCCAGCTGCGGCGGAGCCTCGCCCGGCTGCGGGACGAACTCCACGAGAGTCCTCTGGCCGACCGGCACGCCCGCGCTCGGGAGGACCGGTCGGTCCGGGTCTCGCCCGATCAGGACGGCATGGCCACGCTCTGCGCGACCCTCCCCGCTCCGGCCGCTTTCGGTGCGCTCGCGCGCCTCGACCGGATCGCTCGCACCCTCCGCGACGGGAACGGCGACGGGAGCGGTGCAGCGGAGGAGCGCACGCTCGCGCAGCTGCGGGCCGACGCCCTGGTCGACCTGCTCTGCGACGGCGACGTGTCCGGCACGGCGCCGGGCGACGAGCGTCCGCGCACGTCCGCTCGCGGCATCCGGGCCGAGGTGCGTCGGACCCTCGCCGCGAGCACCGCGGCCGGGCAGGACGAGACCCCCGCGAAACTGGACGGCTACGGCCTCATCCCGGCCGGCGTCGCGCGCGCGCTCCTTGGAGCCGACTCGGCCGTCACCCCGGTGCTCACCCATCCGAGCACGGGCGCCGTGGTCTCCGTCGGACGCACGCACCGCCTCCCTCCCCCGCGGATGCGCCTCGCCCTCCAGCTGCGCGACCGGACCTGCCGCTTCCCCGGCTGCACCCGGCCCGCGGCGACCGCCGAGGCCGACCACACGCTCGAGTGGCGTCACGGAGGCGCCACCGCCCTCGACAACCTGGCGTCGCTCTGCGTCGCCCACCACCACGTCCGCCACGGCGACCGCTGGACCTACACGCTCCACCCCGACGGATCTGCCGACTGGACCACCCCCACGGGCCGCCGCGTGGTCACCCGTCCACCCGATCCGCCCGCGCCGCCAGCCCCGCCGCGGCGCAGGCCGAGCTTCAGCGATCCGCCGCCACCGTTCTGACGGCGGAAGGAGCCGCGCTCCTGCGGGCATGCTCCAGCGCGTGCTCCAGCGGGCGTGCTCGTGCACGCCCGCTCGCGCCGCGCGGGTCCGAGCCGGCGGCCTGTCTCAGCCGATGGCCGAGCCGTGGAAGCCGGTCGTCCGACGCGCCCGCCGACGAACCGGTCCACCGAGCCCGCACTCGCTGCACCCGGGCCCGTTCCACCCTCCGGGCTCGGCGCCCGTGCTCACCGCTGAGATCGCACCCGAGGACAGCTATCACCGCAGGCGACTCGGGCGCGACGGCGCAGCTTCCGCCTCGGATCCACGACGAGGGACGGAGCGACGGAGCGACGGAGGAACGGAGCGACGGAGGAACGGAGCGACGGAGGAACGGAGCGACGGAGGGACGGAGCGAGAGAGCGAGAGAGCGAGAGAGAAAGAGAGAAAGAGAGAAAGAGAGCGAGAGAGAAAGAGAAAGGGGCGGAGAGCGGGAGAACGGGTCACGGCGTCCGCCCCGATTTACGACGAGGGAGAGGACGAGCTAGGGGCGTGGCCCCCCCTCAGAGCGTGCCGACCAGCTCCAGCAGCGCGAGATCCGACCCCCGCGGTCCCACCAGGCAGAGCCCCACCGGAGTGCCGCCGACACTCGACCGCGGCACCGACAGCGCCGGATACCCGCCGATCCCGGCGACGCAGGTCAGGCCGAGCGTCGCCGTCCGCGCCGCGTCGATCGCCTCGGCCGACGCATCGAGGGCCGGCGCTACCGACGACGTCGACGGCAGGAGGAGCACCCGCCCCTCGAGCGCACGGTCGAGCGCCTCCCGGAACCCCGCGACCCGCGCCCGTGCGGCCGCCTCCGTCTGCTCGTCGACGAGCGAGGCCGCGTCGAAGCGCGCCTGCACGTCCGCCGCCAGCACTCCCGGATGCGCCGCGACCCACGAGCCGCTCGACCGCCACGCCTCCGCCGCCTGCACGAGCCGGAACGCCTCGAGCATCTCCGCCACGGGGGGCAGCTCGACCTCGTCGGTGCTCATCCTCTCGACGGCCGATCCGAACGCCGCCCGGACGGCCGCGTCCACTCCGCCCAGCAGTGCCGGCGCCACCGCGAGACTCCGCACCGGCGGGCCGGACGGCAGGCAGACCTCGGCCACCCGCCTCAGCGTGCCGAGGTCCCGCGTCAGCCACCCGACGGTGTCGAAGCTCGGCGCCAGCGGCAGCAGCCCCTCGACGGGCACCGCACCGTGGGTCGTCCTCAGCCCCCACAGGCCCTGATAGGAGGCGGGTACCCGGATCGATCCCGCCGTGTCGGTCGCCAGCCCGACGGCGGCCTGCCCGAGCGACACGGCGGTCGCCGGTCCGCTCGACGATCCGCCCGGGATCGCTCCGGGCACGGCTGGATTGGGCGGCGTCCCGTAGCCGGAGTTCCGGCCGGCGATGCTGTACGCGAACTCGTCGGTCTGAGCGATCCCGCGCACCGACGCTCCCGCTGCGAGCAGCTGCGCGACGGCCGGAGCGGTCGCCGCCTCGATCGGCGCGGAAGCGAGGCGGGCCGGCACTCCCGCGCCGATCCGCTGGCCCTCGATCGCGAAGAGGTCCTTGACCGCGACGTCCAGTCCGTCGAGGGTCCCGGAGCCGGCGGCCGGCACGAGCGGCGCGCCGACGGCCCGCCAGACACGGGGGTCCAGCGCGGGCGAGGGCGCCTGCACCTGCGCGGCGCGCACCCGCCAGGTCCCGCCCTCGCGCGACCACAGCTGCATGACGAGCCCGCGCCCGCCACGGGCCGGAGCGTTCACGCTCACCACGAGCGCCGTGCCCGCATCGACCGCCCTGACGTGCAGCTCCACCAGCTCCCGCACCGGTGCACCGCCGCGACGACCCCGGAAGCCGGTGATCACCGCGTGGCCGACGAGCAGTCCGGAGGCGTCGCCCCGGAGCGTCGTCGGCGCGTCGGCGAACGCGTCGGCGAGCGCCGCGACGTCGTCAGCCCCGAGCGCCGCCTCGTACGCCAGGACCGCGTCCACCAGCCCGTCCGGCAGGTCGCCCTCGAGCGTCGTCACCCGCGGGTCAGTCATCGAAGTCGGCCGTCCGGACGCGGGCGTGCACGCCCTTCACCAGGTCGACGACCTGCGAGATGTCGAAGTCGGTCGCCGCGCTGAGGTAGGCGTAGGCGTGAGCCGGGTCCATCCCGTAGCGGGCCGCCAGCAGCGCGATGGCCGCGCGGACGCACTTCTGCACGGCGACGTCCAGGTCCTCGTCCATCCCGGTGGGCACGAGGAACTCGCCGGTCTCCCCCATCGGCCCGAGCAGCTCCCCGAACGCCGCGATCGCCTCGGCGCGCGGGACGACCTCCAGGCGCACCCGGACGCGCAGGCTCGCCTCCATCGCCGTCAGCGCCACCTCGCCGTCGCCCTGCGCGAAGTGGGGATCGCCGACGTACGCGAGCGCGCCCGGGACCTGCACGGGAAGGTAGAGGCTGGTTCCGGCGGTCAGCAGGGCGATGTCGATGTTGCCCCCGTGCGCACCGGGCGGCACGGAGTGCGGGCGCTCCTCCCCTGCGACGGCGACGCCCATGATCCCGAGGAACGGCCGGAGCGGGAACCGGGCGGCCCGCTCTCCTCCCGGCACCAGCGGGATCACGCCGCGGAGACCGCCCTGCGCGTCCTCGTCGACGCGCGCGAAGACGCTGAACGGCCCCTCCTGCAGCGGGTACTCGCCCGGCAGCGCCCCGCGGCCGTGCCGGTTCGAGACGACTCCGTACGGCACGCGCGGCTCGGCCTCGAGGAGGGTCATCCGGAGCAGGTCCCCCGGCAGCGCTCCCCGGACGGCGATCGGCCCCGTGACCACGTGCGGCCCGTCCGTCTCGCCGTCGCGGAACGGCCCGTCCGCGGCGAGCGCGACCGCGTCGCGCAGCACCCCCTCCGGAGCGACTCCGTGGCGGCCGAAGAAGGCGACCGGATCGCGGCCCTGATCCTCCAGCACGCCCTCGTGGCTGAGCGTGTCGATGACGACCTCGGCCCCCGAGTCGACGGTGAGCACGGGCGCGTCCGCCGCGCACGGCAGGCGCCCCCACAGCACCGAACCCGGCTCGGCCGGCAGGTAGTCCACCCCCGGCGGCACTCCCTCACCGGGCTGCACCGCCCACTCCGTCCACCGCATGCGCGTCCGCCTCCCGCGCGGCCCGTCCGCGCCGTCCGACCCTAACCTCGCCGTGTTTCGAGCATGTACACGCGTGTGCCACGATTCTCCAGACCCGCCCCCGACGACAGGACTCCTGTGCTCCGACGCCTGCGCACCCGCTCCGAGGGCGCGACCCTCGGCCTGATGCTCGCCCTCACCTTCTCGACCGGCATCATCGACGCCGTCGGGTACCTCGGGCTCGACCGCGTCTTCGCCGGCAACATGACCGGCAACGTCGTCATCCTCGGCATGGCCCTCTCCGGCGCGGCCGACCTGCCCGTGGTCGGGCCCCTGATCGCGCTGGGCGCCTTCATGATCGGCGCCGTGATCGGCGGCCGGGTGCTCCGCCCGGTGAAGAAGGGCTGGACCTCGCGCTCGACCTGGCTCTTCGCGGTGGTCGGCATCCTGCTCGGCGTCCTGGCTATCGTGCTCGCGGTCGTGCCCGAGCACCCCGAGCCGCTCGCCTTCACCGTCACCGGCGTGCTGGGCGGGGCGATGGGCCTCCAGGCCGCGACCGCCCGCCACCTCGCCGTCAAGGACGTCACGACGGTCGTCGTCACCTCGACGATCACGGGCCTCGCTGCGGACTCCCGCCTGGCGGGTGGCTCCGGTCAGCCGTGGTTCCGCCGCGCGGGCGCGATCGTCCTGATCGCCGCGGGTGCCGGAGTCGGCGCGCTCGCCCTGCTGGTCGGACTCTGGCTCGGCCTGGCGATCGCCGCCGTCATCACGCTCGGCGCGACGCTGCTGGGCGAGCTCGTCGTCCACTCCCGGTACGCTCCGGCACCCGCCGACGCCGCCGCCTGAGGCGGCGCCTCCCGGCGCGTCAGCGCGGCAGCTGCTGGCAGTGCGGGCAGAGGTGCGAGGAGCGGTTCATGAACGGCACCCGCACGATCGCCTCGCCGCACCGGGCGCACGGCTTCCCCGTCTGCCCGTAGGCGTGCAGGCTGTGCGAGAAGTAGCCGGAGGCGCCGTTCACGTTCACGTACTGCGCATCGAAGCTGGTGCCGCCCTCGGCCAGCGCCCGCTCGAGCACCGAGCGGACCTCGGCGAAGAGGCGGCGGATGCGCGCCTCGCCGAGCGACGAGCTCGGCCGCTCCGGGTGCAGCTCCGCCGCCCACAGCGACTCGTCCGCGTAGATGTTCCCGATGCCGCTCACGAGCGTCTGGTCGAGCAGCGCCCGCTTGATCCCGCTGCTCCTCCTCGCCAGCGACGCGACGACCGAGCCCAGGTCGAAGGAGGGGTCGAGCGGATCGCGGGCGATGTGCGCGACCTGCGAGGGCACGGCGCGCAGCCAGCCGCCTCCGCGGACCTCCTCGCCCGCGTAGCCGCCCGGCGCTCCGTCCGGGGTCGGCACCAGAGCGTCGACCGCCATCGAGCCGAAGATCCGCTGGTCGACGAAGTGCAGGGCGAGCTCGCCGTGCTCGGGGTGCTCGATCCCGATCCGGATGCGCGCCAGCCGCGGCAGCGCCGCATCCGCCGTGCGCAGCAGCACCTGGCCGCTCATGCCGAGGTGCACCAGCAGCGCCTCGCCGCGGCCCGCGGGCAGCCAGAGGAACTTCCCGCGCCGCACCGCCGCTTCGAGCCGGCGCCCGACGAGCAGGCGCTCGAAGGTCCCGTGCGGATGCACGTGCCGCTTCAGCGAGCGCGCGTCGACGATCTCGACGCCGGTCACCAGGGAGCCGGTGACCGCGGGAGCGAGACCCGCCCGCACCACCTCGACCTCGGGCAGCTCGGGCACGGTCAGTCCGAGACCGCGGGAGCGGCGGGTGCGCCGGGGGCCGCCAGACGCGTCCACGCGTCGAGCGCGGCGGCCATCTCGGCCGCCTTCTTGCTCGTCCCCTCGCCGCGGGCCGTGACGAGTCCGCCGACGATCACGGTGGCGACGAACACCTTGTTGTGGTCGGGGCCGGTGGCGGCGATCTCGTAGCGCGGGGCCGGCGCACCGCGCTCGGCGGCCGCCTCCTGGAGGCTCGTCTTCGGATCCATCGAGACGCCGAAGCGGAGCGGATCGGCCCGCAGAGGTGCGATCAGGCGCAGCACCAGGTCGCGGGCCGCGTCGGGACCGGTGCCCAGGTAGACGGCGCCGATGATGGCCTCGACGGTGTCGGCGAGGATCGACGCCTTGTCGCGGCCGCCGGTCAGCTCCTCGCCGCGTCCGAGGCGGAGGAACTCGCCCAGGCCGATGCCGCGGGCGATCTCGGCGAGCGCGACGGTCGAGACGAGGCTCGCCCGGCGCTTGGCCAGGTCGCCCTCGCTGAGGGCGGGGTACTCGGTGTAGAGCATGACGGTCACGGCCTGCCCGAGGATCGAGTCGCCGAGGAACTCGAGGCGCTCGTTGTGCGGGATGCCGCCGTGCTCGAAAGCGAACGACCGGTGCGTCAGGGCCAGCTCGAAGAGCTCACCGTCGAGGCTCACGCCGAGCGTGGCCTCCAGACGCGACCGGTCGTCGCTGGAGGGTCGTGCGGAGGTCTGGTTCACCATGGACCGCGGTCCGTTCGTCGAGGGGCGGTGCGCCCCGCGCCGTGCGGACCAGGAGCGGGATCAGACGTCGGCGACCTTGCGGCCCTTGTACTCGAGGAACAGCGCGGTGCCCGCGGAGTCCTCGACGACCTTGGCGCGGTGGGGAAGGCTGTAGACGACCTTGCCGTTCTCGATGGTCTTGACGAGGGTGGGGACCTCGGCCTTCCACTGCGAACGACGGGCGTGGGTGTTCGCGCGGGACTTCTTCCTCTTGGGAACAGCCATGATTCTCTCTTCTCTACCTCTAGTCGGATTCGGTGCGGGCGGTCGCGCCCTCACCGCTGTCTGCGGAAGCTCTGTCGGTGGAAGCTCCGGGCGCTGCGGCCCCGCCGTCCCCCTCGCTCAACCCTGCGAGCGCGGCCCACCGGGAGTCGCGCGGCGCCTCGGGTTCGGGCGTGGAGGAATCGGCCAGCCGCTCCCCCGTGACGGGGTCGAGGCCCGGACAGTCCGGCCGGCAGACCGGCTGGAACGGCAGCGACAGAACCACCGCATCCCTGACCAGAGGTTCAAGATCCACGTGGTCGTCGTGAACCTCATAGTCGAAAGCTTCGTCAGAAGAGTACGCGAAAAGTTCCTGGAACTCGACATCGACAGGCAGGGAGATGTCGGTCAGGCACCGGCTGCACTCGCCGTCGGCCCTCGCCGACACCTCGACACTGGCCAGGATCCCCTCGTGCACGGACTCGAGCCGGACGTCGAGATCGACGGCCGATCCCTTGCGGACCGCGACGATCCCCTCGCCGAACTGCTCCGGCGCCTCGAGCTCGAGGCGGTGCTCGCGCATCTCGCCCGGCCGCCTCACGAGGTCGCGCACGTTCACGGTGAACGGCGTCTTCTTGAAAGTAGTCACGAGGGTCCAGCCTACCCCTCCCGGGCCCCTCCGGGGCGGGAGGGGCCGGGAGGAGCCGGGAGGGGCGGAGTCCGGGCTCAGGCGCCGCCGGCCTCCAGCGTCACGTCGATCGGCGCGTAGTCGGCACCGCTCGTGTCCACTCCCTCGTCGGCGAGCTCCGCGAGCGCCTTCTCGACGTACTCGTTCGAGTAGGCGGTGGCGGGCGGGTCCGCGCTGATGATCGTCGCGCCCGTCTCGTTCTCCGTCTCCTTCGCGATGTCGACCGTCTGCTGCCACGCGGCCTCGTCGATCATCCCGACGCCGCTCGTCGAGGGCCAGATCAGCTTGTTGACCTCGTTGGTCATCCAGAGCTGGTGGCTGGTGCCGAGCGTGGATCCGGCCGCGGTGACGATGTCGGCCGCCGCCTGCGGGTCGTCCTTCGCGAAGATCCAGCCCCTGATCGAGGCCTTGATGAAGGCGACCGTCTGCTCGGCGTACGCGTCGTCGTCGGCGAGCCTGCCCGCGTCCGCCCAGATCGCGTCCTGGAGCATCGCGGTGCCCACGTCGTTCCAGCTGATGACGTTCAGGTCGTCCGGCTGGTACAGCTCGCCTGTGGCGGGGTTCACGGTCTCGAGGACCTGGGCGTACTCGTTGTAGGTCATCGCCTGGGCCGCGTCGATGTCGCCCGCGAGGAAGCCGTTCATGTCGAACTGCTGCTGCACCAGCGAGATGTCGTCGAGGGAGACGCCGTCCTTCTGCATGCCGGCGAACAGCTCCCACTCGTTGCCGTAGCCCCAGCTGCCCACGCTCTTCCCGGCGAGGTCGGCGGGCGAGGTGATCCCCTTGTCCTTGAAGGAGATCTGCGTGGTGGCGCTGCGCTCGAAGATCTGCGCGACGTCGGTGATCCCGGCCCCTTGCTCGATCGAGCCGAGGACCTTCGGCACCCAGGAGATGGCGTAGTCCGCGTCGCCCGAGGCGAGCACGTCCTGGGGGACGATGTCGCCGCCTCCCTCGGCGATCGTCACGTCGAGGCCCTCGTCCTCGTAGTAGCCCTGGTCGAGCGCGGCGTAGTACCCGGCGAACTGCGCCTGGGCCACCCACTGCAGCTGCAGGGTGACCGGCGTGAGGCCGCCGGAGCCGGAGTCCGACCCCGGGTCGGAGCCGCCGGAGGCGCTGCAGCCGGTGAGCGCGAGGCCCACGGCCGCGAAGGCGGCGGTCGTCAGGGTGATGCGGGTGCGTCTGGTCACGGGTCCTCCTGGTGCGGTCTGCGGGGTCGCCGGTGCGGCGCGCCCCGTGGTGCGGCGGTGCAGGTGGTGCTGTGGTGCAGGTGGCGCTGATGGTGCGGGCGGTGCGGGCGGTGCGGGCGGTGCGGGTGGAGTCGGGAGTCGGGAGTCGGGAATCGGGAGTCGGGAATCGGGAGGATCGAGGAGGGTGCGGGGACGCGTGGCGCCGCGCTCAGCGCAGCCGGCTGCGGCGCAGCGCGAACGCCTCGAGCGCGGCCGTCACGCAGTAGAACGCGAGGCCGACGAGCACGGCGCCCAGGACATAGGCGTAGGCGAGCGCGTAGTCGCTGCCCGAGGCCGCCGTCGTGATCGACTTGCCGAGCCCGCCCACGGGTCCGCCGAAGTACTCGGCGACCAGCGCCGAGATCACCGCGAGCGAGGAGGCGATGCGGAGCCCCGTGAAGACGTAGGGCACCGCTCCCGGCAGCGTGATCGTGCGGGCGGTCTGCCAGGGGGTCGCCGCGTAGGCCTTCAGCAGGTCGCGGTGCACCGGAGCGGCCTGCCGCAGCCCGCGCAGCGTCGTCACGTACACCGGCACGAACACGGCGAGCGCCGCGACGAGCTGCCTCGCGGTCTCGGCGTTCGCTCCGAACATCGTGTAGAGCACCGGAGCGAGGGCGACGATCGGCACGACGGCGGCCGCGGCCACGATCGGCGCGACCAGTCCGTCGAAGACCCGCGCGAGCGCCGAGAGCCCGGCGACCACGACCGCCAGCACCGCGCCGACCAGCAGGCCGACCAGCGCGTTGCGGCCGGTCACCGCGCTGCCCTCGGCGACGGAGCCGAGGTTCGCGGCGAACTCCTGTCCGATCGCCAGCGGCGACGGGAGCACGAACGGCTGGATCGCCAGAGCGGTGACCCCGGCCTGCCAGAGCAGGACCGCGGCGATCCCGAGCACGAGCGGCGCGAGCACGCTGCGCGCCAGCGCCGTCGTGCTCACCGGTTCTCCACTCCGCGCGGCACGGCGGCGGGATCCCCGTGCAGCAGCTCGCGCACGGCGCTCACGTCGCGGAAGAACGCCGTGTCCTCCCTGACCGCCGCGTCGCGCTCGGATGCTCCGGGGAGTCCGACCGGGAGGACGTCGCGGATCCTGCCCGGCCGCGGCGACATCACCACGACGCGGTCCGAGAGGAACACCGCCTCCGGGATCGAATGGGTGACGAAGACGACGGCGGCGCCGGTCTCGCGCCGGATCCGCAGCAGCTCCGTCTGCATCCGCTCGCGGGTCATCTCGTCGAGCGCCCCGAACGGCTCGTCCATGAGGAGCAGACGCGGGCTCTCGGCGAGCGCCCGCGCGATGGCGACGCGCTGCTGCATCCCGCCGGAGAGCTGGTCCGGGTAGGAGTCGGCGAAGTCGCCGAGCCCGACCAGCGCCAGCAGCTCGTCGACGCGCGAGCGCCGGGCGGTCGCGGCGACGCCGTGCAGCTCCAGCGGCAGGGCGATGTTCGCCCGGATCGTGCGCCACGGCAGGAGGCCCGCCTGCTGGAACGCGATCCCGTAGTCCTGGTCGAGCCTCGCCTGCCGGGCCGTCTTGCCGAACACGGCGATCGAGCCGGAGTCCGGCTCGTCGAGGTCGGCGATCAGCCGCAGCAGCGTCGACTTGCCGCAGCCGGACGGGCCGATCAGCGAGACGAATTCTCCCGCGGCCACCTCGAGCGAGACGTCCTGGAGCGCCGTGACGCTCGCGGCGCGGGCGGTGGTGAAGGTCCTCGTGACGGAGTCGACGACGACCGCGGATCCTGCAGGACTCATGCGGGCTGCTCCCCTCGGCGGTACGGACGGAGGAGGGTGCCGAGCAGAGCGACGGAGCCGGCGGCCGCGAGGCCCACCAGCACCGCCCCGAGGATCGGCGCCCAGGGCTTGGCGGGGTCGCCTCCGGCAGCGGAGGCGAACTCGATGATCATGCGGCCGATCCCGCCGCGCAGGCCGATCGAGACCTCGGCGACGATCGTGCCGACGACGGCGCTGACCGCTCCGAGCCGGAGGGCCGGCAGCAGGTAGGGCACGCTCGCCGGCAGCCTCAGGCGCACCAGCGTCTTCCACCAGCCGACGCCGTAGACGTGCATCAGCTCGACCTGGTGGGCCGTCGGCGAGCCGAGCCCGCGGAGCGCCCCGATCGAGACGGGGAAGAACGCGAGGTAGGAGGCGATCAGGGCCACCGACATCCAGTTCTCCCAGGTCACCGGTCCGAGCTCGAGCTGCGACCCCCAGCGCCGCACCAGTGGGGCGATCGCGATCAGGGGCACCGTCTGGCTCAGCACGATCCAGGGCAGCACCGCCGACTCCGCCGTGCGGAACCGCTGCATCAGGAGAGCCAGGAGCAGCCCCACGACCGTGCCGACGACCCAGCCGACCGCGGCGATCCCGAGCGAGAAGGCGCTCGCCCCCACGACGGCCGACCACAGCGCCGGGGCGTTCCGCGCTCCGGTGACCGGCTCGCCGAGCCGGGCCGCGATCTCCCAGAGGTGGGGCATCGCGATGGCGCTCGTGCGCGGGAGCACCGTGACTCCTCCGACGACCACCCCGGCCTCGGGCCCGAGCGCCTTCCAGCCCTCCCACACCAGCGCGAGCAGGAGCAGCCCGGCGGCGCCGAGCACGAGCCCGCGCGCGAGGGCCGGTCTCATGCGCGGGCCACGATGTGCTCGCGCAGCTCCGGGATGATCCGCTCGCCGTACACGCGCAGCGTCTCCTCCTTGTTGTCGTGCTGGAGGTATCCCGCGAACTGCGTCACGCCGATGTCGGCGAGCGCCCGGAGCTTCTCGACGTGCTCGTCCGCCGTGCCCAGCACGCAGAAGCGCTCCACGATCTCGTCCGGCACGAAGGCGGTGTGGCTGTTGCCTGCGCGGCCGTGCTCGTTGTAGTCGTAGCCCTCGCGCCCGGCGATGTAGTCCGTCAGCGCCTGCGGCACCGCTCCGGAGGCGCCGTAGCGGCCCACGATGTCGGCCACGTGGTTGCCGACCATCCCGCCGAACCAGCGGCACTGGTCGCGCATGTGCTCCCGGTCGGTGCCGATGTACATCGGCGCCGCGACGCAGAACTGCAGCGACTCGGGGTCCCGGCCGGCGTTCGCCGCCGCCTCCTTGACGGCGCCGATCATCCAGCGCGCGATGTCCACGTCGGCCAGCTGCAGGATGAAGCCGTCGCCGACCTCGCCCGCGAGCTTCAGGGCGAGCGGGCCGTAGGCGGCCACCCACATCTCCAGGGACGAGCCCCGGCTCCACGGGAACTGCAGCGTCTGGCCGTTGTACTCGACCGGACGGCTGTTGGCGAGCTCGCGGATGACGTGGATCGACTCCCGCAGCGTCTTGAGCGTCGTCGGAGCTCCTCCGGTCACCCTCACCGCCGAGTCGCCGCGTCCGATCCCGCACACCGTGCGGTTCCCGTACATCTCGTTGAGCGTCGCGTGCAGCGAGGCGATGACCGTCCAGTCGCGCGTGGCGGGGTTGGTGACCATCGGGCCGACCGTGATCCGGTGCGTCCTCTCGAGGATCTGCGAGTAGATCACGTAGGGCTCCTGCCAGAGCAGGTGCGAGTCGAAGGTCCACGCGTAGTCGAAGCCGTGCGTCTCCGCGAGGACGGCGAGCGCGACGGTGCGCGAGGCGGGCGGGTTGGTCTGGAGGACGACTCCGAAGTCCATGGGGTTCCTTCTGCTCGATCAGGTGCTGGCTCGGATCGGGTGCCGGCTCAGATCAGGTACTGGCTCAGACCGCGCGGGATGTACGCACCGTCGCCCTTCGTGCCGACGTAGGAGCCGTCGTCGACGACGACCCTGCCGCGGGAGATCACCGTGTCGACGTGGCCGTCGACCTCGAAGCCCTCCCAGGCCGAGTAGTCCATGTTCATGTGGTGGCTGCGGCCCTCGCCGATCCCGATCGAGGTGTGCCCGCTCGGGTCGTACACGACGACGTCGCCGTCGGCGCCGGGCTGGATGACGCCCTTCCTCCCGTACATCCCGAACATCCGCGCCGGGGTGGTCGAGGTGAGCTCGACCCAGCGCGGCAGGGAGATCTGCCCCGACACCACGCCCTGGTACATCAGGTCGATCCGGTGCTCCACCGAGCCGATGCCGTTGGGGATCTTCGAGAAGTCGCCGATCCCCATGTCCTTCTGGCCCTTCATGCAGAAGGGGCAGTGGTCGGTCGAGACCATCTGGATGTCGTTGGTGCGCAGCGACTGCCACATGTGGTGCTGATGCCCCTCCGCCTTCGAGCGCAGCGGCGTGGAGCACACCCACTGCGCGCCCTCGAAGCCCGGCGCGCCGAGCTGCTCCTCGAGCGAGAGGTAGAGGTACTGCGGGCAGGTCTCCCCGAAGACGTTCATGCCGCGGTCGCGGGCCTGCGCGATCTGCTCCACCGCCTGCTTCGCGGAGACGTGCACCACGTACAGCGGCGCGCCGGTGAGGTCGGCGATCATGATCGCCCGGTGCGTCGCCTCCTCCTCCGCCTGCCAGGGGCGAGAGGTGCCGTGGAAGTACGGCGCGGTGTTCCCGGCGGCGAGGGTCTGCTTCACCAGTTCGTCGATGAGGGCGCCGTTCTCGGCGTGCATCATCATCATCGCGCCGTTCTCCGCGCCCTTCTGGAACGCCCGGAGGATCTGCCCGTCGTCCGAGAGGAACACGCCCTTGTAGGCCATGAACAGCTTGAAGCTGGTCACCCCCTCGCGCATCAGCTCGTCCATCGCGACGAGCGAGGAGTCCTGCACGTCCGAGAGGATCTGGTGGAAGCCGTAGTCGATCGCGCAGTTGCCGGCCGCCTTCTCCTGCCACGCCTGGAACCGGTCGACGACGCTCTCGCCCGGGTACTGCACCACGAAGTCCACGATCGACGTCGTGCCGCCCCAGGCAGCGGCGCGCGTGCCGGTCTCGAAGGTGTCCGAGGCGGAGGTGCCGCCGAACGGCATCTCCATGTGCGTGTGCGCGTCGATCCCGCCCGGGACGACGTACTTGCCGCTCGCGTCGATCACCCGGTCGACGCGGGCCGCCAGGTCGAAGCCCAGCAGCGTGGAGCCGGGGGCGAGGACGGCGGCGATGGTCTCGCCGTCGATCAGGACGTCTGCTGCTCCGGTGCCGGTCGCGTTGACGACCGTCCCGCCTGTGATGAGGGTCTTCATCGGTCTTCCCCGTCTCGGTCTGCGGTCACGGCTTCGGGATGCTGGTGTACGACTCCGGCCGGCGGTCCCGGTAGAACTGCCAGTCGTCGCGCATCTCCTGCACCATGTCCATCTCGAGGTCGCGGATCAGGATCTCCTCGGCCTCGCCCGAGCCCCGCTCGCCGACGAACTCCCCGCGCGGATCGATGATCTGGCTGGTGCCGTAGAAGTCGACCGCGAGGTCGCCGTACTCGTTGTCCTCCCGGCCGACGCGGTTGGGCTGCAGCACGAAGTAGCCGTTCGCCACCGCGGCCGCCGGGCCCTCGACCTCCCAGAGGCGGTTCGACAGGCCGGGCTTGGTGGCGTTGGGGTTGAAGACGAGGTGGGCGCCGTTCAGGCCCAGCTCCCGCCAGCCCTCCGGGAAGTGGCGGTCGTAGCAGATGTGGACGCCGACCTTGCCGACCGCGGTGTCGAAGACCGGGAAGCCGAGGTTCCCGGGCCGGAAGTAGAACTTCTCCCAGAAGCGGTCCAGGTGCGGGATGTGGTGCTTGCGGTACTTGCCGAGGATCGTCCCGTCGGCGTCGACCACGACCGCGGTGTTGTAGTAGACGCCGGTCTGCTCCTCCTCGTAGATCGGGAGGATCATCACCACGCCCAGCTCCTTCGCGAGGGCCGCGAAGCGCTGCACGATCGGCCCGTCGGCGGGCTCGGCGTAGCGGTAGTACTTCTTGTCCTGGGTGATGCCGAAGTACGGGCCGTAGAACAGCTCCTGGAAGCAGACGATCTGCGCGCCGTCGGCTGCGGCGTCCCGGGCCATCCGCTCGTGCTTGTCGAGCATCGACTCCTTGTCGCCGGTCCAGGTCGTCTGGGTGATCGCTGCGCGGACGATGGTCATCGGTACCTCCATGCTCGGGCGTCCCTGTCCGGCTCCGGTGTGCTCCGCCGGGCGGTGCGGAGCCGGGGACGTGGACCCACTGTGGTCCCCGCCGGGCCCGAAGGCAATGACGGACCGTCCGGCTCCGGGGACAGGGCTTCATCGTCGGGGTTCGACGTTTCCCCGGTGTTTCCGGCGCGGATCCGCAGCATTAAGGCTCGCCGGGGGAGGAATCCGTCGGTGCCGCTAGCGTGGGCGGATGCGCATCACGATCCTGGCCGGAGGCGTCGGCGGCGCCCGCTTCACCTCGGCGGTCCGCGAGCACCTCCGCGATCTCGAGGCCGCCGGCGGCGAGGCGAGCGAGATCACCGTCGTCGTCAACACCGGCGACGACATGTGGCTCACCGGCCTCAAGGTCTGCCCCGACCTCGACTCGATCACCTACGCGCTCGGCGGAGTGAACGACACGGAGCGCGGCTGGGGGCGGGCCGGCGAGAGCGAGCGGGTCTCGGCCGAGCTCACCGCCTTCGGCGTCGGCTGGCCGTGGTTCACCCTGGGCGACCTCGACCTCGGCACCCACATCGCCCGCAGCTCGATGCTGCGCGACGGCCTCACCCTCTCGGAGGCGACCGCCCGGATCACCGCCCGCTGGCCGCTGGGGGTCCGCCTGCTGCCGATGTCGGACCAGGACGTCGAGACCCACGTCGAGGTCGAGCTCCCCGGCGAGGGCGTGCGGCTCCTCCACTTCGAGGAGTGGTGGGTGCGGCTTCGGGCGTCAGCGCCCGCGCGCCGCTTCGTCCAGCAGGGGGTGGAGAGCGCCCGCCCCGCCCCGGGCGTGCTGGAGGCGATCGCCGACACCGACGCGGTACTCGTCGCCCCCTCCAATCCCGTCGTCTCGATCGGCACGATCCTCGGAGTGCCCGGGATCGCGGACGCCCTCCGCCGGACCTCCGCACCCGTCGTGGGCGTCTCCCCCGTCGTCGGAGGCGCGGTGGTGCGCGGCATGGCCGACGCCTGCCTCAGAGCGATCGGCGTCGAGACCTCCGCCGAGGCCGTCGGCCGGCACTACGGAGCCCGGAGCGGGGGCGGCCTCCTCGACGCCTGGCTCGTCGGCGAGGAGGACGCGGACGCGGTCCCGGCGCTCGATTCGGCGGGGCTCCGCGCCCGCTCCGTGCCGCTCTGGCTGACCGGCCGGGACGCCTCCGTGCGGCTCGCCGCCGACGCTCTCGCCGCCGCGAGGGGCTGAGCGGAGCCTCCTCCCGGGGCCGCGCACCGCGTGTCGCAGCGCGGATGCGGTCACGCCTCCCACGGGGCGCCCCGTTCCCTTGTACGGTCGGAGGCGGACGAACTCCCCGATTCACCCCCGCATCGGATCCGGAGCCCCTCGGTCGCGCGCCCGACCGCGTCCTCACCACGTCTCCGAGCCCTGCGGAACCGCGTGCAGTCCCGTCAGGAGGACACCATGGAGCCCAGCTCGAGGATCAGCACCGAGCGGATCGAGCCCGACATCGTTGTGATCCGCCCCGTCGGCCGGCTCGACCTGTCCACGGCGTGGGAGCTCGAAGCGGTCCTCCAGCGCGCGCTCGAGGCGGGAGAGGTCCGCGTGGTCGTCGACCTGGCGGCCGTCGAGTTCCTCGACTCGTCCGGGCTCGGCGTCCTCGTCGCCGGACTCAAGGAGGCGCGGAAGGCGGGCGGCGAGCTGCGCGTGGCCGCCGCCGGCGAGCAGCCCGCCATGGTGCTCGGCCTGTCCAACCTCGACCGCCTGCTCGGGAGCGCCGAGACCGTCGAGGAGGCCTACCGTGCCTGAGCGCTCCTTCGTCGTGCGCACGCCGCCCGAGGACGGCGTCACCGCCGTCCACGAGGCGCTCGAGGAGCTGTGGCTCGAGGAGCCGGGCGTCGCGCCGGTCGACCGGATGTCGTTCGAGACCGCGCTGGTCGAGCTGACCTCGAACATCGTCCAGCACGCCCGGTCGTACCGGCACATCATCTGCCTGGTCGAGATCCGCGTCGACGCGACCGAGCTGCGCGCCTCGCTCAACGACTCCGCCGAGGAGGCGCCCGCCGAGGTCGCCGACCCCCGCGACATGCCGGACGAGTGGGACGAGGCAGGCCGCGGGATCCCGTTCATCCACGCCCTCGTCACCGAGTTCTCCTACCGCCGTGTCGACGGGCAGAACCTCTGGGCACTCGCCCGGACCCGCACGTGAGCGAGCCGACCGAGCGCGCCCGCCTCGCCGCGATCGCCGAGCTCGGGATCGGCCTGAGCACCCCCCAGGAGCGCTTCGACAGGATCACCCGCATCGCCCGCCGGCTCCTGCGCGTCCCCCTCGCCGAGATCAACATCCTCGAGGAGTCGACGCAGTTCACGAAGTCGCCCCAGCGCTCGGCGCGGGCGAGCAGGATGCTGCGCGCCGACTCGATGTGCGACGTCACGGTCCAGCAGGGCGACATCCTCGTCGTCGAGGACGCCACCGCCGATCCGCGGTTCGCCGACCGCGGAGTCGTCACCGGATCCCCTCACGTGCGCTTCTACGCGGGCCGCCCGCTCGTCGTGGGGGACGGCCTCCGCGTCGGCACGATCTGCATCATCGACAGCGAGGTGCGCGGCTTCTCGGAGGAGGAGCGCGAGATCCTCGAGGACCTCGGCCGGTGGGCCGAGCGGGAGCTGCGCGAGATCGCCTTCTCCGGACGCGCGAGCGAGACGCAGGAGCGGCTCTGGCCCCAGCGCCTCGACCTCGGCGAGTGGAGCCTCGACTCGCTGACCACGCCGTTGCACGACGTCGCCGGCGACTACACGGCGTGGCGCCGCAGCGGGGACGACCTCTCCCTCGAGCTGGTCGACGTGATGGGCAAGGGCGTGTCGGCGGCGATCGTCGCCTCCGCGATCCGCTCCGCGTTCCAGGCGCGGCCGGAGCTCCCTCCCGCGGCAGCCGTCGAGGCCGTCAACCGCCAGCTCCTGCCCGACCTGACCGCGACCGGCATGTTCGCGACCGCGCTGATCGCCCGGGTCGACCTCGCGAGCGGCGCCGTCGCGTTCGTGGACAGCGGCCACGGCCTCACCCTCCTGCTGCGCGCCGACGGCACCACGGAGCGGCTCGCCTCCACCGGCGTCCCGCTCGGCATCGCCGCCGACGTCTCCTGGGAGGAGGAGCAGCGCGTGCTCGCCCCCGGCGACGCGCTCTTCTCCTGCAGCGACGGCCTGCTCGACGTCTTCGGCGGGCGCCTCGACGCGCTCGACCGTCTCGCCGAGCTGGTGCGGAGCAACGACGACCCCGCTCTCTTCGAGCGTCTGCACGCTCTCGCAGACGACGCGCACGACGATGTGACAGCGTTGGTGCTGCGGCGCTCCGCAGCGCCCGCCCCCTCCTGATCCTGATCGAAAGGACCTCCTCCATGCCTGGTGCACTCGTCCTCGCCGGCGGCGGCCTCGCCGGAATCGCCTGGGAGCTCGGCGTCCTCCGCGGCCTCGCCGACGCCTCCCCCGAGGCGGCCCGCCTCCTGCTCGATCCGTCGACGACCTTCATCGGCACCTCCGCGGGCTCCGCGGTCGCCGCCCAGCTGAGCACCGGCACCGGCCTCGACGAGTCGTACGAGGCCCAGCTCCAGGAGGAGTCCGCCGAGATCGGAGCGGACGTCGACGGCGAGCGCCTCCAGGCCCTCTTCGCCGCGGCCGTCGAGGGCGCGACCTCGCCCCAGGACGCGCGGCGCCGCATCGGCACCCTCGCGCTCGAGGCCGAGACGCTCCCCGAGGACACCCGCCGGGCCGTCATCTCGGCCCGCGTGGGCGACGCCGACTGGCCCGAGCAGCGTCTGCTCATCACCGCGGTCGACACGGCCACCGGGGAGCTGCGCGTGTTCGACCGCGAGAGCGGCGTCGGCCTCGTCGACGCGATCTCCGCCAGCTGCGCCGTCCCCGGGGTCTGGCCTCCCGTCAGCATCGACGGCGTCCGCTACATGGACGGCGGCGTGCGCTCCGGCAGCAACGCCGACCTCGCCGCGGGAGCCGACTGGGTCCTGATCGTCACTCCGCTGCCGGGAGTCGGCACGCCCGGCGCGGGCCTGATCCCGACCGGCGAGCTCGACGCCCTCGCGGACTCGCGGGTCGAGGTGCTCTACGCCGACGAGGAGTCGGTGCGCGCCTTCGGCCCGAACTCGCTCGACCCGGCCGTCCGCGCCGCCTCCGCCCGGGCCGGACGCGCTCAGGGCGCCCGGCTCGCCTCGCGGATCGCCGCGCTGGTCGGTGCCGCGTAGGCCGTCTCAGCGCCGCACGCTGTAGCGCGTGAAGACGGTGCCGTCGGCGAAGCGGTGCTCCTCGCGCAGGTCGAGGCGCGCGTGGAACCCGCACGGGAGGAAGTGGGTCCCGCCGCCCACCGCCACCGGCACCGTGTAGACCTGCACCTCGTCGACGATCCCGGCGAGCAGCGCGTGCCGGGCGAGGGTCGGCCCGCCGATCGAGACGTCGTGGTCGGCGGCGCTGACCTGCGCGGCGACGACGACCGGGTCGAACCCGCCCTCGACGCGGGTACGGCGGGTCTCGGCCGACTCCAGTGTCGTCGAGTACACGACCTTGTCGGCCGCCCGCCACATCTCCTGGAAGTCCCGGATGAACGCGAACTCCTCCGCGAGGGCCCAGGTCTGCTCCCACGCGCGCATGACCTCGTACATGCGCCGCCCGTACAGGTACGTGCGCACCCGCCCCTCGCGCTCCGTGATGAAGCGGTGCACGGCGGGTCGCGGCTCCGCCCAGGCGAATCCGCCGTCCGCGTCGTTCACGTAGCCGTCGAGCGACGCGATCGAGCTGTAGATGAGCGCGCCCACGTCGGCCTCTCTCCGTGGCCGGCTTCGGGACCGCCCACGGGCGCGACCGTAGGCCTCCCGCCTCCGTCCGGCAATGTCCGCCGGGTCCTCTGGCGCGGATCGACGGGTCGATGCCGCTCCCGCCGGCGCTCCCGGCGGTCGGCGCCCCCTTCCGGACCGCGTACCGTGGTCGTGCCGCAGGGAGCGGCCGTGAAGGGTTCGGGATGAAGATCAGCCAGCTGCGCCACTTCGTGGCGGTCGCCGAGGAGCTGCACTTCGTGCGCGCCGCCGAGCGCCTCGGCATCTCGCGGCAGAAGCTCGACTCCTCCGTCGCCGCCGTCGAGCTCGACCTCGGCAAGCCGCTCTTCGAGCCCGGTGCCGCCGCCACGACCCTCACCGCGGCCGGGCGGCAGCGCCTCGCCTCGGCCCGCGAGGAGCTCGCCGCGCTCGGCGACGAGCCGGAGGCGGCCCCGAAGTCGGGAGGCAAGGCCAAGGCTTCCAAGGGGACCGGGCGCGCCCCGATCGTCAAGGGCCAGCCGAAGCCCTACAAGCGCCGCCAGTCCCGCTGACGCGCAGTGTCCGATCGTCGGATGTGGTGGGCCCTACCGGGCTCGAACCGATGACATCCACGGTGTAAACGTGGCGCTCTACCAACTGAGCTAAAGGCCCCCGTCGCGGGAGCACCCGCGGACGATCGACTCGATCCTACGGCAGGCGGAGCGGCCCCCTGCGGGCACTAGCCTCGGCACATGACCGCCGACAGCGACTCCCGGGCGAGGCGGCGCGCCGAGAGCCGCTGGCCCGCCTCCGCCGCGATCCTGGTGGCCGTCGCACTGAACGTGGCCGGCCACAGCGCCGACACCTCGGTGGTCCGCCTCGTCGCCGCCGGCATCACGCTCGCGCTGCTCGTGCCGCTGTTCGTCGTCAACCCGCACCGGCTCGACAGCGAGACGCGCTGGTCGCGCGGGGTCTCCATCGCCCTGGCGGTCGTGCTCGCCGTGGCGAACCAGGTGAACGTGGTCGCCGTGGTGATCGACCTCGTCGACGGGACGGCCGACGGCCCGCCGCTGCTGCTCACCGCACTCCAGGTCTGGGTCACCAACGTCGTCGCGTACGCGCTGCTGTTCTGGGAGCTCGACCGCGGCGGTCCGGTCGCCCGCGGAACGCTTCCCCGCACCGAGCTGCCGGCGGCCGACTTCGCCTTCCCGCAGGACACCTACCGCGACACCGCGCCCGAGGTCGCCGCGACCTCCTCCGAGCGCGCCGACTGGCGGCCCGGCTTCGTCGACTACCTCTCGGTCTCGACGACGAACACCATGGCGTTCAGCCCGACCGACACGATGCCGCTGTCGAGCCGGATGAAGCTCCTGATGATCGCCGAGGCGTTCACCGGATTCGTCCTGCTGGCTCTCGTGATCTCGCGGGCCGTCAACATCCTCAGCTGACGACCGGGGCGGTCCGCCTCCGGAGGGTCACACGTGCGCGGGGGCGAGCGCGTCGATCGCGGCGCGGTAGGCGTCGATCGAGCGAGGCTCGCCCGGGGCGGTCATGAACGTGTCCCGGATGACGCCGGCCTTGTCGATGAGGAAGGTCGCGCGGGTCGCGTAGCCCTTCGCCTCGGTGAACACGCCGTACTGCTTGGCGACGTCGCCGTGCGGCCAGAAGTCGGAGAGGAGCGTGAAGTCGTAGCCCTGCTTCTCGCCCCAGGCGCGCAGCGTGTGCTTGGAGTCGACCGAGATGCCGATCAGCTCCACGTCGGCGTGCTCGAAGAGGGAGAGGTTCTCGCGCAGCGCGCAGAACTCGCCCGTGCAGGTGCCGGAGAAGGCGAGGGGGAAGAACACCAGGGCGACATTGCGCCGCCCGTGGAAGTCGCCCAGCTGGATGCGCTCGCCGTACTGGTTCGCGAGTTCGAAGTCGGGAGCCAGGGTCAGCTTCTCGAGAGCCATCGGTCCGATGTCCTTCCGTGCGCACGAGAGTCGCGCGAGCACGAGGGGCAATGCTAGACCCGCTCCGCGCAGACTCCAAGGAACGGCCCGTCTCCCCCGATCACGGGCCGGTCGACGCGTCCCGTCTGGCGCTCTCCTACAGTCGTCGGCGCACATCCCTCGTGGATCACCACAGTGCGATTCCAGGTTCGGGGCACGGGAATCGCTAGGCTGACGGAGGTGCCCGCGCGCGGCTCGTCATCCGAGCCCCGGATCCGCGGATCCGCACCGCTTCATGAGAGTGATGTCTCGGGCACGATCTGCCCCCAGAGAGAGGTCGAGGGTGACTGTTAACGATCAGGACCCGTATTCCGTCGGTCACGTGGACTCGGACCCCGAGGAAACGTCGGAGTGGAACGAGTCGCTCGATGCGCTCGTCGAGGAGCGGGGCCGGGGTCGCGGGCGCGACGTCATGCTCAGCCTCCTCAAGCGCTCCAAGGAGCTCCACCTCGGCGTGCCGATGGTGCCCACTACGGACTACATCAACACCATCGCGCCCGAGAACGAGCCCGACTTCCCGGGCGACGAGGACGTCGAGCGCCGCTACCGCGCGTGGATCCGCTGGAACGCGGCCATCCTCGTGCACCGCGCGCAGCGTCCCGGCATCGGGGTCGGCGGCCACATCTCGACGTACGCGTCGAGCGCCTCGCTGTACGAGGTCGGCTTCAACCACTTCTTCCGCGGCCAGGACCACCCGGGCGGCGGCGACCAGGTCTTCATCCAGGGCCACGCCTCCCCCGGCCCGTACGCGCGCGCCTTCCTCGAGGGACGCCTGAGCGAGCACCAGCTCGACGGATTCCGCCAGGAGAAGTCGCATCAGGGCGGCGGGCTCTCCAGCTACCCCCACCCGCGGCTCATGCCGGAGTTCTGGCAGTTCCCGACCGTGTCGATGGGCCTCGGCCCGATCAACGCGATCTACCAGGCGCAGGCGAACAAGTACCTCACCAACCGCGGCATCAAGGACGCCTCCGACCAGCAGGTCTGGGCGTTCCTCGGCGACGGCGAGATGGACGAGGTCGAGTCGCGCGGTCAGCTCCAGGTCGCCGCGAACGACGGCCTCGACAACCTGAACTTCATCGTCAACTGCAACCTCCAGCGCCTCGACGGACCCGTCCGCGGCAACGGCAAGATCGTGCAGGAGCTCGAGTCGTACTTCCGCGGCGCGGGCTGGAACGTCATCAAGCTCATCTGGGGCCGCGAGTGGGACGACCTGCTCGCCCGCGACACCGAGGGCGCGCTGCTCGACCTGATGAACAAGACGCCCGACGGCGACTTCCAGACCTACAAGACGGAGGACGGCGCCTACGTCCGCGAGAACTTCTTCGGCCGCGACCCGCGCGCCAAGAAGCTCGTCGAGGGCTACTCCGACGAGCAGATCTGGGGCCTGCGCCGCGGCGGCCACGACTACCGCAAGATCTACGCGGCCATGAAGGCCGCGACGGAGCACAAGGGCCAGCCCACCGTCATCCTCGCCCACACCATCAAGGGCTACGGTCTCGGCCGCAGCTTCGAGGGCCGCAACGCGACCCACCAGATGAAGAAGATGACGCTGGACAACCTCAAGTCGTTCCGCGACACCATGCGCATCCCGATCACGGACGCGCAGCTCGAGGAGAACCCCTACCTCCCGCCGTACTACCACCCCGGTCAGAACGACGAGGCGATCGAGTACCTGCAGGAGCGCCGCCGCGCGCTCGGCGGCTACCTCCCCGAGCGCCGCTCGAAGTACACGCAGCTGAACCTCCCCGAGGACTCGGCCTACGCGGTCGGCAAGAAGGGCTCCGGGACACAGGAGATCGCCACCACCATGGCGTTCGTCCGCATCCTGAAGGACATCCTCCGCTCGAAGGACTTCGGCAACCGCGTCGTCCCGATCATCCCGGACGAGGCGCGCACCTTCGGCATGGACGCGTTCTTCCCGAACGCGAAGATCTACAACCCGCGCGGCCAGCACTACACGTCGGTCGACCGCGAGCTCCTCCTGGCCTACAAGGAGAGCCCGCAGGGACAGATCCTCCATGTCGGCATCAACGAGGCGGGCGCCCTCGCGGCGTTCACCGCGATCGGCACCTCGTACTCGACGCAGGGCGAGCCGCTCATCCCGGTCTACGTCTTCTACTCGATGTTCGGGTTCCAGCGCACGGGCGACGCGATCTGGGCGGCCGGCGACATGATGTCGCGCGGCTTCATGATCGGCGCCACCGCAGGACGCACCACGCTGACCGGCGAGGGCCTTCAGCACGCGGACGGGCACTCCCCGATCCTCGCGGCGACCAACCCCGCCGTCGTGAGCTACGACCCGGCCTACGGGTACGAGATCGCGCACATCGTGCAGTCCGGACTCGAGCGCATGTACGGCGGGAAGCACACCGACCCGAACGTCATGTACTACATCACGGTCTACAACGAGCCGATCGTGCAGCCGAAGGAGCCGGAGGACGTCGACGTCGAGGGCATCGTCCGCGGCATCCACCGCATCTCGTGGGGCCAGTGGGACGGTCCGAAGGCCCAGCTCCTCGCCTCGGGCGTCGCGGTGCCGTGGGCGATCGAGGCGCAGAAGCTCCTCGCCGAGGACTGGGGCGTCTCGGCGGACGTCTGGTCGGTCACCTCGTGGAACGAGCTGCGCCGCGACGGCATCAAGGCCGAGCAGCACAACTTCCTCCACCCCGAGGACGCCGAGCAGGTGCCGTACGTGACGCAGAAGCTGGCCGACGCGAAGGGCCCCTTCGTCGCCGTCTCGGACTTCTCGCACCAGGTCCCCGACCAGCTGCGCCAGTTCATCCCGGGCGACTTCGCGACGCTCGGCGCGGACGACTTCGGCTTCTCGGACACCCGTGCGGCGGCGCGGCGCTACTTCCAGATCGACGGCCCCTCGGTCGTCGTGCGGACGCTGCAGCTGCTCGCCAAGCGCGGCGAGGTCGACCCTTCGCTCGCCGTCCAGGCGATCGAGAAGTACCGCCTCCTCGACGTCAACGCCGGCACCACCGGCAACGCGGGCGGCGAGAGCTGACGGACGAGTCCGTGCTCTCGCAGGAACCCGCACCGTCGAGTGCGCGGGGTCCTGCTCCTGCGGCGGAGCGTCCGGCCACCCGGCCGGGCGCTCCCCGCACGAAGGAGCAGACCCTCGCCTGGCTGCGCACCCTCGCCGGTGAGCTCTCGACGCAGACGATCAAGCGCCTCGAGGACACGCTGCCCTGGTACGGCAGCATGCCCCCCGGTCGGCGCTCGGCGGTCGGCCTCGTCGCCCAGGCCGGCATCACCTCGTTCATCTCGTGGTTCGACGACCCGTCGGCCACGCCGTGGATCGCGGCGGACGTGTTCGGAGCCGCTCCCCGCGAGCTGCTGCGCTCCGTCTCGCTGACGCAGACGCTGCAGCTGATCAAGGTGACGGTCGAGGTCGTCGAGGACCGGATCAAGAACGGCGGGGAGGACCTCCGCGAGGCGATCCTCCTCTACTCGCGCGAGATCGCCTTCGCCGCGGCCGACGTCTACGCGCGCGCCGCCGAGGCCCGAGGTCTCTGGGACGCGCGCCTGGAAGCGCTGGTCGTCGACTCGATCCTCACGGGCGAGGCCGACGACGAGCTGCCCAGCCGGATCGCCGCCCTCGGCTGGCACGGCCACGGCGAGGTCGCCGTCCTGGTGGGCACCGCCCCCAAGATGCTCGACGTCGACCAGCTGCGCCGCACGGCGCGGCACATGGACGCCGACGTGCTGATCGGCGTGCAGGGCAGCCGGCTCGTCCTGGTCATCGGCCGCGCCGAGCCGAGCGAGAACGCCACGGAGGAGACCGGCCCGCCGGTCGCGTTCCTCGAGATCGCGGAGGCGCTCGAGCCCGGCTTCGGGACGGGCCACCTCGTCCTCGGCCACGAGGTGCCGACCCTGGTCGAGGCGTCCCGCAGCGCCCGCGCGGCCCTCGCAGGGTTCGCGGTCGCCCGCTCCTGGCGGAACGCGCCGCGTCCGGTCAACGCCGACGACCTCCTTCCCGAGCGCGCCCTCGCCGGCGACCCGCTCGCCCGCCAGAGCCTCATCACGCAGATCTACCGGCCCCTGCAGAAGCACTCGACCGAGCTGCTGACCACGCTGTGGGCCTACCTCGACAACGGCCGCTCCCTCGAGGCGACCGCCCGCGAGCTGTTCGTGCACCCGAACACGGTGCGCTACCGCCTCAAGCGGGTCGCCGAGGTGATCGGCTGGGACGCGACGGGCGCCCGCGAGGCGCTCATCCTCCAGTCCGCCCTCATCCTCGGCTCCATGAGCGACCCGGACGGCGCCGTCCGCCGGAAGCCGTCCCGCCGCTGAGGCCGTCTGCTCGCCGAACCCCTCCCGCCCCTGAACACTTGTAGACCCGCGACAAGCTCTTTGTGCTTTGTCAGTGGCTCCACGCGCCGCACGTGCGAGCGCAGATCGGAAGACTGGATACCGTGATCGTCGTCGTCGCCCCGGGTCAGGGCTCCCAGACCCCCGGATTCCTCGCCCCCTGGCTCGAGATCCCCTCCGTGGCCGAGCAGGTCGCCGCGCACTCGGAGGCGGTCGGCATCGACCTCGCCGCGCACGGCACCGTCTCGGACGCGGACACCATCCGCGACACCGCGGTCGCCCAGCCCCTGATCGTCTCCGCGGGACTCGTGAGCCTCGCCGCCCTCCTCGAGGGCGGACGGCGCGAGCGCATCGCGGGCATCGCCGGCCACTCCGTCGGCGAGATCACCGCGGCTGCCGGAGCCGGGGTCCTCACCGAGGCCGACGCGCTGGTGTTCGTCCGCGAGCGCGCCCGTGCCATGGCCGCTGCGGCCGCCGCCGAGCCGACCGCGATGAGCGCGGTCCTCGGCGGCGACGAGCAGGCCCTGATCGCCCGTCTCGACGAGCTCGGCCTCGCGCCGGCCAACTACAACGGCGGCGGTCAGATCGTCGTCGCCGGCGCGGTCGACGCGCTCGAGGCCCTCAAGGCGGAGCCGCTCCGCGGGACCCGCGTGATCCCCCTGCAGGTGGCCGGCGCCTTCCACACCCGCTACATGGCGCCCGCCCGCGACTCCCTCGCCGGCGTCGCCGCCGGGCTGACCCCCTCCGACCCGACGCTCCGGCTCTGGACGAACCGCGACGGGTCGGTCGTCGACTCCGGTGCCGCGTTCCTCGAGCTGCTCGTCGGCCAGGTCGCGTCCCCCGTCCGCTGGGACCTCTGCATGGCGGCCTTCGCCGACGCGGGCGTCACAGGGATCATCGAGCTGGCACCCGCCGGCGCGCTGGTCGGCCTCGCCAAGCGCGGCCTCAAGGGCGTGCCGAGCATCGCCATCACGACCCCCGACGACGTGGACGCCGCCCGCGCCTTCCTCGACGAGCACGCCGCCTAGCAGGAGAGACCCCATGACGACCCCTTCCCTCACCCAGTCCAGCGGCAGCGCGTACACCCGGATCCTCGGCATCGGCGCGGCCCGCGGCGACCTCGTCGTCCCGAACGACGACCTGATCGAGCCGATCAACTCCTCCGACGAGTGGATCCGCCAGCGCACCGGCATCATCGAGCGCCGCCGGGCCTCCGCCGACATCCACGCGGTCGACCTCGCGACCACCGCCTCCCTCGAGGCGATCGAGAAGGCGGGCATCCGCCCGGACCAGATCGGCGTCGTGCTCGTCTCCACGATCAGCAACACCGTGCAGACCCCGTCGCTGGCCGCGCTCCTCGCGGACCGCATCGGCGCGAACCCCGCCCCGGCGTACGACATCTCGGCCGCCTGCGCCGGCTACACCTACGGCATCGCCCAGGCCGACTCCTTCATCCGCTCCGGCCTGGCCGAGTACGTGCTCGTCGTCGGAGCCGAGAAGCTGTCCGAGCTGGTCAAGTCGACCGACCGCAGCATCTCCTTCCTCCTGGGCGACGGCGCGGGCGCCGCGGTCGTCGGCCCCAGCGACACCGCCGGCATCTCGAAGACCGTCTGGGGATCCGACGGCTCCAAGTGGGACACCGTCGGCATGGACAACCCGCTCGCGGCCTACCGCGACGGCACCGCCGAATGGCCCACCCTCCGCCAGGACGGCCCGTCGGTCTTCCGCTGGGCGGTCTGGGAGATGGCCAAGGTCGCCAAGCAGGCGCTCGCGGAGGCGGGCGTCCAGCCCGAGGACCTCGCCGCGTTCATCCCCCACCAGGCGAACATGCGCATCATCGACGAGCTCGCGAAGCAGCTGAAGCTCCCCGAGACCGTCGCTATCGGCCGCGACATCGAGACCACCGGCAACACCTCCGCCGCGTCGATCCCGCTCGCCACCCACCGCCTGCTCGAGGAGCACCCGGAGCTGCACGGCGGACTCGCGCTGCAGATCGGCTTCGGCGCCGGACTGGTGTTCGGCGCGCAGGTCGTGGTGCTCCCGTGACCGGCGCTACCCCACCCCTAAACTGACCTACGGTCACTGACGAACACCCGAAGAACCCCCAAGGAGAGAACCATGGCACTGTCCAACGAAGAAGTCCTCGCCGGCCTGGCCGAGCTTGTCAACGACGAGACGGGCATCGCCACCGACTCCGTCGAGATGGACAAGTCGTTCACCGACGACCTCGACATCGACTCCATCTCGATGATGACCATCGTCGTCAACGCCGAGGAGAAGTTCGACGTGAAGATCCCCGACGACGAGGTCAAGAACCTCAAGACGGTCGGCGACGCGGTCCGCTTCATCGTCAAGGCGTCCGAGTAGTCGTCGCCCGCGCACCCCGTCCTCGTGGCGGACACCCCGGCCGGCGACCGTCGGCCGGGGTGAGCCCGGCACCCACCCACACGGAACAGAGAAGCTCGTCATGACCAAGAAGATCGTCGTCACCGGAATCGGTGCCAGCACTCCCCTCGGCGGGACCGCCCGGGAGTCCTGGAACGCACTCCTCGCCGGCGAATCAGGCGTCCGCTCCCTCGAGCAGGACTGGGTCGCTCAGTACGACATCCCGGTCACCTTCGCCGCCCAGGCCAAGGTCCGCCCGGAGGAGGTGCTCTCCCGCCCCGAGGCGAAGCGCCTCGACCCCTCCAGCCAGTTCGCGCTCATCTCGGCCCGCGAGGCCTGGGCCGACTCCGGCATCATCGACGTCGACCCGCTCCGCGTGGGCGTCGACTACTCGACCGGCATCGGCGGCCTCTGGACCCTCGTCGACGCGTGGGACACCCTCCGCGAGCGCGGACCCCGCCGGGTCCTCCCGATGACCATCCCGATGCTCATGCCCAACGCGGCCGCCGCCGCGATCAGCATGGCCATCCCCTCCCGCGCCTACGCCCGCACCGACGTGTCGGCCTGCGCCTCCAGCACCGAGGCCCTCGCGAACGCCTACGAGCACATGCAGCTCGGCCTCGCCGACGTGGTCGTCGCCGGCGGCACGGAGTCGGTCGTCCACCCGCTCCCGATCGCCGCCTTCGCGTCGATGCAGGCCCTCTCGCGCCGCAACGACGACCCGGCGACCGCCTCACGCCCCTACGACGTCTCCCGCGACGGCTTCGTCCTCGGAGAAGGCGCCGCGACGCTCATCCTCGAGACCGAGGAGCACGCCCTCGCCCGCGGAGCCCGCATCTACGCGGAGCTCGCCGGCGGCGCCGTCACCAGCGACTCGTACCACATCACGGCGCCGGACCCCGAGGGCTCCGCCGCCGCCCGCGCCATGATCGGCGCCCTCGAGCAGGCCGGAGCCGCGCTCACCGACGTCACCCACGTCAACGCCCACGCGACGAGCACCCCGGTCGGCGACATCGCCGAGTACCGCGCCCTGCTGCGCGTCTTCGGCGACCACCTCCCGAACATCGCCGTCTCCGCGACCAAGGCGTCCACCGGCCACCTCCTCGGCGGCACCGGCGCGCTCGAGGCCATCTTCACCGTGCTCGCCCTCCACGAGCGCACCGCACCCCCCACCATCAACCTCTTCGAGCAGGACCCCCAGATCCCCCTCGACGTCGTCACCAGCCCCCGCGCCCTCGGCGACGGACCGCTGGTCGCCATCTCGAACTCGTTCGGGTTCGGGGGGCACAATGCTGTTGCCGCTTTCCGGACGGTGTAGCGGGGCGTAGCCCCGCTCCACCGTGCGGAAAGCGGGCTGCGCCGCTCCTTGCGCGGCGCAGGCGCGTCCGCTGGGGAGGGGGGCGGGGTTCCCGAGGGCCGGTGCGGTGCGGCGACGGTGATCCGCTGGAACGCGGATCCCCGGATACGCCTCGTGCCGCGAGGGATCTGCGCCGCCGTCTGGTGCGGGCTGGTGAGCACGCCGTGCTGGTGGGGAGCGCGGGCTTCGCCGCGACTCGCGTCGGATACTCCGATTGCGGAAGCTGTCCGGATGGGAGCGCGGGCTTCGCCGCGACTCGGGTCGCATGCTCCGATCACGGAACCTGTCCGGGTGGGAGCGCGGGCTTCGCCGCGACTCGGGTCGGATGCTCGGATCAGGGCGGCTGCGCTCGTCGGGAGCGTGCGACTCGCCATTACTCGGGCCGTCGGTGTCGTGCGCAACAGAGGTGCGGGCGGCTCCACGAGCTTTCCGACGCCCTCCGCCGGAACGCGGTGCTCCGCCGACCGTCTGGTCGACGTGCCAGCGAGCGGCAACCGTGAGGCGACGACGCGACTTCGAGGCGGGCCTCTGCCGGAACGGGGGTCCGCTGGCCGCCCGGTTCAGGGAGGCGGGAGCGAGCGGTCCCCGCGAGGCGCATCCGCCGATCCGCGTGCCAGCGGATCGGCGTCGCCGGACGCAAGCCGCTCCACGGAACCCGACCACCCGACCGAGCCGACTGCGCGACGCCGCGCGAGGAGCGGCGTCGAATGAGCTCAGCCGACCCCGTGCATCCAGACGACGGGGGCGAAGTCGCCGCCGTAGCGGAAGGGCTCGAGCTCGTCCTCCCAGGCCTGGCCGAGGGCGAGGCGCAGCTCACGGTGCAGCTCGATGGGGTCGGCGCCGGCGAGCTCCATGGCGGAGCGGATGCGGTCCTCGGGCACGACGGTGTTGCCCGCGCTGTCGGTCTGCGCGTAGAAGATGCCGAGCTCGGGCGTGTGCATCCAGCGGCCGCCGTCGACGCCGGGAGAGGGCTCCTCGGTGACCTCGTAGCGGACGTCGGCCCAGCCGCGGAGAGCGGACGCGATGACGGCACCGGTTCCGACCGGGCCCTCCCAGGCGAATTCGGCGCGCAGTGTGCTGCGGAGCACGGGCTGCTCGATCCAGGCGAAGTTCACGGCACGACCAAGGGCGCGACCTGTCCCCCACTCGAGGTGGGGGCAGAGCGCGCGGGGGGCGGAGTGCACGAAGAGCACACCCCGAGTCTGCTGCGCCACCATGGTGTCCTCCGTTCGTCCCGGTGCGTCTTCCCCAACGACCCGGACCACGGAACACTCTGCGGTGCGCCTTCTTCGATTATGACGGTGGACGTGCCACCACGCCCGATCATGCAGGAGCGGCGGACCTCCGTCAAGGCGGCTCGCCGCGCCTGCTCGACCGGCCGTGGGCGGCTCCTGCCTATACTCGGGTCGTCCGCGCCGCCGGACGCCGCACACCGCCAGACGCCCGCCGGGAGGAGCACCGTGTCCGTCCGCGACGGCCTGCTCGCCCTGCTCACGCTCGGCCCCGCCTACGGCCTCCAGCTGCACGCCGAGCTCCTCGACCGTGCCGCGCACCGGCCCCGGGTCAACGTCGGCCAGATCTACTCGACGCTCGACCGCCTGCGCGAGCGGGGCCTCGTCGTCTCGGCCGGGTCCACCGACGACGGCCTCCCCCTGCACGCGCTCACCGACGAGGGCCGCGCGGAGGCGGCCGCCTGGCTGACGGGTGACGGAGCGTCCCCCGAGGAGGACTGGGACGACGTCCTCGACCGGGTGCTGCTGGCCTCGAGCCTGTCCGGCGCCGACCTCGCCGCCGTCCTCGACGCGTACGAGAGCTCGCTGCCCGCCACCGCCGACGAGCAGGCGGAGGAGGAGGAGGACGCGCACCCGCAGCGCCGCCTCGCCGCGATCGCCGCCCGCGTGCGGGAGGAGGCCCTGCGGCGCCTCCTCGAGGCGGCCCGCGACGAGCTCACGGGCGACGGGCCGGGTCGGGGCGTCCGCGGATACGCTCTCGAGCGTCCCCGCCGGGGCCGTCGAGCCTCGAGCTAGGACGAGACAGGCGCGGGTGCCGTCGCCTAGGGTGGTTCGCATGTCCCGCACCCCCCTCGGTCTCCGCGTCCCCTCCCGGGCGCGCCGGCGCCTCGTCGCCGCCGGAGCGGGCACGGTCCTCGTCCTGTGCGCCGCCCTCGCCGCCCCGCTCTCCGCGTCCGCCGCCTACGACCCGTCCGACTACCCCTCGTGGTCCGATGTCGAGGCCGCGAAGTCGAGCGAGAGCGCCACCGCCGCCGAGGTCGACCGCATCACCGCCTTCCTCGCCGACCTGCGCGACCAGGCCGCCGCCCTCACCGACGCCGCCATCAGCCGGGCCGCCGAGGCGGACGCCGCGCAGAGCGCTCTCGACGAGGCGACTCAGCGCGTGAGCGCCCTGGAGGAGCGCGCCTCCGCCGCCCGCTCGGACGCCGACGCCGCGAAGGAGCAGGCCGGCCGTCTCGCCGCCCAGCTCTACCGCAACGGCGGGACCGATGCGACGCTCAACCTCCTCATCGGCGGCGACGAGTCGAGCGAGCTTCTCTACCGCCTCGGCACCATGACGCAGCTCACCCAGCAGACCAGCCGGCTCCAGACCGCGGCACAGTCGACCGAGAATCAGGCCGTCTCCCTCGCCGCGCAGGCCGAGCAGGCCCGGGGCGAGCGCGTCTCCCTCGCCACCGCCGCGGCCGACGCGCTCTCGGCCGCCCGCTCCGCGCAGGCCGAGGCCGACGCCAAGGTCGCCGACCAGGAGAAGTACAGCCAGGAGCTCTACACCCAGCTCGCCTCGCTCAAGAACACCACCGCCGAGATCGAGCGGGAGTACGCCGACGGCCAGGACGCGAAGTCGGCCTTCGAGGAGCAGCAGCGCCTCTCCCGCCTCGCCGCCGAGGCCGAGGCCGCCCGCCAGCGCGCCGCGTCGGCTCCCGCCGCGGCCGCTGCTCCGGCAGCGCCCTCCAACAGCGGAGGTGGCGGAGGCGGCCCGGTCGAACTCGGCGACGACGACCCGACCGGCGCGCGCAACAGCTCCGCCAAGACCATCGCCGCCCTCGGCACCTACGCCGGACGCACGGACGGCCTTTCCCCCGCGCAGGCCCAGGCCTACGCCCGCACCGCTGTCGGCCGCTTCGGCTGGGGCGCCGACCAGGTCGACCGGTGCCTCATCCCGCTGTGGAACGGCGAGTCGGGGTGGCGCTGGAACGCGCTGAACCGCTCCTCCGGCGCCTACGGCATCCCGCAGGCCCTCCCGGCGAGCAAGATGGCCAACTCGGGAGCCGACTACCAGACGAACGCGGCGACGCAGGTCGACTGGGGGCTCTCGTACATCAAGAGCGCCTACGGCTCGCCCTGCAACGCGTGGTCGAGCTGGAACAACCGCTCGCCGCACTGGTACTGATCCCGCGTCTCACTTCGCCTGGTCGTAGGAGTCGACGACGGCGACGGTGACCGGGAAGTCGACCTCGCCCTCTCCGAAGAGCGAGCGTCCGGCGCGCACCGCCGCCTCGCGGACGATCGCGGCGACCCGCTCGCCGACGTCGGCGGGAGCGTGCACGATCACCTCGTCGTGCAGGAAGTAGACGAGGTGCGCCCGGCCGACCGCGCCGCCCTCGGCGCGCAGTCGCGCCCGCAGCTCGCCCATCCAGCAGAGCGCCCACTCGGCCGCGGTCCCCTGCACCACGAAGTTGCGGGTGAAGCGTCCCCACTCGCGCGCTCGCGCCGCATCCGCCGAGAGCCCCTCGGGTCCGGGAGGCGAGCTGCGCCCGAGCCGCGTCGAGACGCTCTCGCCGCGCTCCCCCGCCCGAGCCGCCGCCTCGACGTGCGCGACCGAGCGCGGGTAGGCACGGGCGAGCCTCGGGAGCAGCCGCCCGGCCTCGCCGCTCGTCGCCCCGTACATCGCCCCCAGCATCGCGACCTTCGCCCGCGGCCGATCGGGGACCACGCCGGCGTCGACGATGCCCTGGTAGAGGTCGCGGCCCCGCCCGGCGGCGGCCATGGCCGAGTCGCCCGAGAGCGCGGCGAGGATGCGCGGCTCGAGCTGCGCGGCATCCGCGACCACGAGGCTCCAGCCCGGATCCGCGGTGACCGCGGCGCGGATCTGCCGCGGCAGCTGCAGCGCCCCTCCGCCCGAGGTCGCCCAGCGGCCGGTGACGACGCCGCCCACCACGTACTCCGGCCGGAACCGGCCGTCGCGCACCCACGCGTCGAGCCAGGCCCAGCCGTTGGCGGTGAGCAGCCGGGAGAGCTTCTTGTACTCCAGGAGGGGCGGCACCGCGGGGTGCTCGAGGGACTGCAGCTCCCAGGAGCGCGTCGACTCGACCGGCAGCCCCGCGCGCCGCAGCGCCTTGAGGAGCTCGGCCGGCGAGTCGGGATTGAGCTCGGGCGCGCCGAGCTCGTCGCGCAGACGGACGGCCAGCGCCTCCAGCAGGGCCGGGCGGCCGCCGAAGAGCGGGCGGGGGCCGAGCATCCCGGTGAGCACCCGGTCGTGCACATCGGCTCGCCACGGCAGCCCCGCGTGGGCGATCTCGCGAGCGATCAGGGCGCCGACGGATTCGGCGGCGAGCAGCAGGCGGAGCCGGCCGGCCTCGGCGGCGCCGGAGAGCGCCTCCTCCTGCAGGGCCAGCTCGAGGACGGGGTCGAGGTCGTCGGAGCCGCCCGCCGCCTCCTCGAACCCGATCAGCGTGTCCTGCGCGGCGGGGGCCGCGGCTCCCGCGTCCCACGGGTCGAGGGGCGAGCGCGCGAGAGCCGATGAGGCGGCGGAGACCGAGCGGCGGAGGATCGCGCGGGCCAGCCGGAGGTCGTGGCACCGGGCGACGACCACCCCGGCCGACAGCAGTGCGGGGTACCAGCGCGCGGTGTCGTCCCAGACCCAGCGCGGGCGCTCCGGCTCCCGCTCCCGGACGAACGCCGCCAGCTCGGCCGGCCCCCTGCCGCTCCCGGCCTCGGCGCCGCCGACGGGGTCGACCGCCCGCCACGCCCCCGTGGGGCCGCCGACGAGTGCGAGGAGCATCGGGCCATTCTCCCCCGTGGCGGACACGGAGGCCGCCGTCGCGAAGACGGCAGGGCCCCCTCTCGCTGAAGGAGTCACGGCGACGGCCGCGAGGGCGGGTAGCCGGGGAAGGGCTTCTCCTGCGCCGTCGGCGGCTGATGGGCCCACAGGGCGGCCGCGATGGTGTCCATCGAGCGGGAGTAGCCCACGAGCGTCCGCCTCTCCGGCTCGGCCGCCCAGGTCACCGCGCGGAACCAGGTCTCGCGGTACGGGCCGGTCTCGATGCGGCGCACCAGGCCGATCCGGCCGGTGCGCAGGGCGTCGACCATCACCCACTCGTCCTGCCCGCTGCTGCGCAGCATCTGGAGCGGACTCCACTCGATCATCGCGCCTCCCACCGGTCGATCCGCGGCCGTGGCGAGCACGAGCGCCGCGGCGTACACTCGCAGACTATCGAACACATGTTCGAACGGCCAACCGGGTCCGGCGAGTGAACGGGAGCACGACGATGGCGGTGATCGACGAGACGGCGCTGGTCTCGACCGACGGCGAGGGAGTGCCGATCGCGCTCGAGTGGCGGGGCGGGAGCTACCGGGTGACCGACCGGCCGACGGTGTGGACCTGCACGAGCGAGTGGTGGGCGCCCCTCGAGGGGTTCCCGCCGACGTTCGGGCGCACACCGGTGAGCATCGGCGGCTGGCGCTTCCAGGCGACGGACCCCGCGACCGGCGGAGCGTTCGTGCTCGACGTGGTCGCGTCGACGGAGCCGCAGTGGAGCGTGGTGCGGATCTACGAGTAGTGCCGGCGCGAGGCCGGCCGGGCGGCTACTTGTCGGCCGACCAGGGCGCCCGCGTCATGGCGATGAGAGCCGCGACTCCGGAGACGAGGCCGACACCGGCGATGGCGGACACGACGAGCCAGAGAACGAGTTCCATGCCGCCAGTCTACCGAGCCCCGGAGCGGATCCTCTCCGCCCCGCTTCCATCCCCCGGCTATGGAATAGCCTGGGCAGAGTGACCGACGCCCCCACCCGCGCGAGTGTCGGACTGCGCTCGGAGCGCGGCCCGATCCTGCTGTCCCTGATGATCTCGACCGCTCTGGTCGCCCTCGACGCCACGATCCTCTCGACGGCCGTGCCGTCCATCGTCGCCGATCTGGGGGGCTTCGAGCAGTTCCCCTGGCTGTTCTCGATCTACCTGCTGGCCCAGGCGGTCTCGGTCCCCCTCTACGGCAAGCTCGCCGACGTGATCGGGCGCAAGCCCATCATGCTGATCGGCATCGCCCTGTTCCTGGTCGGCTCGCTCCTGTGCGGCCTCGCCTGGAGCATGCCCGCGCTGATCGCGTTCCGAGCCCTGCAGGGCCTGGGGGCCGGTGCGATCCAGCCGATGGGCATCACCATCGCCGGCGACATCTACACGGTCGCCGAGCGTGCGAAGACCCAGGGCTACCTCGCGAGCGTCTGGGGCATCTCCTCGGTCGTCGGGCCGACGCTCGGCGGCGTGCTCTCGGACCTGGGCGCCTGGCGCGGCATCTTCCTCGTCAACATCCCGCTGTGCCTCCTGGCGGCGTTCCTCCTGATCCGCAGCTTCCGCGAGACCACGCGGGGCGAGAAGCAGCGGATCGACGTGGCGGGCGCCTCCGTGCTCGCCGTGGGCACCGCGCTGCTCATCCTCGGACTGCTCGAGGGCGGCAGCGCCTGGCCGTGGCTCTCCCCCGCCGGAGTCGGCGTGTTCGTCGTCTCGGCCCTCGCGTTCGCCGGCTTCGTCGCGATCGAGCGGCGCGCGGCCGCCCCGGTGCTCCCCCTCTGGGTCCTCACGCGGCGCGTGCTGATCTCGACCAGCCTGGTCTCGGTGACCGTCGGCGCGATCACGCTCGGCGTCACCTCGTACTTCCCGACCTTCGCGCAGGGCGTGCTCGGCAGCTCCGCTCTCGGCGCGGGCTTCGCCGTCGCGGCGATGACGCTCGGCTGGCCGGTCGCGGCGAGCCTGTCGGGCCGGCTCTACCTGCGCATCGGCTTCCGCAACACGGGCTTCCTCGGAGCGGGGCTCGTCGTGATCGGCACGGCGCTGACCGTCCTGCTCGGCGCCTCCTCGACGCTGTGGGAGATCGCCGGCTTCTGCGTGCTCATCGGCGCCGGGATGGGGCTCGTGGCGACTCCGACGCTGATCCGGGCGCAGTCGAGCGTCGACTGGAACGAGCGCGGAGTGGTCTCCTCGACCAACTTCTTCGCCCGCAACATAGGCAGCGCCGTCGCCGTCGCCGTGTTCGGCGCGATCGTGAACGCGAAGGCGGGCGGCGGCGTCCCCGCACCGGCGGACCTCGCCGAGGGCACCCGCTTCGTCTGCATCGCGCTCACGGTCCTCGCCGTGGGCATGCTCGCCGCGGTCTGGGCGATGCCGAAGGAGGGGCGCCCCGTGCCGGGAGAGGATCGGGCGGCGGAGGCCGAGCCCGATGCGGCCCGGCCGGACGCGGCCCGGCCGGACGCGGCCCAGCCCTAGCCGTCAGGCGGCGCCGTCGGTTCTCGTCGTCAGCCGGAGCGGCGCGCCGCGGCCGTCGCTCGCAGTCGGTCGCGGTGGGTGCGGCGCACCCGGTGCGTCCAGCGCTGCAGGGACGACCCCATCCCGGGGTGCCGCGCCAGCGTGTGGAGAGCGCGGTCGAACCGGCGGAGCATGTCCGCGAAGGCGCCGAAGGGGCGGGCCGAGATGCCGACCTCGAGGTGGCGGTCGAGCACGATCCGGTGCCGGAGTCCCAGGTGCACGCTGATCTCGACGTCGTCGTGCACGTAGGCGTCGTGCCGGTGCATCTCCTCCGCGATCTCCTCCCACGCCGACCGGCGGACGGCGCAGTTGGAGCCGAAGAGCGGCCAGTTGGCCAGCGCCGACCCCATCAGCACGAAGTAGGCGTCCATGTAGGCGACCCGCGCGATCACCCGGGCGATCGGGCCGAGCTCGTCGAAGCGTCCGGGACCGGTCACCGCTCCGACCTCGGGGTCGGCGAAGTGGCCGGCCAGGCGCGCCAGCCAGTCGGGTCCCGGGCGGGAGTCGGCGTCGAGCCGTGCGAGGACGTCGCCGTGCGCCTCGTCGAAGCCGTGCGCCGTGCTCGCCGGGATCCCGGCTCCGTCGTGCCGCACCACCCGCGCGCCCGCCGCTCGCGCGACGGCGGCGCTGTCGTCGGTGCTCCCGTCGTCGACGACGACGATCTCGAACGGAGCGAGCGTCTGCTCGCGGAGGAGCTCGAGCAGCTGCTCGAGGTGGCGGGCGTCGTCCTTCACGGGGACGACGACCGAGATGCGCCGGTGATCCATCCGCCCAGTCAACGCGATCGGGGCGCTCAGCGGGGACACCGCCACGCGTCTCGCGCGAGCCCGGACCTGTCAACCGGCTCCCGAGCGCGTCGGATCCCCTGATGGGATCGACCCGTGTCCGCCGGACCGGCGGCCCGATCGAGACAGGAGACGACATGACCCAGGGACCTCGAGACTTCCGGCCCACCCGTGCACTGGTGACCGCCTCGGACTCCGGCATCGGCCGGGCGACCGCGGTGGCACTGGCCGAGGCGGGCATGGACGTCGGCATCACCTGGCACAGCGACGAGGAGGGCGCGCAGGGCACGGTGGAGGAGGTGCGCTCCCTCGGCCGGCGCGCCGAGATCGCGCGCCTCGACACGACGGATCTGGAGGGCGCGGGCGACGTGATCGACGACCTCGCGGATCGACTGGGCGGGCTCGACGTCGCCGTCAGCAATGCGGGCGGAGGCGGGGGCGAGCCCTTCCTCGAGCAGAGCCTCGACAGCTGGCGCTCGACCGTCGCCCTGAACCTCGACGGAGCGTTCGTCTGCCTCCAGCGCGCCGCGCGGCGCATGGCGGCCCAGGGCACGGGCGGCAGGATCATCGCGGTCACCAGCGTCCACGAACACCAGCCGCGGGTCGGCTCCGTCGCCTACACCGCCGCCAAGCACGGGCTGGGCGGCCTGCTGAAGGTCGCCGCACTCGAGCTCGGCTCCCTCGGCATCACCGTCAACGCCGTCGCCCCCGGAGAGATCGCCACGCCGATGAACGACGCCGAGGACGTGGACCCCGTCACGATCGACCGCCCCGGCATCCCCCTCGGCCGCCCCGGCGACGCCCGCGAGATCGCGGCGGTGGTCGCCTTCCTGGCCTCTCCCGCCGCCTCCTACATCACCGGATCCTCGTACGTCGTGGACGGCGGGATGCTGCAGATGGGGCCGCAGGCCGGCTCCCACCTCCGGCGGGACGACTGGCGCGAGGCCTGAGCCGCCGACCACGGCGCCCGCCCGCCGGGTACTCTCGAAGAGGTGCTCCGGCGGGCGGGGCGCCTGCTCCGGGATGTAGGTGACGCACGTGTGGTTCCGGCGTCGACGCAGGTTCAAGATGGAGCCGTACGACCCCGATGAGAACCCGTCGCGCGAGCCCGCCTCCGTCGAGGAGGCCGCCGAGGAGGGCCTGATGCTCGCGCAGTACGCCAGCCGGATGGCCGTGAAGAACCGGGTGCTGATGGACGGCCTCGGCGCCGACGTCCCCTTCGACTCGGGCCGCTACTCCGTCGTCGCCGCGGAGGAGCTCGAGAAGCTGGCGCGCGAGTCCGAGGCAGCCGCCGAGCGCCTGCGCGGCATCGCCGCCGACGTGACCTCGGTGGGCGGCCGCTCCGACCACGTGCACGACTACCGCTCGGCCGACGTCGACAACCTCGACCACCGCGAGCGGCTCTCGCTCCTGGTCGCCGACTCCCTCCACAGGCGGGCGCAGGACGAGGAGTACCTCGCGACGCTCGTCGACGACGCCCGTCAGGACGCGTGGCGCGAGCTCGCGCAGTCGATCGAGGAGACCCTCGACCGCACCTCGCGGATCGACCCGGACGACGAGGAGTACCGCCGCGACCGCTCGGTGCGGATGGCGCTCGTGGTCGTCGACGACCTGGTCAAGCTGGCGGAGGAGCGCGGCGTCAGCCTCGAGGACTGACGGGCTCGTCGTGGGACGCCGGGACGGGGCTCAGGCCCAGCCGGCGCGGAACGACTCGGTCGCCTCGGCGGAGCGCTCCCGGACCGACTCCAGCAGCTCCTCCATGGTGGAGCTGCGGAGGAACGCGAGGCGGTCGAGCTCGGTGACCGGTGCGACGCCGGCGAGCTGCCAGGCGTGCGCGGCCGGATCCTCGGCGAGCTCGACGACCGCGCCGTAGCGCTGCTCGACGAACTCGCTCGCGACCGCCAGTGCCGTGCGGACCGCCGACTCCGCCGCAGCCAGCGCGGGGGCGTGCTTCTCGTCCCACTCCAGATCGGGCAGCAGGCGGACCTCGGCGCGCGGGTACGGGTCGTCCTCGTACCAGCGGACGACCTCGAAGCGCTCCTCGCCCACGGAGTCGAGCGTGACGAACGACTCCGCCCCGTCGATGTTCAGGATGCGCGCGCGGGCGCCGACCGCGAACCGCTGGTCGCCGCCGCCCACCTCCTGGCCGCGCTCGATGAGCACGACGCCGAACGCGAGGGTCTCGTCCTCGAGGACGTCGCCGAGCATCCGCAGGTACCGCGGCTCGAACAGCCGGAGCGGGAGCGGCATGTGCGGCAGGAGCACGGAGCCGAGCGGGAACATCGGAAGATCAGGCACAGGATCAGGCAATCACGTCGAGCGGAGAGCGGCCAGTACGGGCGCGGCGCGTCGGGACGTGCTAGCGCATCGAGCCACCGTGTCGTCCGCTCGCGGATGCTCGCCACGCCCCGGACGATCTCCGACGGCCCGGCCTCACCCTCGAGGCTCCCACTCAGACTGGGAGCATGGATCTCGCTGACCTCCGAGCCGTCGTCCGAGCGGACCTGGCCGCCAAGGGCCACGCCTCCGACCGGCTCACCGTCCTCGTCCTCCGGCTCGGGCAGTACTCGAGCTCTCGTTGGACCCGGCTCCCCTTCCACCTCGTCTACCGCCTCGTCGATCTCGTCTGGACCCGCATGATCGTCGGAGCCGAGCTGCCGCCGACCGCTCAGGTCGGGCCCGGCCTGCGGCTCCCCCACTGGGGCCGCGGCGTGATCCTGCACCCGCGCACGGTCATCGGGAGGAACGCGTTCATCTACCACGGCGTCACCATCGGCGAGTCGAAGGGTCGGACGCCCGTCATCGGCGACGACGTCTACATCGGCGCCCGCGCGACGATCGTCGGGGACGTGACCGTCGGCGACCGTGTGCGGATCGGAGCCGGCGCCGTCGTCGTCCGCGACGTCGCCTCCGACTCGTCCGCGGTCGGCGTGCCGGCGAGGACCGCGTCGGCGGCGCCCTGAGGCACGGCACGCCGGTCCGACAGGAGCGGACCGCCCGCTCCGACGAGACCGGCATCAGGTGGACGCCCGACCCGGCGCTGGAGAGGAGGAACGACCGCGGGTGGAGCGGAGTAGGGCGTACGGGACTTGAACCCGTGACCGACGGATTATGAGTCCGCTGCTCTGACCGGCTGAGCTAACGCCCCGCGGCGGCCGTCCGAGCGGCCGTCAGGTGGCGGCGGGTGCGGACGCTGCGTCGGAGGCCGGATCGGCCACCGGCTCCCCACGATACAGGCTCTCGAAGGTGCTGATCGTGCGGTTGATGTCGTGCGAGGCGACGATGCGGAGGGAGGCGCGCTTCATCGCCTCGAGGTCCTCCTGATCGGCCGTGAGCACGGCGGTGAGGCGCTCGGCGAGGGCCTCGGCGCTGCCCGGAGCGAAGAGGTAGCCGTTCTCGCCGTCGTGCACGAGGTGCGGGAGGGCCATCGCGTCGGCGGCGACGACGGGGAGGGCCGAGGCCATCGCCTCCATGGTCGCGATGCTCTGCAGCTCGGCGATGGACGGCATGGCGAACACGGTGGCGCGGGTGTACGCCTCCTTGAGCTCGGCGTCCGAGACGTAGCCGGTGAAGCGGACGCGGTCGGCGATGCCGAGGGTCGCGGCGAGCTGCTGGAGGTTGCGCATCTGGTCGCCGCCGCCGACGATCTCGAGCTTCGCGTCGAGCGCCGGATCGAGCAGGGCGACCGCGCGGAGCAGGACGTCGATGTGCTTCTCGCCGGTCACGCGGCCGACGAAGAGGATCGAGTCGCCGGCGCGGGCCGAGAAGTCGGGCGTGTAGTTGTCGGCGTCGATGCCGCAGGAGATGGCGTGGACGCCCCGGAGGCCCGTGTACTTCTCGAGGAACTGCGCGGCCTTGCGGGTCGGCGTGGTGACCGCCTCCGCCCGGCCGAAGGTGCGACGCGCGGCCCGCCACGCCATTGCCACGGCCTTGGCCTGCACGGCCTTCGGCAGGAGGGTGAACTCGAGCATGTTCTCGGGCATGAAGTGGTTCGTGCCGACGATGCGGATGCCGCGCTTGGCCGCCTCGATCCCGAGGCCGCGGCCGACGATGATGTGCGACTGGAAGTGCACGACGTCGGGCTTCACCTCGTCGAGGATGCGCGCGCTGTTCTGCCGGATGCGCCACGGCATCGCGAAGCGCAGCCAGTCGTGCGGGTACCAGCGCCAGCTGTAGAGCCGGTGCACGATGATCCGCTGGCCCTCGTGCGTCTCGACCCGGGTGCCGCTCCAGCCGTCGGCCGAGGGGGCGACGACGTGGACCTCGTGGCCGCGCTGCGCGAGACCGGCGGCGAGGCGCTCGGCGAACTTCGCGGCTCCGTTCACGTCGGGAGCGAAGGTGTCGCAGCCGATCACGACCGTCAGCGGTCGGGAGTCGGGCGATCCCGGTCGGGACGCGTCGCGGGGATCTGACACGGGAGGTCCTATCGGTGTCGTGCCGCTCGGGGAGAGAAGGGAGCGATCGGCGGAGGTCGGTCGGTTTCGTGGCTCTCGGCGCGGACCCATTGTAGGCAGAGGACTCCTCACCACTCGGGATCCCGCGCCGTCAGCGCGCCTGCGGGTGGTGCTTGGCGAGGAGGAAGACGCCGTAGATGGCGACGGCCCCGGCCGCGATGAAGAGCGGGATCGCCCACGGGGCCGCGTACTGCGCCTCCCCGAGCACGACGATGCCGATCGCGACGGCGACCAGCGGGTCGATGACGGTGAGGCCCGCGACGACGAGGTCCGGCGGGCCGGAGGAGTAGGCGTTCTGCACGAAGTACCCGCCGAGCGCGGTCGCGGCCAGGAGCGCCACGATGCAGACCACCGTCAGCGGGTCGAACTCGCCGTACTTGATGCGGTTGAGCACGACCTTCGCGAGAGTCGCGACGAAGCCGTAGACCACTCCGGCGCCCACGATGTAGAAGATCGCCTTCGCTCCGCGGCGGAAGACGCGGAAGGCGACGACGAAGACCGTGAGCACCACGGCGAGGATCACGAGGATCGTGATGAGCTCGGGCGTCTGGATGGACTTGTCGACCGCGTTGAACGCCGCCACGAGGACGAACGTGCCGACGCCTCCGACGCAGAGCACGATCGCCCGGATCGACGCCGCGTTCAAGCGCACCCGGCTGACCCGCGCGTTGACGACCGCGGTGATCACGAGCGCCACCGCTCCGAGCGGCTGCACCACGATGAGCGGGGAGAAGCCGAGGCTCGTCAGCTGGAAGACGATCGCGAGACCCAGGAGCAGGGTGCCGATCACCCACGAGGGGCGCGAGAGCAGCGCGACCAGCTGGCCGCCGCTGAGCCCGGAGGAGCCGGAGCGCTTCGAGAACCGCTCCACCTTCGCCACTCCCCGGTGCTGGAACTGCGCGCCGAGGGAGAGGAACACCGCGCCCACGAGAGCGATCGGGATGCCGATGAACTTCGCCGGGTCGTTGAGGAGTTCGGCGAGATCGGCGGGCATGGGGTCGACCCTACCCAGAACGCCTCCGGGAGTCCTCCGACGCACGGGTGAGGGGCTGAGCCCAGCGGATGATCCTCGCGGACCCGGTCGGCGGCCCCGCGGTACCCTGTCCCCCATGGCCGTCCTCCCCATCCGCATCGCCGGCGACCCCGTCCTGCACTCCCCCGCCGCCCCCGTCACCGAGTTCGACGATGCGCTGCGCACCCTCGTCGCCGACATGTTCGAGACGATGGACACCGCCCCCGGAGTCGGCCTCGCAGGCCCGCAGGTCGGCGTCCCGCTGCGCCTGTTCGTCTACGACTACGCCGACGACGACGGCACCCCCCGCCGCGGCGTCGCGATCAACCCCGAGCTGTTCGTCACGCCGACCCCGCTCGGCGAGGCGGACGAGGACACGGAGTCGGAGGGGTGCCTCTCCTTCCCCGGCGAGCGCTTCCCGCTCCGCCGCTCCGAGCGCGCGATCCTCCGCGCGGTCGACCTCGAGCAGGAGCCGTTCGAGATCGTCGCGGACGGCTGGTTCGCCCGCGTGTTCCAGCACGAGTTCGACCACCTCGACGGCGTGCTCTACATCGACCGCCTCGAGCACGACTACCACAAGCCGGTCGCGAAGATCACCCGCAAGCGCGGCTGGGGCGGCCCCGGCGTCTCGTGGCTGCCCGGCGTGGAGCACCTCGAGGACTGACTCAGGCCAGGTCGACCCCGTGCACGCCGTTGTGGTGGCGGATCGCGGGGAACGAGGCGGTGACGCTCCGGCCGACGCCGGGCGTCCGCTTCTCGGTCACGTCGCCGCCGAAGAGGGCGGCCCGCTCGCGCAGCTCGGCGAGCGCGGGGCTGTCGATGCGCTCGGTGAGCGAGCGCAGGTCCGCCTCGAGAGCGCTGGCGTCCTGCTCCGCAGCGCCGTGCTGCTCGCGGTCGTCGTCGACCTCCACCCGGAGGCCGGTGGTCGTCCATCGGGAGCTGATGCGGACCTCGGTCCCCGCGCCGCCGGTCTCCAGCGCCGAGTCGAAGGCGTACTCGAGCACCCGGAGCACGGCCACCTCGGCGCCGTCCTGCAGCGGGAACGGCTCGCCGAACGACTCCTCGCGGACGCTCAGGCCTCGCTCGCGGGCGCCCTCGATCAGGGGGACGGAGCCGCCGGTGCGCGGCAGCTCCCCCGGATCGACGGAGGCGACGGTCGCGATGCGGCGCAGCTGCGCCAGCGAGGCCTCGGCCGCCCGCACGGCACGCTGCGCCGACCGCGCGGCTGCGGCGGGGTCGCGGTCGATCGTGAGACGGACGCTCTCGGCCTCCTCGACGACGTGCGCGGCGCTGCGGACCGCGAGCTGCTCGAGCTCGCCGACGATGCGGAGCCTCGCCTCCTGCTCGCCGACCGCCAGCTCGAGGCGGACGACGCGCGCCGCCTCCTCCGCACGGCTCTCGGCGGCACGGCGCTCGGCGCCGACGGCGCGACGCCACAGCACGACGACCGCGACCAGGGCGATCAGGGCGAGGACGAGGACGACTTCGAGCACGACGGCCTCCGGGGTGACGGGACGGGTTCGGCACAGGAGCGCCGGAGAGAGATCGTACCCGCGCCGTGGACAGCGGACCTGAGGCCGCGGAGGGGGTTGCGGAGCCGTACTCAGCCGTCGGAGCGCACGGAGCGGGTGACGGTGAAGCGGCGGTCGCGCGCCACCACCGAGGTCGGCCCGACCGCGCGGCGCAGCTCGGCCGGATGCGCGAGGTGGGAGTTGAAGACCGTCCACAGCACGCCTCCGGGGCGCAGCACGCGGCCGGCCGCGCGCAGCATGCGCCGGGCGACGAGGTCGGTGACGGCACCGTCGGAGTGGAACGGCGGATTGCAGAGCACGACGTCGACGGAGGACGCCTCCAGAGTCGAGGCGTTGTCGTCGCGGAGGACGCGGACGGCCAGCCCGTTGGCCGCCGCGGTCGCCCGGGCGGACTCGACCGCGGCACGCGAGGTGTCCGTCGCGATCACGGCGAGGTCGGGGCGGGCCCTAGCCACCACGGCGGCGAGCACGCCGGTTCCGCAGCCGAGGTCGAGTGCGGTGCCCGCGGGGAGGGAGTCGAGATCGAGGGCGGCGAGGAGGGCGCGGGTGCCGAGGTCCAGTCGTGCACCTGCGAAGGCTCCCGGCAGTGCGACGACCTCGAGGTCGAGCTCGTCCAGACGGCGCCGCTCGGGCCCGGGCGCGGGCGGCTGGTCGGGGAGCGCGCCGCTCGCGAGCAGGGCGCGCGACTTCTGCCGGGCGAGGGAGACGTCGATCCGCTCGTAGCGCACGGCGAGCACGTCGTTCATCGTGCGCGTCATGTGCTTGATGCGGCCGGCGCCGATCAGGGTCGCCGCCGGGTTCGCGAGTGCGGTCCCGGCCGCGACGGCGGCCAGGGCGTCGAGCGAGCGCGGCAGGCGCAGGAGCACCGCGTCGGCGTCGCGGACGACCTCCGCGACGGAGTCGACGATCTCGATCGGCGCGAGGTCGACGCCCGACCCGCGCACCGTCTCGAGGTTCTGCGCGAGAGCGCGCTCGGCGGTGATCGAGTCCTGCACGACCCGCACGGCACGGCCGTCGGCGGCGAGGCCGAGGCTCAGCGCCCCGTAGGCGTCCCCGATCACGGCGACGCGGCCGCGATCGGCGGCGAGGTCGAGCAGCAGACGGTCACTGGCGTCGACGGCGACGAGATCCGGCGCCTCGACGTCGGGGCGGCGGCGCAGGAGAGCGAGCACATCCTCGCGCATCGCGCCTCCGATCGCCGGTCCGAGCGGGTGGGCCCTCGAGGGCGACCGCTCGCGGGCACGAAAAAAGGGCCCGAGAGTGGAGTCCCGGACCCTTCGCTCCCCGACTTGGACTCGAACCAAGAACCTACCGGTTAACAGCCGATTGCTCTGCCAATTGAGCTATCGAGGATCATCCGACCACCCGGAGGCGATCAGCGCGGTACTACTTTAGCAAACTCTCCGCGAACGCAAAATCGGGCGCGCACTCAGTAGCCGGAGCCCGGGTCGACGCGGCCGACGAACGGCCCGCCGGCGGCACAGGCGGCCACGTTGGCGCGCACGCGCTCGGCCAGGAGCGGCGCGGTGATCTCGGGGGTGTCCGCGCTGTGGGGCGTGATCAGGCACCGGGGCTCGCTCCAGAGCGGATGCCCGTCCGGCAGCGGCTCGGGGTCCGTCACGTCGAGCGCGGCGCCCGCGAGACGGCCTTGGGCGAGGGCAGCGACGAGCGCGTCCGTGTCCACGAGGCTCCCCCGGGCGACGTTGACGAGCACGGCGTGGGCGGGGAGCCGCGCGAGCAGACCCGCGTCGACCATCCGCTCCGTGCCCGCGGTGGCGGCGGCGGCCAGGACCAGCACGTCGGCGTCCGCCGCGGCCTCGGCGAGCCGCGACGCCGGCAGGGTGCGGGCGGCGCCCTCCACCGGCTCGTCTCCGCGGCGGACGATCGTCACCCGGCAGTCGAAGACGGCGAGCAGCCGCAGGAGCTCGCGAGCGATCCCTCCTGCTCCGACGATCACCACGGAGGCGCGGTGCAGCGTGACCGCCTTCTTCGGCCCCCACGACGCGGCGCGCGCCCGCTCCGGCAGCGAGCGCAGGAGGGCGAGCACCAGCGCGAGCGCGTGCTCCGCCACCGGCTCCGCGTAGGCGCCCTTGGCGCTGGTCCAGACCACGTCCGCGCGGGACGCGGCGAGCACGGGCGCGAAGACGTCGACGCCGGCCCAGGGCAACTGCACCCAGCGGATCGACGGGTGCTCCTCCAGCACAGCGGCCAGCTCGTCCGTGCGGCCGTAGGACAGCCAGAGCAGCGCGTCCGGACTCCCGTCGAGTCCGACGACCACTCCCCCGCCCGACTCGACCGCCTCGGCGAACACCGGCTTCGGCCGCGGGAGCACCGCGACGCGCGGGACGGTCACTGGTCGGCCGCCTCGACGCGCTGCGCTCGGGAGGCGTCGAAGCGCTCGTACTCGGCGAAGGCCGCTCCGAGCTCGCGCACGTAGGGGTGCCGGCCCTCGATCAGCACGTCCAGCAGCGGCCCGTACGCGACGACCTCGCCGCCGACGAGCACGGCGATCCGGTCGGTCGCCCGGCTCAGCACGTCGATGTCGTGGCTGACCACGACGGCCGCGAATCCCTCCCGGCGCCGCAGGTCGGCGAGGAGGTCGACGATCGACTCGCGCACCGTCGCGTCGATGCCCGAGGTCGGCTCGTCGGCGATCAGCACCTTCGGCCCGAGCACGAGCGAGCGGGCCACGGCCACGCGCTGGCGCTGGCCGCTGGAGAGCTCGTAGGGGTAGCGGTCCAGCAGGAACAGCGGCAGGTGCACGGAGTCGAGCAGCGTCGCCACCCGCACCGCCGCGGCCTTCGGGTCGTAGTGGCGGTCGCGGAGGAAGATCGGCTCGGCGATCAGCTCCGAGACGGTCAGCTCGGGGCGGAGGGTCGCTCCCGCGTCCTGCGCGAGATGCGCGACGTCGACGGTGAAGCGCTTGAGCTCGCGGGCGGGGAGCGAGCGGAGGCGGTGCCCCGCGACCGTCGCGTCCCCTCCGATGATCACCGGACGCGTGCGGCCGCCGTCGTGCCCCAGGCCGTCGCCGCCGAGCACGCGCGCGAGCGTGGACTTGCCCGAGCCGCTGCCGCCGAGGATGCCGAGCACCTCCCCCGGCTCCACGCGGAGGCTCACTCCCCGCAGCGCCGTCCACCGGCGGCTGATGCCGCGCGGCGGGTACTCGACGCTGAGGTCGTCGACGACGATGGGGGCCGGATCCTCGGCGGTCCGGCTCACGCCCGGCGCTCCGCCTCGACGATGCTGCGCAGGAGCTCGCGCCTCGAGGCCTGCTCGACCGGGTCGGGCACGGGCAGGGAGGCGAGCAGGCGCTGCGTGTAGGGGTGCTTCGGCGCGGCGAGCACCTCGGCCCCCGTCCCCTCCTCGACCAGCTCGCCGCGGTAGAGCACCGCGATGCGGTCGGCGAGCAGGTCGACCACGGCGAGGTCGTGGCTGATGAACAGCGAGGCGAAGCCGAACTCGCGCTGCAGCTCGGCGAACAGCTCGAGCACGCGGGCCTGCACCGACACGTCGAGCGCCGAGGTGGGCTCGTCGGCGATCAGCAGCTTCGGCTCGAGGGCGAGGGCCCGGGCGAGGCTGGCGCGCTGGCGCTGGCCGCCGGAGAGCTCGTGCGGGTAGCGGTCGCCGTAGGAGCGGGGCAGCTGAACCGCCTCCAGGAGCTCGTCGACGCGCGAGCGCGCCCCGGCGGCGTCGCCGGCCCGTCCGTGCACGATCAGCGGCTCGGCCACGCACTCCGCGATGGTGAGCAGCGGGTTGAAGCTCGACGCCGGGTCCTGGAACACGAAGCCGATGTCGCCGCGGACCGGCCGGAAGGCGCGCTCGCGGATGCCGCGCATCTCCTTGCCGAGGACCTTCAGCGACCCGCCGGTCACCGGCGTCAGGCCCGCGATGGCGCGCCCGATGGTGGTCTTGCCCGAGCCGCTCTCGCCGACGAGGCCGAGCACCTCGCCCGCGCGGATGCGCAGCGAGACGCCGTCGACCGCGACGAAGCCGGGACGGCCGAGCCGGCCGGGGTACTGGATCCGCAGGCCCTCGGCGGCGACGAGCGTCTCGGCCTCGGGGGCCTCGGCGCGCTCGACGGCGCGGACGCGGGCGCGCTCGACGCCCTGGCCCACGTGCGGGACGGCGGCGAGCAGCTTTCTCGTGTACTCGGCCTTCGGCGCCGAGAACAGCTCGGAGACCGTCGCCTCCTCGACCAGCTCGCCCTGGTACATCACGGCGACGCGGTCGGCCAGATCGGCGACGACGCCCATGTTGTGGGTGATCAGCACGATCGAGGTGCCGAACTCGTCGCGGCACCGGCGGAGCAGGTCGAGGATCTCGGCCTGCACGGTCACGTCGAGCGCGGTGGTCGGCTCGTCCGCGACGATCAGGCCGGGATCCAGGACCAGCGCCATCCCGATGACCACGCGCTGCTTCTGGCCGCCCGAGAACTGGTGCGGGTAGTAGTCGACCCGCTTCTCCGGCTCCGGGATGCCGACGGTGCGCAGGACGTCGATCGCGCGCTTGCGCGCCTCCTTCTTCGAGACGGAGCCGTGAGCGCGCAGTCCCTCCGCGATCTGCCAGCCCACCGTGAAGACCGGGTTGAGGGCGGTGCCCGGCTCCTGGAAGACCATGGCGACGTCGGTGCCGCGCAGCTCCCGGAGGCGGGCCTTGGGCACGGAGACGACGTCGGTCGCCGCGCTGCCGTCCTTCTTCGAGAGCAGGACCACTCCGGAGGCGGTGGCCGTCTCGGGCAGGAGGCCGAGGATGGTCTTCGCGGTCACGGTCTTGCCGCTGCCGGACTCTCCGACGATCGCCAGGACCTCGCCGCGCTCGACGCGCAGGCTCACCCCGGCGACGGCGCGGACGGCGCCGCGGTCGCTCGCGAAGGCGACCTCGAGGTCGGTGATGTCCACGATCGGACGCGCTGAGGCGTCCCGGACGATGCGCTGGTCGCTCATCGCGTCTCCTCCACTCCGGCGACGGGGTCGTGCCCCGGCGTCTCCAGGCCGTCGGCGGCGAGGACGCCGCCCGGCACGACGGACGTCGCGGCGACGTCGCCGGCACCGGCGGCCACCGCGCGCCGACCGCGCAGGCGCGGGTCGGCGAGGTCGTTCAGGCTCTCGCCCACGAGGGTGATGCCCAGCACCACGAGCACGATCGCCAGGCCCGGGAAGACCGAGGTCCACCAGATGCCGCTCGTGACGTCCGACAGCGCCTTGTTGAGGTCGTAGCCCCACTCCGCGGCCGACGTCGGCTCGATGCCGAAGCCGAGGAAACCCAAGCCGGCGAGGGTCAGGATCGCCTCGGAGGAGTTCAGTGTGAAGATCAGCGGCAGCGTGCGCGTCGCGTTCCGCAGGACGTGGCGGAACATGATCCGGGGCGTCGACGCTCCGATGACCTTCGCCGACTCGACGAAGGCGTCGCCCTTGATCCGCACGGTCTCGGCCCGGATCACGCGGAAGTACTGCGGGATGTAGACCACGGTGATCGAGACCGCCGCGGCGAAGATGCCGGCCCAGAGGTTCGACTGCCCGCCGGAGATGACGATCGACATCACGATCGCCAGCAGCAGGGTCGGGAACGCGTAGATCGCGTCGCAGATCACGACGAGCACGCGGTCGAGCCAGCCGCCGAGGTAGCCGGAGACGAGGCCGAGGAAGACGCCGAGGAAGATCGACAGGACCACGGCGACGACGATCACGAGGAACGCGGTCTGCGCTCCCCAGATCACTCGCGAGAGGACGTCGTAGCCGCCGACGGTGGTGCCGAGCAGGTGCTCCGCGCTCGGCGGCTCCTGCGCGCCGAACGACTCGCCGCCCGAGCGCAGCTGCGAGTATCCGTAGGGCGCGATGAGGGGCGCGAACAGGGCCACCAGCAGGAACGCGCCGGTGATGATCAGGCCGGTGACGAGCATCCCTCGCTGGAGGCCGACGCTCTGCCGGAGCTGGTGGACGACCGGCAGATGGTCGACGAGACGGCGGCGCGGACGCGCCGGGGAGGTGGTGCTCATGCTCAGTACCTCACTCGCGGGTCGATGAGCGCCGCGATGACGTCGACGATGAAGTTGGTCAGCGCCACGATGACGGCGAGCAGGGCGACGATGCCCTGCACGGCCACGAAGTCGCGGGCCTGGAGGTACTCGGCGAGCTGGAAGCCGAGGCCCTTCCACTCGAAGGTGGTCTCGGTGAGGACGGCGCCGCCGAGCAGCAGGGCGATCTGCAGGCCGATCACGGTGATGATCGGGATGAGCGCCGGCCGGTAGGCGTGGGTGCGGACGAGCCGGAACTCGCTGACGCCGCGCGAGCGCGCCGCGTCCACGTAATCGGTGCCGAGCGTGCCGATCACGTTGGTGCGCACCAGGCGCAGGAAGATGCCCGCGGTGAGCAGGCCCAGCGCGACGGCGGGGAGCACCGCGTGAGAGAGCACGTCCGAGATCGCGGCCGGGTCGCCGGTCTGGATCGCGTCGATCAGGTAGATGCCGGTCTTGTTCTCGAGGAACTGGAGCGAGAGCTCGGTGCTCGTCGAGGCGCGCCCGGCGACGGGGAACCACTTCAGCCAGACGGAGAACACCAGCTTCAGCAGCAGGCCCGCGAAGAACACCGGGGTCGCGTAGCAGAGGATCGCGAAGATGCGCAGCACCGCGTCGGGCGTGCGGTCGCGGTGGTAGGCGGCGAGCATCCCGAGCGGGATGCCGACCAGGAACGCCACGATCAGGGCGTAGAAGGCCAGCTCGACCGTCGCGGCGCCGTAGGTGAGGAGCACCTCGGTCACGGGGCGGTTGTCGCTCAGAGTGGTGCCGAAGTCGCCGGTCAGCAGCTTGCCGAGGTACTCGAGGTACTGCACGATCAGCGGCCGGTCGTAGCCGGCGGCGGCCACACGCTCGGCGAGCTGGTCCGCGGTCAGGCGGCCGCCGAGGGCCGCCGTGATCGGGTCGCCCGTGGAGCGCATGAGGAGGAACACCAGCGTCACGAGGATGAAGACGGTGGGGATGATGAGCAGGAAGCGGACGAGCAGGTAGCGCCCGAGTCCGCCCCCGGAGCCGCGCGGTCGCCGGGTGGGCGCCGTCGCCGCAGCCGTCGTGGCTGTCGTCACGTGATGCCTTTCGTGGAGAACGGCCGGCGCCTCCTGTCGGGGAGGCGCCGGCCGCGAGGGGGTGGATCAGCCCTTGCTGAGTGCCGCGTAGCGGAACTTGAACGAGGCGTCGAGGGTGTCCTCGGCTCCGCTCACGGTGCTGCCGACGACCGCGACCTGCGAGCCCTGCAGGTAGGGGACGGTCGAGAGTTGCGCCGCGACCTTCTCCTGGATCTGCTCGATCAGCGCGGTGCGCGCGTCGGCGTCGGTGGTCGAGACCTGCTGCGCGATCAGGCTCTGCACCTCGGCGTCGTCGAAGTGGTTCGCGAGGAAGTTCTCCTTGATGAAGAACGGCGAGAGGTAGTTGTCGGCGTCGGAGTAGTCGGGGAACCAGCCGAGCTGGTACGCCGGGTAGACGTCGCTCGAGCGGTCCTTCGAGTACTGCACCCACTCCGTGGTCTGCAGGTTCACGGTGAAGAGGCCGGTCGACTCCAGCTGGTCCTTGATCAGCGCGTACTCGTCGCCCGAGGACGGACCGTAGTGGTCGTTCGAGTACTGCAGGTTCAGGGTGACCGGAGCGGTGACGCCTGCGGCCTCGAGGGTCGCCTTCGCCTTGTCCGCGTCGGGCGCGCCGTTGCCGTCGCCGTAGAGCGACTTGAGCGGCTCGACCGCGCCCGTCAGGCCGGCGGGGACGTAGGAGTAGAGGGGGGTGTAGGTGCCCTTGTAGACCTGGTCGGCGATCTCGTCGCGGTCGATCAGGTCGGCGACGGCCTGGCGCACGGCGAGGGCCTTGGCGCTGTCGGCCTCACCGGTCGTCGCGCCGAAGGGCTGGGTGTCGAAGTTGAAGACGATGTAGCGGATCTCGCCGCCGGGGCCGTCCACGACCTTGACCGTGTCGTTGCCGCGGAGGTCGTCGATGTCCGTCGCCGAGAGGCTGCGGAACGCGACGTCGATGTTCCCCTCCTGGATGTCCAGCTTGAGGTTGGACGAGTCCGCGTAGTACTTGACGTTGACGGTGTCCGTCTTCGCCTCGCCGAGAACGCCCTGGTAGTCCGGGTAGGCCTTGTACTGGATGAGGTTGTTCACGTCGTAGTTCGCGATCGTGTACTGGCCGGCGAAGGCGTCGCCCGAGACGATGTCGGCGTCCGCGGTCAGCTCGTCGGCCGAGAAGACCTCCTCGTCCACGATCGGGCCGGCGGGGCTCGAGAGGATCTGCGGGAAGGTCTGGTCGTTCTCGGACTTCAGCGTGAAGACCACGGTCGTGTCGTCCGGAGCCGCGACGCTGTCGAGGTTCGCCAGGAGCGAGGACGGGCCGTTCTCGGCCGCGATGCCGACCTGGCGGTCGAAGGAGAACTTCACGTCGGAGGAGGTGAGGTCGTGGCCGTTGGCCCACTTCAGTCCCTCCTTCAACTTCACGGTGTACTCCGTGGGAGCGGTGAACTCCGCCGAATCGGCGATGTCGGGCTCGACGTCCGGGCTGCCGTACGGGGTGTTCATCAGGAACGGGAACACCTGGTTCATCACGGCGAACGAGCCGTTGTCGTAGGAGCCCGCGGGGTCGAGCGTCGTGATCTTGTCGGTGGTGCCGATGGTCAGGGCCCCTCCGGCGCTGCCGCCGGACGAGTCGTTCCCGCCGGCGGCGCAGCCCGTCAGCACGAGCGCGACCGCGGCGAAGCCTGCGGCGGCGGCCAGTGCACGGGTGCCGCGAGTGGATGCGGAATTCATCTCCGTCTGCCTCTTCCTGTCAAGGATGGGATGCGGGCGCGCTCCGGGCGCGCGGACTCTCGGCGCACAGATCTCCTGTGGGCTGTGGCGTCACGACACTGGACGCCCGCATTGCTGTTCCTCATAGGTAACACAGTTGGAAGCGCTCTCCGAACCGGCACGGGCGTGCGGCCGATTTCTTCACACGACCGCAACACGCTCACTCCGTGCGCAGCGCCCGCTTCTCGCGCTCGAGCTCGACCAGGCGCACCTGCACCGCGCGCGCCATCACCGGATCGGCGGACGCGCGCTGGAGCGCCCCGCGCAGCTCGGCGATCTCGCGGAGCAGGTCGCGCTCGATGAGCGAGATCGCCACGTCGCGGGAGTAGCGGGCGAGCCCCTCCTCGTCGGCGGCCGGGATCGGCGCCACCGCGAGCTGGTGCACCAGCGAGGCGAAGGGGCCGGGGACGTCGTCGGCGACGTGCTCGACCCAGTCGCGGTCCTCCGCCCGCTCGAGGTTCGCGACCACGGCGTCGCGGACCACGCGGAGGGTCTCGTTGGTGACCGCCGCGTGCGCCGCCCGGGCCAGGAGCTCCGGACCCATCGCCTGCGGAAGCTGGAGCATCGCCATCAGCGCCTCGCGCTCGATGCGCGTGACGACGTCGACGGGGAGGTCGGCGATGCGCGCGCCGAGGGGCGCCTCGGCCGCGGACGATTCGCCGCCGCCCCGCCCGCCCTGCTGGTCGCGGCCCTCGGGTCCGGAGGAGCGGGGCCGGGATCCGGCGGAGCGCACGGCGGAGTTGACCTCGGCCATGTCCAGGCCGAGCATCCGGGCGAGCTCGCGGGAGTAGCCGGGCCGCAGCGCCGGGTCGCGGATCTCGGCGACGACCGGGGCGGCCGCGCGCAGGGCCGCGATCCGGCCCTCGACCGTCTCGAGGTCGTAGCGGTCCAGCAGCTGCCTGATAACGAACTCGAACATCGGCTTCTTGTCGTCGATGAGGCGGCGGACGGCGTCGTCTCCGCGGTTCAGGCGGAGGTCGCAGGGGTCCAGGCCCTCGGGCGCGACGGCGACGAAGGTCTGCGCGGCGAAGCGGTGCTCCTCCTGGAACGCGCGCATCGCCGCCTTCTGGCCCGCCGCGTCGGGGTCGAAGGTGAAGACGACCTCGCCGACGCCGCTGTCGTCGCCCAGCACCCGGCGCAGCACCTTGATGTGGTCGACGCCGAAGGAGGTGCCGCAGGTGGCGACCGCGGTGGTGACGCCGGCGAGGTGGCAGGCCATGACGTCCGTGTAGCCCTCGACGACGACCACCCGGTGCCCGCGGGAGATGTCCCGCTTGGCGAGGTCGAGCCCGTAGAGCACCTGGGACTTGTGGTAGACGGGCGTCTCGGGGGTGTTGAGGTACTTGGGGCCCTTGTCCTCCTCGAGGAGGCGGCGGGCGCCGAAGCCGACGGTCTGGCCGGTCACGTCGCGGATCGGCCAGACGAGGCGGCCGCGGAAGCGGTCGTAGACGCCGCCGCGGTTGTTGCTGCTGACCAGGCCGGCCGTGGTCAGCTCCTCCTCCGAGAAGCCGCGGCGCTTGAGCGCGGTCGTGAGCCCGTCCCAGCCGTCGGGTGCGAAGCCGACGCCGAAGCGGTCGGCGGCGGCGCGGTCGAAGCCCCGCTCGCCGAGGAAGCGCCGGCCGACGTCGGCGCCCGGGGTCGCGAGCTGCTCGCGGAAGTACTCCTCCGCGGCGTCGTTCGCGGCGAGGAGGCGCGCTCGCCCGCCGGTCTCGGGCGCGCGGCCGTCGCCGTCCTCGTACTGCAGCGGGAAGCCGATCCGACCGGCGAGGCGCTCGACGGTCTCGCTGAACGAGCTGTGGTCCATCTTCATGATGAAGCTGTAGACGTCGCCCGACTCCTGGCAGCCGAAGCAGTGGTAGAAGCCGGCCTGCGGGCGGACGTGGAAGCTGGGGCTGCGCTCGTCGTGGAAGGGGCAGAGGCCCTTCAGCGAGCCGATGCCGGCCGACTTCAGCGTGACGTACTCGCCGATCACGTCGCCGATGTTCACCCGCGCCTTGACCTCCTCGACATCTGACTGTCGGATCCGAGGCATGGGGTCCATCGTATCGGCCGCCGGGGCCGCCGAGCCGGGGTGGGGAGAACTGCACCAGGGCGGCGCGGATCACCCCGAGACCTGTGATCCACCCGCACCCCGAGATCAGGGTCATCCCTGATCCGCACCCGCCCGCCGTCTCCGAGAATCGACCCATGCCCCCTGCCGCCTCCCGCCCGCCTCTCCTGCGTGCTCTGCTCGTCGCCCTGCTCGGCGGTCTCGTCCTGGGCGGGCTCACCAGCCTGCTGCAGGGCTCCCTCCCGCCGTCGGTGAGCTCGTTCGCCAACTCCTCCGGGGGCTGGTCCATGCTCGTGTTCGCGCTCTCGCGCCTCGGCGGCGCCCGACCGGCGGCGGCGACCGCTCTCGGCCTGCTGAGCTTCTGGGCGCTGCTCGAGGGCTACGACCTGGTGACCGCGGCGCGCGGCTTCGGCTACGCGCCTCCCTTCACGGACGTCTTCTGGCTGCTCGCCGTCCCCGCGGGGCCGATCCTGGGCGCCGCCGCCGCGCTCACCCTCCACGGCTCGAGGACGTGGCGCGTCCTGGCTGTCGCGCCGCTCTCGGGCGTGCTGATCGGCGAGGGCGTCTGGGCGCTGGGCGCGGTCGCCGACACCACGAGTCCGGTGTACTGGTGGCTCCAGATCGTCCTGGGCGCGGGCTTCCTCGTCCTGGCCGTCGTGCGGAAGAGGCCGCGCGCACTCGTCTCGCTCGCGGCGCTCGGCGTCACCGCGGCGGCCGCCGTCGCCTTCTTCGTCGTCTACTCCGCGCTGTGAAGCGTTCGAGAGGGTCGTCGCGGACCCTCCGCGCACTCGCGGGTTCCGCCCTCCTCCTGGCCCTCGCCGGATGCACCACCACCGCGGACGCCCCGGTCGCGCCGCCGTCGTCCGCCTCCGTGCCGTCGTCGGCGTCCTCCGCCACCCCTCCTCCGATCGACGTCTCCGCCGAGCTGGCCGTGCTCGAGAACGAGTTCGACGCCCGGATCGGCGTCAGCGCCGTCGACACCGGCTCGGGTCGCCGGGTCGATCACCGGGCCGACGAGCGCTTCGGCTTCGCCTCGAGCCTCAAAGCCCTCGCCGCGGCGGAGTTCCTGCGCACCGTCCCCGCCGCCGAGCGGGACGAGGTGGTCACCTGGACCGTGGCCGACGTCGAGGCGGCGGGCTACTCCCCCGTCACGGAGGAGGCCACCGCCACCGGCCTGCCGCTGTCGCAGCTCGCCGAGGCGGCCGTCCGCCGGAGCGACAACACAGCGCTGAATCTTGTCCTCCGGCGCCTCGGCGGACCCTCCGCCCTCGACCGTGGACTCGAGGCTCTCGGCGACACCACCACCGAGGTGGTGAGCGAGGAGCCCGCTCTGAACACGATCGAGCCCGGCAGCATCGACGACACCACCACCCCGGCCGCGTTCACGGCCGACCTCGCCGCTGTCGCCACAGGTGACGTGCTGTCCGCGGAGGACCGGGCACTCCTGCTCGACTGGATGAGCGGCAACGCGACCGGCGACACTCTCGTCCGGGCGGGCGCTCCGGCCGGCTGGAGCGTCGCGGACAAGTCCGGGGGCGCCGGCGGGATCCGCAACGACGTCGCCGTGGTGACGCCTCCCGGGCGGGACGCGGTCGTGCTGTCGATCCTCTCGACGCGCAACGACCCCGAGGCGGACTACGACGACGCGCTGGTCGCCCGCGCCGCGGCCGTCGTGCTGGGAGCCCTGCGGTAGCGTCCGCCCGGCGTCAGCAGTGCCGGTTCACGTAGCCCGGTGCGCCACGGGGGACGACGTCGCGGTCGCGGAGGGTGACCGAGATGCTCCGGCCCTGCGCGGCGCAGGCCTCGGAGTAGGCGGACCGGCCGTTGTCGGTGTACTCGATCTCGTAGACCTGCCGCCCGTAGACGTCCGTGTACGCCGCGCACTCGTCGTAGACCTGGCACTCCTCGACGACGGCGAAGTCGAAGCCGACCGTCCCCTTCCCGGCAGCGGCGAGATCGGCTCCGTTCTTCTGGCCGATCGCCAGGCCGGAGCGGTGAGCGCGCGCCGTCAGGAGGGTGGCGAACGCCAGCGCCTGCGACTTGGTCAGCCTCCCACCCGAGCGGGTGTAGCTGTCCAGATTATCGGCCTCGACGGCGTCGAAGCCGTCCTCGGCGCAGCCGTCGATCCAGGCGCCGACGATCGCGAGCAGAGCGGTCCGCTTCGCGGCGGTCGAGACGTCGAAGAGGTACTCGTCCGGCCAGCCCGGATCGGCGAGGGGCTTCCCGTCCGCTCGCGTCACCAGGAGCTCGGGGTGCCGCTTCGCGAAGGCGGCGCTCTCGCCGGGCTGGGTCTGGAAGGCGTTCACGTAGCAGATGCTGTAGCGGCCGGCGGCGGGCGCGTCCGTGCGGTCGCGGTCGACGATGGTGACGCTCGACGCCGGAGCGTAGGCGCCTCCCAGCTGGTAGTCGAGGACGCCGTTCGCGGGAGGGAGCAGCGGTGCCGCCGAGGCCGCGGCGGGCTGGATCAGCAGCAGCCCCGCGACGACCAGGGCGAGGAGGCCGAGACGGGGCCGACGCGGCCTCATCCGGGAGCTCCCGGCGTGCGCCCTGCGGCTCGCACGCCCGTGGCCTCCGGCAGCGCGCCGAGTGCGAGCTCGCCGATGGCCGCGATGCGGTCCGCCGGTGCTCCGTCGCGGGCCTGCGTCGACATCCCGCTGAGCACGACGACGACGAAGGCGGCGACGGATCCGGCGTCCGTCTCCGGCGGCACGTCGCCCTCCTCGATCCCGCGCTCGACTCGTGCGGCGACGAGCGCCTCCATCTCGCGGCGACGGGCCTCGAGCCGCGGCTCGCTCAGCACGAAGCAGCCGGCAGGAGTGCCGGGCGCGGAGTACCCCTCCGCACTGACGCGGACGACGGCGGCGACGGCGTCGCGCGCCGTCGGCCGGTGCGAGTACAGCATCGGCTTGCTCATCGCCGACCGTGCCGCGATGCGGTCGACCCGCGCTCCCGCCAGCCCGTCCGCCGCGAACTCCTCCGTCGCCGCCTCGAGGATCCGCTGCCGTGTCCGCTCCGCTCCCACGCCCTCACCGTACCCGCCGCCCCGCGCCCCTCCGCGCCTCGCGGTGCGGTGCCCTCCCCGCCCTCCGAGCCGACCGGCCGACCCGCACACCAGCACATCGCCTCAGACGACGCACCCGGCTCCCTGGAACCCACCACCCCGACAAGCCGACCGCGGTGACGCCTGGCGGTGACCGGCGTGCCCCGGCACCGCTGAACGGCCGATCCGCGTGCCAGCGGATCGCCCCAGGCGGACGCACCCCGCTCCACGAATCGCACTACCCCGACAAGCCGACCGCGGTGACGCCTCGCGGTGACCGTCGTGCACCGGCACCGCCGAACGGCCGATCCGCGTGCCAGCGGATCGCCCTAGGCGGACGCACCCCGCTCCACGGAACGCACCACGTCGCCAAGCCGACCGCGCCACGCCGGGCAGGGACCGGCGTGGAATCGAGCACCGCCGACCGCGCCACGCCGGGCAGGGACCGGCGTGGAATCGAGCACCGCCGACCGCGCCACGCCGGGCAGGGACCGGCGTGCCACCGGCACCGCCGAACGGCCGATCCGCGTGCCAGCGGATCGCCCTAGGCGGACGCACCCCGCTCCACGAACCGCACCACCCCGAGAAGCCGACCGCGCCACGCCGGGCGAGGACCGGCGTGGGATCGAGCACCGCCGAACGGCCGATCCGCGCAACAGCGGATCGCCCTAGGCGGACGCACCCCGCTCCCTGGAACGCACCACCTCGACAAGCCGACCGCGGTGACGCCGGGCAGGGACCGGCGGCACAGCTGAGCCGGGCGCCGCCCGGCTCAGCGCATCAGCACAGCCTCTCGAACCAGGCGAGGGCGCTCTGGTCGGTGAGGTTGGCGACCTGGTCGACGACGACGCGGCGGCGGGCGTCGTCGTCGGGGGCGGCGTGCCAATCCTCGGCGAAGCCGGGCTCGAGGGTTCCCGGGCCGCGGTCGAGGAGGGTGTCGGCGAGGCGGGTGAGGACTTCGCGCTGCTGGGCGTAGATGGGCTGGCGGGTGTTCCGCGACATCACGAACGTCGCGACGATCCCCTTGAGCACGGCGATCTCGGCCTGCTGCTCGCGGGGGACGACGACGTGGCCGCCGAAGCGGACGAGGTCGGGGTGCTGGTACGCCTCGCGGGTGGCCTCGGTGGCGGCGGCGGCGAAGCGGCCGATGAGCTGGCTGGTGAGGTTCTTGAGCCGGGCCTGGTCGCGGCGGGAGCCGTCCCAGGAGGAGACCCACACGTCGAGCGAGTCGAGACGGTCGAAGGCGGCGACGAGCTCGTCGTGGCCGACCTCCCCGCCGACCCAGGAGTGCATCGACTGCACGAGGTCCTCGTGGTCGGCGCGGGAGCCGAGTGCTTCGACGTCGATGTAGCCGGAGACCACCGCGTCCTCGAAGTCGTGCACGGAGTACGCGATGTCGTCCGAGAGGTCCATCACCTCGGCCTCGATGCAGCGCACCCCCTCGGGGGCGCCCTCGCGCATCCAGGCGAACGCGGGGGCGTCGTCGGCGTAGAACCCGAACTTGGCGCGCCCCGACGGGTCCGCGACCGAGCGCGTGTCGGGCCAGGGGTACTTGCAGCTCGCGTCGATGCTGGCGCGGGTGAGGTTCAGCCCGTAGGGGCGGGCGTCGTCGCCGAACACCTTCGGCTCGAGCCGCGTGAGCAGCCGGAAGGTCTGCGCGTTGCCCTCGAAGCCGCCGATCCCCTCGGCCCAGGTGTTGAGCGCGCGCTCGCCGTTGTGCCCGAACGGCGGATGCCCGATGTCGTGCGCGAGGCAGGCCGTGTCGACGACGTCGGGGTCGAGGTCGAGGCTCGTGGCGAGCTCCCGGCCGATCTGCGCCACCTCGAGCGAGTGGGTCAGGCGGTTGCGCGCGAAGTCGACGCCCGCCGTGGGGCTGAGCACCTGGGTCTTCGCGGCCAGGCGGCGGAGCGCGCTGGAGTGGAAGAGCCGGGCGCGGTCGCGGGCGAAGTCGGAGCGGCGGGTCGAGTGGTCCTCCGGCAGGAATCGCTCGGTGTCGACGAGCGAATACCCCCAGAGCGCGCGGTCATCCACCGCTGTTGTGGATCTCGGCGGCCGAGACCGCGTCGCGCTGCCCGGCGTCGAGCTCGCGGGACTCGAGCCAGCGGTCCGGGAGGGAGGGGACCTTGGGCGAGCCGGCGCGGCCCCGCTGCCCCTCGGCCGCCTCGCCCGGATAGGGCTGCGTCCAGTCGAGCGTCGCCAGGAGCTCGTCGAGCTGCGCGAGCGACTCGACGGTGGCCAGGCGAGCGCGGAGGTCGCCGCCGACGGCGTAGCCCTTGAAGTACCAGGCGACGTGCTTGCGGATGTCGCGGCAGCCGCGCTCCTCGCTCTCGAAGAAGTCGACGAGCAGCTCCGCGTGGCGGCGGAACGCCTCGGCGACCTGTCCGAGCGAAGGGCGGAACCGCTCGTCGGAGCCGGCGAACGCGGCGGCGAGGTCGCCGAAGAGCCAGGGGCGCCCGAGGCAGCCGCGACCGACGACGACTCCGTCGCAGCCCGTCTCGGCCATCATCCGCAGCGCGTCCTCGGCCGACCAGATGTCGCCGTTGCCCAGCACGGGCACGCTTGTGACCGTCTCCTTGAGCGTGGCGATCGCCGACCAGTCGGCGTGCCCGCTGTAGAACTCGGAGGCGGTGCGCGCGTGCAGCGCGATCGACGCGACTCCGGCGCCCTCGGCGGCACGGGCGGCCTCGAGGTAGGTGAGGTGGTCCGGGTCGATGCCCTTGCGCATCTTGACGGTGAGCGGGACGTCGCCGGCGGCCTTCACGGCGCCCTCGACGATCTGCCGGAACAGCGGGAGCTTCCACGGCAGGGCCGCTCCCCCGCCCTTCCGGGTGACCTTGGGCACGGGGCAGCCGAAGTTGAGGTCGATGTGGTCGGCCCGGTCCTCGGCGACGAGCATGGTGACCGCCTCGGCGACGGTGACCGGGTCCACTCCGTAGAGCTGGATCGAGCGCACCGACTCGCTGGGGTGGTGGCGGATGAGGCGCATCGATTCCGGCGTGCGCTCGACGAGCGCGCGGGAGGTGATCATCTCGCTCACGTAGAGGCCGTTGCCGAACTCGCGGCAGAGGCGGCGGAACGCCGTGTTGGTGATGCCCGCCATGGGGGCGAGCACCACCGGCGCGTCGAGTTCGAGGGGGCCGATCCGGAGCGCCGGCGCGGTGCGCGCGGGCGGGGCGGCCGTGAGAGTGGAGGACATCGGTATCGATTCTCCCAGATCCTGTGTTGGGGAAGGCGGAGTGACGAGCAGAGAGGTGGAGAGATGAACGGGAGCACACCTGTGGAGGACGGTTCGCAGCGGCTGGAGGCGGACGCGTCCGCCCGCGGCCTGGCGGTCGAGATCGTGGAGAGGCCCGCTGCCGGCAGCCTGCACGAGGCGGCCGCGCTGCTGGGCATCGAGCCCGGCGACATCGTGAAGTCGCTCGTGGTGAAGCGCCACGACGGCGGCTACCTGTTCGCCCTCGTCCCCGGCGGGCGGCAGATCGCGTGGCCGAAGCTGCGCGCGGTGGTCGGAGTGAACAAGCTCCGCCTCCCGGACGAGACGGCCGCCCTCGAGGCGACCGGCTACCGGCGCGGCACCATCACCCCGATCGGCTCCACGACGGCCTGGCCGGTCTACGCCGACGAGCGGATCCTCGGCCGCCGCGTCGCGATGGGAGCCGGCGCCGACGGGCGCAGCGCCTTCGTCGACGCGGACGCCCTCGTGGCCGCCTACGGCGCGACCGTGGCCGACATCACCGTGGAGGAGCCTCCGCGCTGATCGGCGGCACCTCGGCCTGCGGTTCCGCTTCCGTGGCCGGCGGCACGGCGCAGACGCCGTCCTCGCACAACGGCCCGCCGGAGTCGCCCAGCATCTCGAACGGCCCGCTCACGCGACGGCCGCCCGCTGCTCCAGCACGTGCTCGAGGACCTCGGTGAACGCCGCCGGCTCCTGGGCGCCGGAGACGCCGAAGCGCCCGTCGAGGACGAAGAACGGCACCCCCGAGATCCCGTACTCGCGGGCCTGGGCGATGTCGGACTGCACCCGCCCGAGGTAGCGCCGGTCCTCGAGAGCGCGACGCGTCTCCGCCGGGTCGAGCCCGACCTCGCCGGCGAGCGAGGCGAGCACCTCCGGATCGGCCAGGTCGCGGCCCTCGACGAAGTACGCGCTCAGGAGACGCTCGACGAGCTCGAGCTGCAGTCCGTTCTCCTTGGCGTGGTGGAGCGCCTGGTGGGCGGTGACCGTCTTGACGTGGCGCACCGACTCGAAGTGGTAGTCGAGGCCGACGCCCGCCGCGATCGCCGTGACGGAGTCGAGCATCTGCTGCGCCTGCGCCTCCGGGATCCCCTTGTGCTCGGCGAGGAACGCCGCCTCTCCCCCGCGGTAGTCCTCCGGCGTGTCCGGCGAGAGCTCGAAGCTGCGGTACTCCACGACGACCTCCGGAGCCTCGGGGTGCGCGGCGCGGAAGGCCTCGAGACCGCGCTCGAACCGGCGCTTCCCGATGTAGCACCAGGGGCAGGCGATGTCGGACCAGACGTCGACGGACAGGGGGCTCGGCTCAGCACTCACCCCCAGGACAACGGAGGGGGCGCCCCGCTATTCCCGCAGCACGCGGACGAGCTCGTCCACGTCGGACTCGTCGTTCCAGAGGTGGAAGGCGATGCGGAGCCGGCCGCCGCGGCCCGAGACGCGCAGACCCGCGGCCTGCAGCAGCTCCAGGTCCGCTCCCCCCTCGTCCGGCCAGGACACGAGCGCCCGGTGCTGAGGCTCCCGGTCCAGCCGCTCGCACAGCAGGTCGCCGAGGCCGGAGGCGTGCGCCCAGACCGCGTCGAGGTCGAGCGAGCGGAACAGAGCGAGCGACGCCTCGGCGCCGGCGAACGCCTGCCAGGCCGGCGAGACGTCGAAGCGGCGGGCGTTCTCGGCCAGGTGCATGGCCGGTCCGTAGCAGGACGACCACACGTCCTCCCCCGAGTACCAGCCCGCCTGCACGGGGACGAGCTCGGCCGCGTAGGCGGGCGAGACGGTGAGGAACGCCACTCCGCGCGGCGAGCACAGCCACTTGTAGGCGTGGGTGAGGGTCGCGTCGAAGCGGGAGGCGTCGACCGGCAGGACGCCGGCCGCCTGCGTGAGGTCGCACGCGGTCCGCACTCCGTGGCGCGCGGCCGCCTCGAGGACGGCGTCGAGATCGGCGAGCGCTCCGCTGCTGGACTGCACGGCGGAGAAGACGACGAGGTCGTCCCCGTCCTCGACGGAGTCGGCCAGCGCCTCGAGCGCGACGGAGCGCACGGTCACTCCGCGGTGCGCCTGGGCGAGGAAGGGGAACACGATGGAGGAGAAGTCGCCGTCCACGCAGAGCACGCGGGCCCCGTCGGGCAGCGAGGCGGCGAGCACGGCGGCCATGGCGGAGGTCTGCGAGCCGATCGCGACACGGTCGACCGGGACGCCGGCGATCGCGGCGAACGAGGCACGCGCGCGCTCGGCGACAGCGCCGTAGGCGGCGGCCGTGCTCTCCCCGGACGACCAGCCGTCGAGGTCCGCCCGCAGCGCCTCGACGGTCTCCCGCGGCGGCAGGCCGAGGGTGCAGGCGTTGTGGTAGCCGCGGGCACCGGCGAAGCGCGCGCGCAGGTCGGCGGAGTTCGGCAGTGCGGTGCTCACCTCTCGAGGATGACGCTCCGGAGCCGGATCGCCAAGACCGGGGAGCGACCGGGCGCGTCGGCGGCGGGCCCGGTCAGCGGGCGGCGAGGGCGTGCGCCTGCTCGAGCACGGCGACGACCTCGCGGGCCTCGCGCACGTCGACCGGCGAGGGAGCGCCGTCCTGGAGCGACCGCGCGACCTGCTCGAGGAACGCGGCGTAGCGTCCCCGCTCACTCGGCACGGGGTGTGCGCCGGAGTCGTCGACGAGGACGCCCCATCCCTCCGGCGCGACCTCGCCGAAGCCGTCGTCGTCCGGTCGGGCGCCGCCGGTGCGGAGCGCGGTCTCCTGCGGATCGAGACCGTCGACGCTGAAGGCGGCGCGGGTGCCGAGCACGCGGAAGCGGGGGCCGGTCGCCCGGGCGACGCGGCTCATGGTGAGGTGGGAGCGGACGCCGCTGTGATGCAGGAGCGAGACGAACGCGTCGTCCTCGCTCGCCGAGCCCTCGTGGACGGTCCGGGTCTCGGCCGCCGTGACGACCGCCGGGCCGAACAGCAGCAGCGCCTGGTCGACCAGGTGGCTGCCGAGATCGAAGAGGATCCCGCCGCCCTCGGCCGGACCCGTCTCGCTCTGCCACCGGCCCGTCTTCGGCGCGCTCCAGCGCTCGAAGGTCGACTCGAAGCGGAGGACCTCGCCGAGGACCCCTTCGCCCAGGAGGCGGCGGAGCGTGAGCAGATCGGCGTCCCAGCGCCGGTTCTGGAAGACGAAGACGGGCGCACCGCTCCGCTCGGAGGCGGCGATGATCGCGTCCGCGTCGGCCGTGCTCGGTGCGAAGGGCTTGTCGATCACGACGGCGACCCCGGCCTCGAGCACCCGGACGGCCTGCTCCCGGTGCACCGACGGCGGCGAGGCGAGCACGACCAGCTCCGGCCGCTCGGCGAGCACCGCGTCGAGGTCGGGCACGATCCGGGCCTCCGGATGCGCGGCGGAGGCCGCGGCCCTCCGACCGGCGTCGCGGGTGGAGACGGCGACGACCTCGAACGCCGGGTCGGCCGCGAGGAACGGACCGTGGAAGACGCTGCCGGCGAGCCCGAAGCCGACGATCCCGGCCCGGATCACGAGGAGGCCCCCGGCACGTCGACCGCGCCGCCGAAGCGACGGGAGCGGCCGGAGTAGTGCTCGATCGCGTCCCAGAGGTCGGTCCGCGTGAAGTCCGGCCAGAGCCGGTCGAGGAACACCATCTCGGCGTAGGCGCTCTGCCAGAGCAGGAAGTTGCTGGTGCGCTGCTCGCCGGAGGAGCGCACGAAGAGGTCGACGTCCGGCATCTCGGGCACGTAGAGCGCCTTGGCGATCGTCTTCTCGGAGATGCCGGAGGGCTTGAGCCGCCCTGCCTGGACCTCGGCGGCGAGCCGCTGCACCGCGTCGGCGATCTCGGTGCGCCCGCCGTAGTTGACGCACATGGTGAGGGTGAGCACGTCGTTGTCCGCGGTCATCCGCTCGGCGAACTGCAGCTCGTTGATCACCGACGCCCACAGGCGCGGCTTCCGGCCGGCCCAGCGGATGCGCACGCCCCACTCGTTGAGCTGATCGCGGCGGCGGTGCAGCACGTCGCGGTTGAAGCCCATCAGGAAGCGCACCTCCTCGGGCGAGCGCTTCCAGTTCTCGGTCGAGAACGCGTAGACACTGAGGTGCTTCACGCCGATCTGGATCGCTCCGGCCACGACGTCCAGCAGCGCCGTCTCGCCGCGCTTGTGCCCCTCGATCCGAGTCAGGCCGCGGGAGTTCGCCCAGCGGCCGTTGCCGTCCATCACGATGGCGACGTGCCCCGGAACGGCCTTCCGCGGGATCGCGGGCGGATGGATCCCGGTCCAGTCGAGAGGGCGGTACGGCTCGGCGTCCTTGTGGGTGAAGGGCTTCATCGGGTGACGTGCTCCAGGGATCTCAGACCGCGTTCGAGGTGGAACTGCGTGTAGGCGGCGACCACTCCGCTCGCCCGCGACCGCGTGGTCGGCTCGGTGGTCTCGGCGTGGGCCCAGTCTCCCGTGAGCAGCGCACCCAGCAGGACCACGACCTCCGGAGCGACCCGCGGTGCTCCGGGCGGCGTGCAGTCGGCGCAGACGACGCCTCCGAGCTGCACCACGACCGCGCCGTGGGGCCCGGGGGCGCCGCAGCGCGCGCAGTCCTCGAAGCTGGGCGCCCAGCCCGCGATCGAGAGCGCCCGCAGGAGGTAGGAGTCGAGCGTCAGCACCGGCTCGTGCTCGTGCTTCGAGAGCGAGCGCAGGGCCCCGACGAGCAGCAGGTACTGCTGCAGGGAGGCGTCCGCGTCGGTGAGGCGGTCCGCCGTCTCGACCATCGCGCTCGCCGCCGTGTAGCTGTCGTAGTCGGCCGCGATCAGCGCACCGTAGGCGCCGAGCGACTCGGCCTGCGTGACGATGTCGAGGCTCCGGCCCTCGTAGAGCTGGAGGTCGGCGACCATGAACGGCTCGAGCCGCGAGCCGAACTTGGAGCCGGTCTTGCGCACGCCCTTCGCCACCGCGCGGATCTTGCCGTGGCTGCGCGAGAGCAGCGTCACGATGCGGTCGGCCTCGCCCAGCTTGTGCGTGCGGAGCACCACGGCTTCGTCGCGATAGGTGGGCATCCTCCGATTATCCCCCCGACCCCCGACACCCGGCTGGCAGCCCGGCCGGAGCAGGGCCCGCGCCGTGGAACGATGTCCGGGTGGCAGCCTCCCTCTTCGAGATCCCGGCCTGGGCCGACCTGCTCGCGATCGCCATCGGCTGCCTCCAGGGCGCGATGTTCGCGGGCGAGTTCCGCGACCGCCGGATCGACCTGCTCGGCGTCACGATCATCGGCACGGCCACCGGCCTCGGCGGCGGCGTGCTCCGCGATCTGCTGCTCCAGACGCCCCTGGTGGCCCTGCACACCGACGCGTACCTGATCGTCGCGGTGACCGCCTCCCTGCTCGGGATGCTGCTCCAGCACCTGCTGAACCGGGTCGACGGGACGATCACCGCCCTCGACGCGCTGACCCTCGGACTCTTCGGCGCGATCGGCACCACGAAGGCCCTGTCGCTCGGCGTGCCGGAGGTGCCGGCCGTGTTCGTCGGCACCGTCTCGGCCGTCGGCGGATCCGTCGTCCGCGACATCCTGCTGAACCGGCCGATCGCGCTGATGCACGTCGGCTCGCTCTACGCGGTCGCCGCCTCGGTGGGCACGGGCGTCCTGGTCCTCGCGCTGCGCTTCGGAGTGACGATCGACTTCGCCGCGCCGCTCGCGGTGGGCGTGACCACGGTCATCCGCCTGCTCGCGGTCCGCTACGGCTGGAGCCTGCCGGAGCAGCGCGCGCTCAGCGGGGTGCCGCGCCTGCGCTGGCGCCGCCGGACCTAGCGGCGGCCGACCCGGACGCAGGGAGCGGAGTCCCGCGCGGTCCGCGCACGGGAACGCCGGGGGAGCCGCGACGCATCACGGCTCCCCCGGCGGGGATCGGGCCCGATCAGGCGGAGGCGCCGGCCAGCTCGCGGACCGGGACCTCCTCGCGCAGGGCGCGGTTGACGGCCGAGACGATGGCCTTGAGGGAGGCGGTCGAGATGTCGGCGTCCACGCCCACGCCCCACAGGGTGCGGCCGTTCACCGTGCACTCGACGTACGAGGCGGCCAGCGCGTCGCCGCCGGCGCTGAGCGCGTGCTCGACGTAGTCGAGGACCCGGACCTCGACGCCCTGCTGCTCCAGCACGGCCTCGAAGGCGTTGATCGGGCCGTTGCCCCGCGAGCTGGCCGAGACGCGCTCGTCGCCCACCCGGAGGACCGCGTCCAGCGCGATGCTGCCGCCCAGATCGCTCGACGTGTTCGTGCGCAGCAGCTCGAAGCGGCCCCACTTCTCGTCGGCGCGCTCGGCGGGCGCGGGCAGGTACTCGTCCTGGAACACCGTCCAGATCTGCTCGCTCGTGACCTCGCCGCCCTCGGCGTCGGTCTTGGCCTGCACGACGCCCGAGAACTCGATCTGCAGCCGGCGCGGCAGGTCGAGCGCGTGGTCCGTCTTCAGCAGGTACGCGACTCCGCCCTTGCCGGACTGCGAGTTGACGCGGATGACCGCCTCGTAGGAGCGGCCCAGGTCCTTCGGGTCCACCGGCAGGTAGGGCACGGCCCAGGTGAGCTCGTCGACGCTGCGGCCGGTCCGCTCGGCCTCAGCCTGCATCGCCTCGAAGCCCTTCTTGATGGCGTCCTGGTGCGAGCCGCTGAAGGCGGTGAAGACCAGGTCGCCCGCCCAGGGGCTGCGCTCGGGCACGGGCAGCTGGTTGCAGTACTCGGCGGTGCGCTTGATGCCGTCCATGTCGCTGAAGTCGATCTGCGGGTCGATCCCCTGGGTGAACAGGTTCACGCCCAACGCGACCAGATCGACGTTGCCGGTGCGCTCGCCGTTGCCGAAGAGGCAGCCCTCGATCCGGTCGGCACCGGCCAGGTAGCCCAGCTCGGCCGCCGCCACGGCCGTGCCGCGGTCGTTGTGGGGGTGCAGCGACAGCACGATGTTCTCGCGCTGCGCGAGGTTGCGGCTCATCCACTCGATCGAGTCTGCGTAGACGTTCGGGGTGGCCATCTCGACGGTGGCGGGCAGGTTCAGGATGACCTTGCGCTCGGGAGTCGGCTCGAAGACCTCGACGACCCGGTCGCAGATCTCGCGGGCGAAGTCGAGCTCGGTGCCGGTGTAGCTCTCGGGCGAGTACTCGTAGTAGACGGCCGTGCCGGGGACGGTCGACTCCATCTCGCGGCACTTGCGGGCGCCGGCCAGCGCGATGTCGATGATGCCCTGACGGTCCTTGCGGAACACGACCTCGCGCTGCAGCACGCTCGTGGAGTTGTAGAGGTGCACGATCGCCTGGCGCGCGCCGCGGATCGACTCGTAGGTGCGCTCGATCAGGTGGTCGCGGGCCTGGGTCAGCACCTGGATGGTGACGTCCTCGGGGATCGCGCCCTCCTCGATGAGGCTGCGCACGAAGTCGAAGTCGGTCTGGCTCGCGCTCGGGAACCCGACCTCGATCTCCTTGTAGCCCATCCGGACCAGCAGATCGAACATGATGCGCTTGCGCTCGGGGCTCATCGGGTCGATGAGCGCCTGGTTGCCGTCGCGGAGGTCCACGGCGCACCAGCGGGGCGCGGTCGTGATGCGCTTCGACGGCCAGGTGCGGTCGGGCAGGTCCACGGCGATCAGCTCGTGGAAGGGACGGTACTTGCCGATCGGCATGGGCGACGGCTTCTGGTTGTTCAGCATGAGGTGCTCTCCCGGCGCAGTGGTGCGCACGTGTCTGTTCTCGCTCGTGACCGATCCCGCTCGCGTGCGGCTCCGCTGGTGGGCGGTGCCGGTCGGGCGGTCTCGCGGGGATCCGGATGCGGATCGACCTCGCGGGCGAGGGATGGTTCAGCCGACGACGGACTCCGCGACGAGGATGGCCTGAGGATCAGATCTCGTCGCGGCGGAGAAGGAGGAGCTGTCCGAAGCGCACCCGGTCAGGGTAGCACCGCCCCCGCGGCGCGTCACCCCGGCGTCCCGCTCTAGGAGACCAGGCCGTTCTCGTAGGCGTAGACCACCAGCTGCACGCGGTCGCGCAGGCCGAGCTTGCCGAGGGTGCGGCTGATGTGCGTCTTCACCGTCGCCTCGCTCAGGAACTCGGCGCGCGCGATCTCGGTGTTGCTCATCCCCCGCGCGGCCAGGTGGAAGATCTCGCGCTCGCGGTCGGTGAGGGTCGCGAAGGCGGGCGGGGTCTCGCGTCCGCTGCCCGCCGCTCCGAAGTGCTCGAAGAGCTCGCGGGTCGCGGAGGCGGCGACCACGGCGGTCCCCGCGTGCACGGTGCGGACGGAGGCGAGGAGGAAGCCGGGCTCCGTGTCCTTCAGGAGGAAGCCGCTCGCACCCGCCCGGATGGCGCGCGCGGCGGCCTCGTCGAGGTCGAAGGTGGTCAGCACGAGGATGCGCGGAGGCTCGACCCGCCGCTCCTGCGCGTCCGCGAGGATCCGCCGCGTCGACTCGATCCCGTCGACGCCCGGCATCCGGATGTCCATCAGCACGACGTCGGGGGCCAGCCGCGCGACCAGCTCCGCGCCCTCCGCCCCGTCCGAGGCCTCGCCGACCACCTCGAGGTCGGGCTGCGAGCCGAGCAGCATGCGGATGCCGGCGCGGAAGAGGGCCTGGTCGTCGACGAGGACGAGGCGGATGGTGTCGGTCATGCGGGGCTGCCTCCGGAGGCGAGGGGTAGGGCGGTGCGGGCGAGGGACGGGGAGGAGGGCAGGCGCGCGTCGACGACGAAGTCGTCCCCGACCGGGCCGGCGGCGAGCACTCCCCCGACGAGCGCGGCGCGCTCGCGCATGCCGACCAGGCCGTGGCCCTCACCGGGCAGGGAGTCGCGCTCGGCGTCGGCGCACCGGGCGTTCCGCACCGTCAGGGCGAGCTGGCCGCCGTCCTGGCGCAGGGCGATGTCGAGCGGGGAGCCCGGGCGCCCGTGCCGGAGCGCGTTCGTGGTCGCCTCCTGGGCGATGCGGTAGAGGGCGAGCCCGACGGCGCGCGGCACGGCCTCGAGGTCGACGTCGAGCTCGGCGCGGACGGGGGCGCCGGCGCCGCCCACGCTGTCGAGGAGGGCCGGCAGATCGCGTGCGCCGGGCTGCGGACCGTCGCTCTGCGAGTGCCGCAGCTGCGCGAGGAGCACGCGGACGTCACCGAGGGCGTCCCGCGCGACGGAGGAGATGGTGAGCAGGGCGGCGTCGGTCTGCTCGGGACTCGTGGCGCCGAGGTAGCGCGCGCCGTCGGCCTGCGCGATCACCACGGCGAGGGAGTGGGCGACGACGTCGTGCATGTCGCGGGCGATCCGGTTGCGCTCCTCCACGGTGTCGAGCTCGCGCTGCGCTCGGGCGCGCTCCTGCTCGGCCTGCGCGCGCAGGGTCTGGCCCTCCCGGGCCCGGCGGACCGCCCGCGAGAGCAGGCCGATGGTCCAGGAGAGGCCGAGCGTCGCGAGGATCCCGCCGAAGGTGGCTCCGGCCGACAGCAGGCCGTCGTAGGCGCTCGCGACGAGGTCGAAGACGAGGACGAGGTAGACCACGGCGACCACGGCGCCGAGGACGGCCGACACCGCGCCCGCGATCCGCACCCGTCGCGACTCCGACGCGCCGGCGCCGAAGAGGACGGCCAGGATGGCCAGATCCGCCGGTCCGGGAGTGAGGCTCGCGCTCATCTGCAGGGCGGCACCGGCCCAGGCGATCGAGAGGGCGAGGACCGGTGACCGCCGGTGCAGTACCAGCGCGACCGCGAGCACGCCCGCGACCAGCAGCTGCATCGCGCCGTCCACCCCGGCGAACGGGAGGCCGGCGACGAGGAGGAGCACCAGCGCCTGACCGCCGGCGACCCCCACCGCGAAGGGGTCCTGCGGGCCGGCGACCCGGGTCAGCAGCGCGTCGATCCGATCGCCCGCGAGGACCGGCGCCCGCAGCGCGTTGAGGTACACGAGGACCTTCGCCGCACCGAGCACGGAGGCGACTGCGAGGGCGACCAGGGCGAGGACCACGAACTCCACGCGGGCGGGGAGCCCGGACGGATCGAGCGGACCGGAGAGGCCGAGCGCGACGGTGACGCCGCCGATCCCGGCGAGGATGAGGCCGCCCGCGAGCGCCAGGGCACGGGTCCAGGGCCCCACGCGGCGGGTCGTCTGCCAGAGGACGACCAGGCCGACGAGCACCCCGTCGACGGGGATGCCGCCCAGGAGGACGCCCCCGTCGGCGAGCGCGCCGACCGCGACGAGCGAGGGGGCGAGCGCGGGCAGGAAGCCCGCGACCGCGAGGGCCAGCGCCAGCACGAGGCCGCCGGCGATCCGCTCGGTCGGAGTGACCCCGGTGAGCCCGAGCAGCAGGTGGAGCGCGGCGAGCACCGCCCCGGCGATCGGCAGGGCCGCCGGTCGGTCGAGGAGGGCGCGCATGAGGACCACGCTACGGGTCCGTGCGCCCGGGGGCGTCGTCCTGGAGGGTGACCGCCGTCGTCCCTCCGGCGTCAGAAGCCCAGGCGCCCCAGGAGCTTCGGGTCGCGCTGCCACTCCTTGGCGACCTTCACCCGGATCGAGAGGAACACGCGGCGGCCCAGCAGGCGCTCGATCTGCTCGCGGGAGACGGCTCCCACCTCGCGCAGGCGCTGGCCGCCCTTGCCGATGATGATGCCCTTCTGGCTGTCGCGCTCCACGAAGACGTTGGCGTAGATGTCGACCAGCGAGCCGTCCTCGCGCTCGACCATGTCGTCGAGCGTCACGGCGAGGGAGTGCGGCAACTCGTCCGAGACGCCCTCGAGGGCGGCCTCGCGGATGAACTCGGCGATCCGCGAGGACAGGTCCTCGTCGGTCACCGCCTCCTCCGGGTAGAGGGCGGGCGAGACCGGCATCAGGCGCAGGAGCTCGACGGCCAGGACGTCCAGCTGCTCCTCGGTCACGGCCGAGATCGGCACGATCGTGTCCCACTCGCGGAGCTCCGAGACGGCGAGCAGCTGCTTCGCCACGGACTTCTTCGAGGAGAGGTCGACCTTCGAGACGATCGCGACCTTCCGGGCGCGCGGGAAGGAGTCGAGCTGCTCGTTGATGAAGCGGTCTCCGGGGCCGATCGGCTCGTCCGCCGGGAACAGCATCCCGATGACGTCGACGTCGCCGAGGGTCGAGGTGACGAGCGAGTTCAGCCGCTCGCCGAGAAGCGTGCGCGGCCGGTGGATGCCGGGGGTGTCGACGACGATCAGCTGGCCGTCGGTGCGGTGCACCACTCCGCGGATAGCGCGCCGCGTGGTCTGGGGCTTCGAGCTCGTGATGGCGATCTTCTCGCCGACGAGGGCGTTCGTGAGCGTCGACTTGCCCACGTTCGGGCGGCCGACGAAGGACACGAAGCCCGCCCGGTAGGGAGCGGCGGCGGGAGTGGTGTCGGTCATCGTGCGTCCTCGTGCTGATCGCCCGTGGCTCCGCGGGTGGGAGCCGTGCTCGGGCTGGGGGTAGTGGTGCCGCCGTCCGCGATGATCGCGACGGGGCCGGTGCCGGGCTCGCCGGCGGTGTCCAGATCGGGATCGCGGCGGACGATCACCGTGGAGATGGTCCCACGGCGCGGGTCCGCCTGCTCGGCCTCGAGCAGCACTCCGCCGATCCGCGCCGTCGCGCCGCGCTCGGGGAGGCGCCCGTAGGCCTTGGTCAGCAGTCCGCCGACCGAGTCGACGTCGTCGTCCTCGAGGTCGAGCTCGAACAGCTCGCCGAGCTCGTCCACCGGCAGGCGCGCCGAGACGCGGTAGACCCCGGGCGCCGTCTCCTCGAAGAGGTCGACCTCGCGGTCGTACTCGTCGGAGATGTCGCCGACGAGCTCCTCGATCAGGTCCTCGAGCGTCACCAGGCCCGCGATGCCGCCGTACTCGTCGACCACCATCGCGAGGTGGTTGGACTCGAGCTGCATCTGGCGGAGCAGCTCGTCGGCCTTCTTCGACTCGGGCACGAACAGCGCGGGGCGCGCGAGATCGGCGACCGTGTCGTCGTCGTCCGGCCGCTCGTAGGTGTGCCGGGCCACGTCGCGCAGGTAGAGCACGCCGAGGACGTCGTCGACGCCGTCGCCGATGACGGGGAGCCGGGAGATGCCGCGGCTCAGCAGGAGCCCCATGCCGGCGCCGACGGAGGAGGTCGCTTCGATCGTCACCATGTCGGTGCGGGGCACCATCACCTCGCGGACGAAGGTGTCGTTGAATTCGAAGATCGAGTGGATCAGCTCGCGGTCGTCCTGCTCGAGCACGTCCTGCTCGGTCGCCTCGTCGACCATGCTGAGCAGCTGCTCCTCGGAGGAGAACCCCGCCGAGCGCCCGGTCCCCGGGGTCACCCGGTTGCCGAGGGCCACGAGCCCGTGCGCGACCGGACCCAGCGCGAGCCGGAGCACGTGCACGAGCGAGGCGCTGGTGGACAGGACCGCGCGGGCGTTGGCGCGCCCGACGCTGCGGGGGCTGGAGCCGACCAGGACGAACGAGACCGCCGCCATGATCAGGACCGCCAGCAGGAGCGCGAGCCAGAGCTGCGGGACCTCGACGACCAGCACCGTGGTGACGAACACCGCGGCCGTCGTCTCGGCCGCGATCCGCGAGAAGTTGACGACGTTGACGTGGGCGCTCATGTCGCCCGCGATCGCGCGGAGAGCGCGGGCGCTGCGGGAGTGCTGGGCCATGTCGAGCAGGTCGCTGCGCGAGAGGACGCCGAGGGCGGCGTCGGTCGCGGCGAACCAGCCGCCGACGGCGACGAGCGCGAGGGCGGCGATGAGGAGCTGGAGAGTGGGCACGGCGCGCTCTAGCGGCGTCGCTCGCTGATGTGGAAGCCGACCAGGATGTCGCGCTGGATGCCGAACATCTCGCGCTCCTCCTCCGGCTCGGCGTGATCGAAGCCGAGCAGGTGCAGGAGCCCGTGGGCGGTCAGCAGCTGCA